>JBCBJG010000010.1:0-25447 GCA_038523655.1 Pseudomonadota bacterium | reverse complement strand
GCGACGATCACCACAAAAAGCGCTGGAAGGAGACGCCGAATGCGGCGCACGTAGAAAGGGATGAGCTCGCGCATGGGCGCGCCGCGCGTGTCGAGCAGGAGCGCAGTGATCAGATATCCGGAGATGACGAAAAAGATATCGACGCCGACGAACCCGCCCGGCAGTGCGAACCCGAGATGGTAGGTAACCACCGCCATGACGGCGACTGCGCGCAGACCGTCGATATCGGGCCGGTAGGCAAAGGTTGCCGGGCGCTGCGTCACGACCGCTTCCCCCCACGCTGAATGGCCAACTCACGACGCGGCCGGATACGCTGCCGACCAAGGCCAACCAAGACATTTTTGTGCTGGCCTACACTGTGCTGGCTCGTCCAGACCTGTTCGCGTGGCACCGCGCCTGCCTCGCCCGCCGCACGCATCCCACCCGAACTCCGAATCCGGCTAACGTCGCGCCATGATTGTCTGTCGGAGTTTTGCCGGGCGACGGGTGGCTGTGTTTGGCCTCGGTCGGTCGGGCTTGACGGCTGCCGCCTCGCTGCTCGCGGGTGGGGCGCACGTCGTCGCGTGGGATGATGGCGAGACGGGGCGATCCCGAGCCGCGGCGCTGGGTGTCGAGATCGCCGACCTGCGGGTCGCGGACTGGTCAAACTTCGCTGCGCTGGTGCTCTCGCCCGGCGTACCGCTGACCCACCCACAGCCCCACTGGACCGTAGCGCTTGCGCAAGCCGCCGGCTGTGCCGTGATCGGGGACACCGAGTTGTTCTTTCGCGCCCGGGCGGACGCCGCATCGCACCTCGGCCACACGCCGCGCATCATCGCGATCACGGGCACCAACGGCAAATCGACGACGAGCGCGCTGACCGCGCATCTGCTTATGTCAGCCGGCGTTCCCTGCGCCCTCGGCGGGAATATTGGCGATGCCGTCCTTGGGTTGCCCGAGTTCGACACGACGCGCGTATATGTCGTCGAGCTGTCGTCGTACCAGATCGACCTCACACCGTCGCTGCACCCGAGCGCTGCAGCCCTGCTCAACATCACACCGGACCATCTCGATCGCCACGGCACGCTGCAGAACTATGCAGCCGTCAAGGCGCGGATCTTCGCGCAACTCGGTGCGGGCGATACCGCCGTCGTCGCACTCGACGACCCGCTGTGCCGGGCGATCGCAGCCCACATTCCGAGCTCGGCGACCCGCGTGACGATCACGGCGGAGGCGACGCCCGCGTCGCAGGACCCGGCTCATGCCGCCGACCTCACCGCCGACCTCACGGCGGAGATCATTGCGGACCTCATCGCAGAGCAGGGACGACTTTTCCTCCGCCGCGATGACCGCCGGATCGAAGCCGCCACCTTTGCCGACAACATCGCGCTTGCCGGCGCGCACAACGGCCAGAATGTCGCCGCGGCGTGGATGCTCGCGAGCGCGGTCGGCACACCGCCGGATGCGCTTCAGCACGGACTCGCAACGTTTCCCGGCCTTGCGCACCGGCTGGAGTTTGTCGGCCATCTGCCGAAGCGTGACGGCCGCATCCTGTTCGTGAACGACAGCAAAGGCACCAACGCCGACGCAGCCGCGCATGCGCTTGCCGCGTTCGACGATGTCTTCTGGATCGCCGGGGGCCGGGCAAAAGAAGGTGGCATCGAACCACTTGCCGAACACTTCCCGCGCGTGCGAAGCGCGTTTCTCGTCGGCGAAGCCGCCAGGGATTTCGCCGCGACACTCGAGGGGCATTGTCCCGTTGCCATCAGCGGCGATGTCGGCCGCGCGGTCGTCGAGGCGACCACAGCGGCAGCGCAAAGCCCGAGCACATCGCCGGTGGTCCTGCTGTCACCCGCAGCAGCATCTTTCGACCAGTTCGCCGACTTCGAGGCGCGTGGCGATGCGTTCAAGGCGAAGCTGGCCGACCTCCCGGGCTTCGTGAGCGCCGCCGAGGCCCGCGCGGCCGGCAAGCCACGATCCGACATCGCGCCGAACGCTGCGGCTCGGACCTCCGAGGATGGCGCCTGATGTTTGCGCGATCGGATCGTTCCGGCCTCGCGCAGTGGTGGTTCACGATCGACCGCCCACTGCTGACGGCAGTGCTCGCGTTGATCGCGGCCGGCGTCGTCTTCTCGCTCGCAGCCGGGCCGACGGTCGCGGATAAAAAAGGCTACGCCACCTTCACCTTCGTCGAGCGCCACGCGTTGCACGCCTGCGCTGGCGTCCTCATCGTGGTCGCCGCCTCGTTCTGCGCGCCGCGCACGATCCGTCGGACCGCGCTGGTGCTCGGGGTGGTGATGTTGGGGCTGCTCACGTGGCTGGCCGTCGGTGGACCGGAAATAAATGGCGCCCGCCGCTGGCTGCGCGTCGCCGGCTGGTCACTGCAGCCCTCTGAATTCATGAAGCCGGCATTCGTCGTGCTGGTGGCCTGGGCACTCGTGGCGCATCAGCGTACCGGGCGGCATGCAATCCTCGCCATCCCAATCGGATTGACCGGCGTGGTCGTCGCACTTCTTCTCGCGCAACCGGACGTCGGGCAGACACTTCTGCTCGTGCTGTTGTTCGGCGTGGTGTTTTTCGCAGCCGGCTACGCGCTTGTTTGGCCGCTCGCTGCCGGCGTGGCCGGGCTCGGGCTCGCTGGCGGGGCGTATGCCCTTCTTCCGCATGTTCGCCGGCGCATCGACAGCTTTTTGCTCGCGGGCGAAAACGACAGCTACCAGGTAGATCGCGCGGTCCAGTCGTTCGTGGAGGGCGGCTGGTTCGGCCGCGGCCCCGGCGAAGGCGTCATCAAGTCGGTCCTGCCCGACGCGCATACCGACTTCGTCCTCGCCGTCATCGCCGAGGAGTACGGCATTCTCGTCTGCCTCGTGCTGCTTGGGCTCTACGGCGTTGTCGCGGCACGGGCTGTGACACGGATCTGGCGGACGGAAAATCGCTTCGCGCGCACGGCGGCGGCCGGGTTGCTGGCGCTGCTGGTCATGCAGGTCTTTGCCAACATGGGCGTGAACACCGGCTTGCTCCCGGCGAAGGGCACGACGCTCCCGTTCATCTCATATGGCGGCTCGGCGCTCACGGCTGCGGCCCTCGCGATGGGCATGCTGGTGGCATTCACGCGCCGCTCGGTCGATTGGTTGTCCCCGGACGCGGTCGCATCGTCCGAGGTTTCGGACACGGCGACCGGATACACTAGGCGTGGAAGGTATGCAGATCAGGCCGAGGAACCTCGCGATGCCGCCGTTGCAGGCGCTGCGGAATAACCGCACCTCAAATCGCGGCGTACACCCGCCTCCCACCTGTCCGCAGACCCCATTTGTCGGAGCTCTGACCCATGGCTGAAACGTTCTTCCTCGCCGCCGGAGGGACGGGCGGGCATTTGTTTCCGGCCTTTGCCCTCGCTGAGGAGCTGGGCCGACGCGGCCACACTGTCGATCTCGTAACTGACGCGCGGGGCGACCGCTATGGGAGCGACTTCCCGGCTCGCACGACGCATCGCATTCCCGCGGCCACCTTCCGCGGCGTCAGTCTCACCAGCTTGCGCGCCGTCATTCGCCTCTCGCGCGGCGTGGTCGCGAGCCGCACACTCATCCGCAAACATCGCCCGGCTGCGGTCATCGGCTTCGGCGGTTATCCGACTTTTCCTCCGCTCGTAGCCGCCGGGCTGACCGGCACGCCGTCTGCGATCCATGAGGCAAATGCCGTCATGGGACGGGCGAACCGCGCGCTCGCATCGCGCGTGACCATGATCGCGACCTCGTTCGCTGATACCGCTGCCATCGACCCGAAACTTGCCCCCCGTATCCGCCATACCGGTAACCCGGTCCGCGACACCGTGCGTGCCCACGCCGGCAGACCGTATGCGCCGGCGACCCCTGAAGGCCCGTTCAACCTGCTGGTGTTCGGCGGCAGCCAAGGCGCCCGATACTTCTCCGATACGGTGCCGGATGCCGTCCGTCTGCTTCCGGCGCCGACGCGCGCGCGCCTCCGCGTCACACAACAATGCCGCGACGAAGATATTGCGCGTGTACGGGCCACCTACGCAGACGCTGGTGTCGACGCAGACCTCGCCACGTTCTTCACCGATCTGCCTGAGCGGATGGCAACGGCACATCTGGTCGTCGCACGCGCCGGCGCATCGAGCGTCAGCGAGCTCGAAGTACTCGGCCGCCCCTCGTTTCTGGTGCCTTTGCCACATGCCATCGACAATGATCAGCTTCGCAACGCGCGTGCGCTTGCAGCGGCCGGCGGGGCGTGGTGTCTCGAGCAGGCAACGCTCGATGCACAGACGTTCGCCGCGGAGTTGAGCGGGGTGATGGACGCGCCGTATCGGCTCGGGGCAGCGGCGATTGCTGCCGCAGGGCAAGCACGACCCGACGCGGTCGACCGACTGGCAGACCTCGCTGAGGAGCTTGCCAGTCAGCGGCCTGCAAAGGCGGGTCGATAGCGGCGGTACGCCGATAGTGCGGCGCACGCCTGGCCACGAAGACGCTGGCGCCGCACCTGGACGCGAATCGTGGCTAGTGTGCGCCATGAAAAATGCGCCAGGCGGGCGCGGTCAGGTGGAGCCACGCTAAGGGAAAGCCGCCGGGACGGATTGGTGAAACGTATCGGCGCCGTTTTCACCAGCTAGCGGTGCCAGCGCTGAGCGCCAACGCTAAGCGCGACGAAGCGACCTGTGCGACGACGGCCCATGGCCACGCGGCGCGCGGAGGGGGGAAGGACGAAGACCATGCGCATCCCACAGGGCATCGGCCCGTTCCACATCATCGGTATCGGCGGCATCGGCATGAGCGCCGTCGCCGAAATCCTCATGGAGCTGGGCTACGAGGTTCAGGGCAGCGATCAGCGCGAAAGCGCCAACGTCGATCGTCTGCGCCAACGCGGCATCCGCGTTTTCATCGGCCATGACGCCGTAAATCTCGTCGGCGCACGCTACGTGGTCATCTCGTCCGCTGTGAAACCGGGCAATCCGGAACTCGACGCCGCCCGCCTGAAGGGCATCCCGATCATCAGCCGCGCGGAGATGCTCGCCGAGTTGATGCGCTTCTGCTCGACCGTCTCCGTCACCGGCACGCACGGCAAGACAACGACCACGTCGATGATCGCGCATCTGTTCGAGACCGGTGGGCTCAACCCGACTGCCATGAGCGGCGGTATTATCAATGATTGGGGCACGAACGCCCGCCACGGCACCGGCCAGTGGATGGTCGTCGAAGCCGACGAAAGTGACGGCACCTTCATCCGCCTGCCGACCGAAATTGGCGTCGTGACCAATATCGATCCCGAGCACCTCGACTACTACGGCACCGTCGAGGCGATGCACCTCGCTTTCCGCACGTTCTTCGAGCGCATCCCGTTTTACGGCTGTGCCGTCGCCTGCATCGACCATCCGGTAGTCCGTGAGCTCCTCGCCGAGCTGCACCGTGAAAACCGCCGCCGCGTGCTCACCTACGGCGTCGCGGAAGATGCCGACATACGTCCCGACAACGTCCGCGCCGAGGGCCGCACCACGCGATTCGACGTGCTTTGCGGTCCGCGGGTCAAAGGCGGTCAGCGACGGATCGAGGGGCTCACGCTGCCGATCCCGGGCTACTACAACATGCTGAACGCCCTCGCGGCCGCGACCGTCGGTGCAGAGGTCGGCCTCCCCGACGACAAGATCGTTCACGGGCTTGCCTCGTTCGGTGGCGTAAAACGGCGGTTCACCTTCACCGGAAGTTGGAACGGCGCCGACTTCTTCGATGACTACGCCCACCACCCGGTGGAGATCGCTGCGGTGTTGAACGCCGCCCGGCATGCTGCCCGCGGCCGCGTGATTGCGATCATGCAGCCGCATCGGTTCACCCGCCTGCGCGACCTGTTCGATGAATTCGCTGCCTCGTTTGGCGATGCGGACGCCGTTCTGGTGGCCCCGGTCTATGCCGCAGGCGAAGCCCCGATTGACGGCGTCGATCACCGCACACTCGCCGCGCGCATTCGTGAGCATGGCGGACCTGGCGCCATCGCCATCGAGGTCGAACAGGAACTTGCGCCCGTGCTGTCGCAGATCGTCCAGCCCGGCGATCTGGTGATCGGTCTTGGCGCTGGCTCGATCACCGAGTGGTCGCACGCGCTGCCGGGGCAGCTCGCGACGGCCGGTCGCGCAACGGCCTGATCTGACGACGTCGCGCCACGCGGCAACCGCCGGAGCACCGTGTTAACCGAAGTTAACGCCGCGTTAACCGAATCTGGCCGAGATGCCGCGACAAGTCGCAATCCGGGCACGTCGGACGGGCGCTCACGCGCGCGGTTGATTCGGTCTCCATGGCGCTGCGCGAAGCGCTTGTTCGCAGACCCGGTCGGCACGCCCACGCCGGCCAGCGCAGGGAGGCATCACCGCATGAGCACGTCGTCGCCCAGCTCCGCATCACCGCCCGCGGTTGATCATAGTAGCGGCGGTGCGCTCACGGCCGAGGCGCTTCCGGCAGTGCGCGGGCGATTGTCGTTTGGCGCATCGCTCGCAGACGTCACATGGTTTCGCGTCGGTGGCCCGGCAGAGGTGATTTTCACCCCGGCCGACGAAGCGGATCTTTCAGAATTTCTGTCCGCACTTGCACCGGAAATTCCGGTCCGCGTGATCGGGCTCGGCTCGAACCTGCTGGTGCGTGACGGCGGCTTGCGTGGCGTCGTCATTCGACTGGCGCGCGGCTTCGCGGAGATTACGGTCGAAGAAGGACATCGCCTTCGAGCCGGCACCGGCATCCCGGACGTCAAGCTTGCGCGCATGGCCGCGGACGCAGGGATCGCCGGGCTTGCGTTTTACCGCGGTATCCCAGGCGGCCTCGGCGGTGCGCTCCGTATGAACGCTGGCGCGCATGGAACGGAGACAAAAGACCGCTTGATCGCGGCCCGTGGCGTCGCGCGCGACGGGCGCGTTGGCACCTACACGCTGGCTGATCTCGCCTACACCTACCGCCACTGTGGCGCGCCCGAGGACGTGATTTTCACCGAGGCGCTGTTCCAGGGCGAGGCCGGACAACGCGACGAGATCCTGCGCGAGATGGAAGACGTCGCCAGCTATCGCGAAGAGCATCAGCCAACCAAGGAGCGCACCGGCGGATCGACCTTCAAGAATCCACCCGGCGAAAGCGCCTGGAAGCTCATCGACGCAGCCGGCTGCCGCGGGCTCACGGTTGGCGCTGCGCAGATGTCTGAAAAGCACTGCAACTTCATGCTCAACACCGGCGGTGCCCGCGCCGAAGACCTCGAGACGCTCGGCGAAATCGTCCGCCGTCGTGTGGAGGATAACTCGGGCATTCTTTTGGAATGGGAGATCAAACGGATTGGAGAGCCGTTGCCTGGCCGACCGGTGGGGCCCGCACTCGCCGAGGCATACACGGCATGAGCACGCGCCGTTTTGACCGTGTCGCTGTTCTGATGGGCGGCTGGTCAGCCGAGCGCGAGGTATCGCTTTCTTCCGGCAACCCCTGCGCGGACGGGCTCGAGCGCGCTGGCTATGAGGTTCTGCGCATCGACGTCGATCGCGATATCGCTCGGCGCCTCGCCGCTGATCGCCCGGACGTCTGCTTCAATGCGCTGCACGGCAGCATCGGCGAAGACGGCTGCATCCAGGGTCTCCTTGAGACCATGGGCATCCCGTATACCCACTCCGGCGTCCTCTCCTCAGCGCTCGCAATGGACAAAGCGCGCGCCAAGACCGTGCTCGAACCGCATGGGATGCCGGTCGCCGATCACCTCGTTCTCCCCCGCGCCAAGGTCGCGGAAGGCGAGCCGATGTCTCGGCCGTTCGTCATCAAGCCCCCGCTCGAGGGATCGAGCGTCGGCATCACGATCGTGCTTGCAGACTCAAATTTCGACCCCGCGCGCCTAAGGGATGAGGGCGACGACGACGATCTTCTCATGATCGAACGTTACGTCCCCGGCCGCGAGCTGACCTGTGCGGTGCTTGCCGATGAGGCGCTTGCCGTCACCGAGATCTTCCCGGTCGGCGGCGCGGCCTTCTACGACTATGAGGCCAAGTACGCGGTTGGCGGCTCGCGCCACGTCGTGCCGGCAGAGATTTTACCAAATCTTAACGAGAATGTCCGGAAATTAACGCTGTTGGCGCATCGAGAACTCGGTTGCCGCGGTGTGACGCGGTCCGACTTTCGTTTCGACCCGGACGCCGGCGGTGATGGGGAGCTTATTTACCTCGAGACCAACACGCAGCCGGGCATGACAGAGACATCCCTTGTTCCCGAACTCGCTGAACACGCGGGTTGGACGTTCGATGAGCTCGTGAGCTGGATCGTGGAGGACGCGGGGTGCAACCGCTAGGCCGCAAGAACCGTGCGACGTCTGCCCGCCTCCCGCGGATGCTGGAGAGCCGTGCGCGCGATCCGCTCGGCGATGTGCGCCCCGGCCTCGATGAGCCTTCGCGATCGGCGGCAGCGTCGGCGGGAACGCCCGCGCCATCGGCAACGCATCGCCAGCTGCTCCAACCATCAAGCCTCGAGCCGCGCCTCGAGGGCACCGAGGCCTCTTGCCAGCCCAATGTCGACGCCAGACCGGGCATGCCATCCCACACACCGTCTCCTTCTGCGTCGCCCGAGCCATTTCTGGAAGTGTCCCGCGCCGCCCCTCGCCCAACGACCGGCAGGAAGCTGCTGCAACCGCTCGGCCCACCAAGTCCGCACGCCGCGCGCCCTGACCTTGACCGGTTGTTCGGCGCCAGACCCGGCAAACCGGCGATCGACACCGCGCTGCGTGCTGAACCGGCCGACGGACACATGTCCGGGCGACCCGCCGTTCAAGCGGGTTCCTCACTGCCGATGCGCGGCGTTCTCTTTGGATGGGCTGCTGCACTGACGGTCGCCGCCGGCGCTATTTTTTTCCACTACGCGCCAACTGATCTGCGCGATACGATGCGTAGCGCGGCGGATCAGGGGCTCGTCACGCTCGGCTTCGACGTGTCGCGCATCGCAGTGATCGGCCATGACCGAACCCCGGTCGCGGAGATTATTGCGGCGATGGATCTGTCAACGCCGCGTTCGCTCGTCGCCTTCGATGCCGCCGATGTGCGGTCCCGGCTCGCGCACCTGCCGTGGATTGATGATGCGCGGGTCGTCCACATCCTTCCGGACATGGTGACGCTGGAGGTGCGCGAACGCGTGCCGTTCGCGATCTGGCAATTGGGTGGACGCGAGCGGGTGATCGATCGCAACGGCCGCACGCTCGCGCGGCTTGACGATCCATCAGTTCGCGGCACGCTCGACGGGCTTCGCCGTGTCGCTGGTCGCGGCGCCGGCCCGACGGCGCGTGCTCTGCTCGATGCCCTTGATCAGCATCCGGCGATCGCGCGGCGGTTGAAAGGTGCCGTCCGTGTCGCGGACCGGCGTTGGAACCTCGTGCTCAACGGCGGAGAAAAAATACTGCTTCCCGAGGAGGGCATGCCGACAGCGCTCGCATCGCTCACCGCGTTGCTTGCAACCTCCGCGATTACGCCGAAGACCGTCGCGCATGTCGACCTGCGCATCCCTTCCCGCCCAACGCTGCGCCTTCGCCCTGCGGCCGCAACCGCGCTCGCATCTCGAAGCGGGGGGCGCGCTTCATGAAACGCAAGAGCGCCCGGCAGTCATCGTCCACCACCGAGATCCATGCAGTGGCTGCGTTGACCCACACAGGTGAAGCGCGCGAACGCATCGTCTCGGTGCTCGACATCGGCTCGTCCAAAACCTGCTGCCTCGTCGCAGCCGTCGATGGCGATGCGGTCGATGCTGCCCGACCCGGCGCACCGCTCGACGCACGGGTGATCGGCTCGGCTGAATTGCGCTCCGCCGGCATCAAAGCGGGCAGCGTCGTTGACCTCGCGCGCGCTGAAGACGTGGTCCGCCGGGTCATTGCGAAAGCCGAGGCGTCTGCCGGGCGCGAGATCGAGCAGATCGCGATCGCCGTCTCCTGCGGCAGGCTCGCCTCCGCAAACTTCACCGTCTCAGCCGATGTCGTGGGAGAAAGAGTTAGCGCAGCAGACGTCGACCGGTTGTTCGAGGCGGGCCGCAACTTCGCCGCCAGCGATGGCCGGACCCTGTTGCACCTGAACGCGCTCGGCTTCGGGATCGATGAGAGCGACGGGGTCGCCGACCCCCGCGACATGCTCGCCGATCGTCTGACCGCCGATCTTCATGCGGTGACCGCCGATGTCTCCCCGCTACGCAATCTCACCGCGCTGATCGACCGTGCCTACCTGGATGTCTCCCGCCTCGTCGCCACGCCCTTTGCGAGCGCGACCGCGGCCATCACCGATGAAGAGGCGCGCCTTGGCTGCCTGTGTATCGATCTCGGCGCGGGTACGACGACCATGGCGATGTTTGCGGAAGGGCATTTCATCCACGCCGATGCGATCGCCCTTGGCGCGCATCAGATTACGCTCGACATCGCCCGCCGGCTCGGGGCGCCGATCGAAGAGGCCGAGCGCCTGAAAACACTCCACGCGAGCCTCGTGACCGCGCAGTCTGACGAGCGCGAAATGGTCTCTTACCCTGTGGTCGATGCCGACGAGGTCGGGCTCTACGAGGTGTCGCGACGCGAGTTGCAGGAGATCGTGCGCCCCCGGATCGCGGAGCTGCTCGACCTCGTGAGCGATCGGCTCACCCGCAGCGGCATGCGCGATTTCGCGAGCGATCAGGTGGTTCTCACCGGCGGCGGGGCGGCGCTGACCGGATTGCGCGACTTCGCGGAATCACGGCTCGACATGCACATCCGTATTGCGAGCCCCAGAACCATCGACGGGCTCGCCGAAGATGAAACGACACCGGCGCACACGGCAGCGCTCGGGCTTTTGCGACTCACGGCGCCGCGTCCGGGAGCAGACCCGGTGCGCACACTCGACGCGAACGCGATGGCACAGACTTCGATCTTCGCTCAGATGGGCCGCTGGCTCCGTCAGAGCCTTTGGGACGACGACCGCGATGATGCGCGGCGCACGGGAACATGATCTCGGGGGACAGAACGGTCATGGCTGACATGGACAAGGATGCCGGCGCGACGCTGGACACGCGCGAGGCGGTGACGCCGGATGCAAGCGAGGCGGCAGGGCCGGACGCGGCGGCGGATATCGTTGACCTCGGCACCGACGCGAAGGCCCTGTTCGACAAGACCCCGCGGATTGCCGTGATCGGCGTCGGCGGCGCGGGCGGCAACGCGGTCAACAACATGATTGCTGCCGGGCTCGAGGGCGTCAGCTTCGTCGTCGCGAACACGGACGCACAGGCGCTTGCGGCGTCGGAAGCTGAAACCCGAATTCAGCTCGGCGTCACGCTCACCGAGGGGCTCGGCGCCGGCTCCAAACCGGAAATCGGCGCGGCCGCCGCCGAAGAAGCCGTCGAACAACTCCGCGATGTGATCGAAGGCTGCCACATGGTCTTCGTCGCCGCCGGCATGGGCGGGGGCACCGGGACGGGTGCCGCCTCGGTCGTGGCGCGCGTCGCGCACGAGATGAAAATTCTGACCGTCGGCGTCGTCACCAAACCGTTCCACTTCGAGGGACAGCGACGCATGCGGGCGGCCGAGGCCGGAATCGCCGAGCTCGCAAAGAACGTCGACACGCTGATTGCGATCCCGAACCAGAATCTCTTTCGGATCGCGACGGAGAAGACCACGTTCGCGCAGGCGTTCGAGCTTGCCGATCAGGTGCTGCATGCCGGCATTTCCTGCGTCACCGATCTGATAGTCCGCGGCGGCCTGATCAATCTCGATTTCGCAGATGTCCGCGCGATCATGCTCGATATGGGCGCCGCGATGATGGGCACCGGCGAGGCGAGCGGCGAGAACCGGGCCGTCGAGGCAGCTGAAATCGCGATCGCTAATCCGCTGCTCGACGACGTGACGCTCAAGGGCGCGAAGGGCCTTCTGGTCAGTATCTCCGGCAGCAGTGATCTGACCCTGTTCGAAGTGGACAAGGCGGCCAACCGGATCCGCAAGGAAGTCGACCCGGAAGCAAACATCATTGTCGGCGCGAACTTCGATCGCGATCTGGACGACCGTCTGCGCGTCTCAATTGTGGCATCCGGGCTCCGCAATCCTGCCGACGTGCGGTCGAGCCAACCTTCGGCGCCAATTGCGCAGTCCGCACCACCGGCTGCCGGGTCCGCGCCGCGGCCCGCCGCTTCCCGCCCGACCGGCCAACATCCGACGGGTCCTCACCAAACAGGCCCATCGACCGCGCAACCACAACCGGCGCCGCGAACAGCTCCGCAACCCGCAGGCTCTCCGCCGCAGTCGCGTCCCCAGACACAGTCACGCCCGCAAACACAGCCACCTCGCCAGGCATCGCAGCCGCTCACCCCGGGCCGCGCGGCGCCGCCGGTGCCCGCGCAGTCCGCTGGGCCGAACGAACGCCGGCCAGTTGCCCCGTCGCAGCCAGCTGCCGCTCGCCACGCGGCACCCGCACCGGCCGGCGCGAGCCCGCATGCCGGAGGTGGTCGGCCTGCCGTCGGTCGACCCGCAGGCGGCGAGGGTGCTTCGAGAGCCGGCACCGGCGATGTCCAAATCGAAGTCGGTCCGCCCCGAATGTTAGCAGCCGGCGCGATCGCCCGTCCGACGGCGAACCGCAAAGCCACGGAGCGGTCTTCCGCACGGCCGGTTTCGTCGGACATCGACGCGGACACGATGCGTGAAGCCGCCTTCGCGCCGCGGCCCGCTGAACCCGTGCGCCGCGGCCCCTCACGGTTGCCGAAGGTCGAGGCCTTCCCGCCGGTCGGGAGTTCAGCCGGTACGACAGCCGGTGAGGCAGGCGCGTCTTCGGCGGATTTGGATGGCGATGCAACCCAACGCGAGAGCGAATCACTCGCCACCCGCGGCGGCAACCGCCCACGCAAACGCTCGCGTCTGTTCGCCCGGCTCAAGGGGTCGTTTCAGGAAAGCACGCCGGATGAGGTAAGCGATCTGCAGCGGATCGCACGCGAAATGAAGGCGATCGACGAAGAGCCGGCCGCGCCGTCAACGGATGAAGGAAACGAAGAAATACCCGGGTTTTTCCGGCGTCAGGCCCGTCGCTAGGGTAATATCCGGGGGTGCAGCATGCGTCGGTAAAGGGAGTTTTACACAACTTGTAACCAGTGTGTGCGTGAACTCTGTCCTGTGTTCATGCTGCCACGTAACAGTGCGTAACCAACCGTGATTTGTTCCAAAGAGGCGATGCAACGTACTTTGAAGTCGTTGAAAAGCGTGTGCATCAGACGCCTCGAAGCGTCTGCTACCGAATGTAGAAACAAGTAACGCGTCAACAAGGCGACTGACCATCAACTAGGGCTGAGTTGGGTCGGAATGCCTGGGGGACTTCGGGGGACGGCTCACATGGCTAGACGTTTTATCGGCGCACAGCAGACGACTGTGTTTAGTCCGGTGGTGCTACGCGGCAAAGGTGTCCACAGCGGGGCACCTGCCTCGATCGTGCTCCTGCCGGCGGAAGCTGACACCGGCGTATTGTTTCGACGGATCGACGGGGATCAGACGACTGAGATCGCAGCCGAAGTGGCGAACGTCGAGAATGTCACGCTCTGCACCATTCTGGGTGACGGCAACGGCGGCATGGTTGCGACGGTCGAGCATTTGCTCGCAGCGCTGCGCGGCCTCTGCGTCGACAACGTCATCGTCGAGATCGACAGCGGCGAAGTCCCGATCATGGACGGCAGCTCGGGCGATTTCGTCGACGCAATCGACGCGATAGGCATCCGCGAGCTGGATGCACCCCGCAAGTTCATCAAAGTCCTCAAGACGGTGCGCGTCGAGGAGGGCGACTGCTGGGGCGAGTTGACCCCGCACTCGGGCTTCTATCTCGACGTAGAGATCAATTTCGAAACGCCGGCCATCGGGCGCCAGCGCCGCGCCTACGAAATGAGCCCTGGCGTGTTCCGTGCCGAGCTGAGCCGCGCTCGCACCTTCGGCTTCATGAAAGATGTCGAGGCGCTCTGGGCCGCTGGTCGCGCCCTTGGTTCCTCGCTCGACAACACGGTCGCGATCGGTGACGACAAGGTCGTGAACCCGGAAGGTCTCCGCTACGAAGACGAGTTCGTGCGTCACAAGATGTTGGACGCGGTCGGCGACCTCGCTTTGGCCGGCCGCCCGCTGCTATGCGCATACCGCTCTTCCCGCGGCGGCCACCGGCTGAACTCGTTGATGCTGAAAGCTTTGTTTGCCGACGCCGATGCCTGGACACTCGTCGAGCTTCCGCGTGTCCGCCAGACCGGTCGTGCGAGCATGCAGATGGGTTCAGCAGCTGTGAACTACGCGGCAGATCGCACCTGATCGCTAGGGTCGCGTCCGCTCCGCGTGCGTTCGCGGAGCGCGGGCGGCTGCGCTGAAGTTCTGTGAATTGGCAGCTTTTGCAAACACGCAGACGCCGACCCTGTCGATTGCCGGATACTTACCTGTGAACCGGCCGGCTGCGCTTTGTTTCCGCCACACTCTTCGGCTCTTCGTGCATGTGGCTGAGAGGATGCGTCGGGCACGGCGCGTCTGCATTGCGCGGAGCGCTTGTCCCGGGGGCGAAGACAATGGCCATTTCTGAGCAGCAGTCGTCACCCGCTAGCCGCGAGGTCCTTTTGCTACGCGAAAGCGCGCACCAGCATCGCCCTGCGCGACGCGTCGCGCCGACGCTGGCCTTGGTGGCTGCATCCGGCGTCCTTCTCGCCGGTTGCTCGTCCGGTCTTCCATCACTCCCGTTCCTCAGCGGCAGCTCGGAAAAAGCAAACCTGTCAGCACCAGCTGAACCTGCCGAAGCGCTTTACAGCCGGGCGGATGCGCTGATGAGCCGGGGAAAATATCGCGGCGCCGCTCAAGCCTTTGAGAACGTAGACCGCGAGCATCCGTATTCGCCGTTCGCCCGTCGCGCGCTCGCGCTCGCCGCCTTCGCCCACTACAAGGACGGCAACTACGACGAGGCGATCAAGGCCGGCCGCCGCTACGCCACGCTGCATTCCGGCACGAAGGACGCCGCGCTCGCCCATCACGTGATCGCGATGTCGTACTTCGATCAGGCAAGCGATCCGAAGCGCGACCAATCCAAGACCCGCAAGGCTCTCGCCGAGTTCATCAAGCTCCGCAGCCGCTACCCGGATAGCCGCTACGCCAAGCAGGCCGAGAACCGCATCCGCATTTCGCGCGACATCCTTGCGGCATCCGAGATGAGTGTGGGTCGTTACTACATGCGCGAGGGCAACCACCTTGCCGCGATCAACCGATACAAGACCGTCGTCGAGAAATATCAGACGACGCCGCACGTCGAGGAAGCGCTCGCCCGTCTGACCGAGAGCTACATGGCGCTCGGCATTCGCAACGAGGCGCAAACTGCGGCGGCGATCCTCGGACACAACTTCCCGAATTCGCAGTGGTACAAGGACAGCTATGCGCTTCTGCAGTCGGATGGCCTCGCCCCGCGGGAAGACACGGACAGCTGGCTGAGCCGGACCTGGAAGAGCACGGTCGCCGCGGTCAGTGGGATCGCGTCGAACTGAGGCGGAGCTTCGCGAAGCGAACCTGCGCGAACTCGGCGAGCCGCCGCGCCTGCGATCGTCAGGGTAGGCAGCCTTGGCGGGCGCCGATCTTCAAGCATACCACGGCGAGCGCGCCGGCACGGTGAACGATGTAGTCGAGCCATGCGTAAAACGCGCGTGTTTCCGAGTGCCTGGCGTCGTGCGCCGCGCAGCCGGCCCATCACTCCGCAAACCTCGGGCGCCGCAGGCAATGGCGAAGAAAAAAAAGGCCGCCGTCCGCACTGCCGACGAGGCGGGGCACGACGAAACTCCGGTCGCTGAATTGGGCGAGGCCGTCGCCGCCGCTGAACTGGCCCGTCTTGCCGAAGAGATCGCGCGTCATGATGCGCGCTACTATCTCGACGATGCGCCCGAGATCAGCGATGCCGACTATGATCGGCTTCGCGCGCGCAATTCCGAGATCGAGAAGCAGTTTCCGGCACTCGTCCGCAGCGACAGCCCGAGCGAACGGGTCGGCGTCACACCCGGCAGCGCCTTCGGCAAAGTCGCGCACTCTGTGCCGATGCTCTCGCTCGGCAACGCCTTTGATGAAGCGGACGTCGCAGATTTTCTCTCCTCGATCCGCCGTTTCCTCGGGCTCGAGGCAGAGGCACCGGTTGCTGTCGTCTCCGAGCCGAAAATCGACGGACTTTCCATATCGCTCCGGTATCAGGATGGGGAGCTCGTACAGGCCGCAACCCGCGGTGACGGACGCGAGGGTGAGGACGTCACGGCGAACGTGCGCACGATTGCAGCGATCCCGAATTCCCTGACGCTCGGCGACGGTGACCCGACAACGATCGATGTTCGCGGCGAAATATTCATGGAGCGATCTGCGTTTCGCGCCTTGAATGAACGCCTCGGCGCAGATGGAGGAAAAACCTTCGCAAATCCGCGCAACGCCGCCGCCGGGTCACTCCGGCAGAAAGATCCGACGGTCACCGCAGCGCGCCCACTTTCGTTTTTTGCTTACACGTGGGGTGAAATCGAGCGGCTTCCGGCCGAGACCCAGTTCACGATGATCGCACGGTTCGGCACGTGGGGCCTGCCGACCAACCCACTGACACGCGTTCACGAAAGCGTGGAGTCCCTCATCGCAGCGTATTGGGAAATCGAGCGCACGCGACCGGAGCTCGACTATGACATCGACGGGGTCGTCTACAAGGTGGACCGTCTGGATTGGCAGGAACGCCTCGGATTTCGCTCCCGCGCGCCGCGCTGGGCGATTGCCCACAAGTTCCCGGCGGAGCAGGCGACAACCCGGCTGCTCGACATCGATATTCAAGTCGGGCGCACCGGTGCACTGACGCCGGTTGCCAAACTGGAGCCTGTCACCGTCGGCGGTGTGGTCGTCTCAAACGCGACGCTTCACAACGAGGATGAAATTGCCCGCAAGGACATCCGGATCGGCGACACGGTCACCGTTCAGCGCGCCGGCGACGTCATCCCGCAAATCGTCGAGGTACTTCTCGACAAGCGACCAACGAAGGCCGAGCCCTTCGTGTATCCGTTGGTCTGTCCGGCCTGCGGCAGCGATGCGGTGCGCACCCGCGATCCGAAAACCGGCCGAGAGGACGTCGTGCGTCGCTGCACCGGCGGGTTGGTGTGCCCCGCACAGGCGGTCGAGCGGTTGAAGCATTTTGTCTCCCGAGACGCCTTCGATATCGAAGGGCTCGGCGCCAAGCAGATTGCCACGTTCTATGCAGATGGTCGGGTGACCCGACCGGCGGACATTTTCACCCTCGAGAAGCGAAATGCGCGGTCATCGTCCCCGCTGGAGGCGGAGGACGGCTGGGGTGCCACCTCCATCGCCAATCTCTTCGCCGCCATTGACGCACGACGCACCATCGAGCTGCCCCGCTTCGTCTACGCGCTCGGCATCCGCCATGTCGGCACCTCGACCGCTACGCTTCTCGCGCGCCATTACGGATCGTGGGGCGCACTCGCCGAAGCGCTCGACGCCGCGGCCGACCGTGATGCGGCCGCCTGGGCCCATCTCGTCGATATCGATGGGATTGGCGAAGCTGCCGCCGACGCCATCGTGGAGTTTTATGCCGAAAGCCACAACCGCCGCGCGGTCGAAGACCTGCTGAGCGAAGTCACGGTCGATGCGTACGAGGCGCCGGCCACCGTCACTTCTTCCGTGACCGGCAAGACGGTTGTCTTCACGGGCACACTGGAACAGCTCTCACGCTCAGAAGCGAAAGCGCAGGCGGAGCGGCTCGGCGCAAAGGTATCGGGCTCGGTCTCGAAGAAAACCGATATCGTCGTGGCGGGCCCAGGCGCCGGCTCGAAGCTAAAGAAGGCCGAAGAACTCGGTCTTCAGGTGCTGAGCGAAGAGGACTGGCTCGCACTGATCGGCTAATGCGCAACGGCGCCGGTGCGCTCATCCAACCAGATCTGCGGTGCCGGGCGTCGCAAGCGCGTTAATCTCCGTCAGGGCGATGCGAGGGGCTGGGTCGCGTCGATGAGCCAGGCACGGACAGCGTCATCCGCGATCTCGCCTTCGAGCCGCGCCCGCACCTCAGCGTGATACTCGTCGACCCAAGCGCGCTCTGCCTCGTCCAGCAGCGTCGGGTCGATCAACGCACGATCGAACGGCGCAAAGCTCAGCGTCTCGAACGAAAGCATCTGCCGCTCGCCCCCCGCTATATTCTCCGCTTCCCGCACGAGCACGAGATTTTCAATCCTGATCCCGAACGCTCCCTCGCGATAATAGCCCGGCTCGTTCGACAGGATCATCCCCGGCGCAAGCGCAACCATCCCGCGCCGCGAAATACTCGCCGGACCTTCATGGACGGAGAGATAACTCCCCACGCCGTGACCTGTGCCGTGATCGAAATCGAGCCCGGCGGACCAAAGTGCCGCCCGCGCAAACGGATCGAGATCGACCCCGCGTGTGCCGACCGGGAAACGCGCACGCGCGATCGCGATATGCCCCTTCAGCACGAGCGTGAAACAGCGCCGCGCCTCATCGTCCGGCGCGCCGATCGCAACGGTCCGCGTGATGTCGGTCGTGCCGTCGGAATATTGTCCGCCGCTGTCCACGAGATACAGCGTCCCGGTCTCGAGCCGCGTGTCTGTCGCCTCCGTCACGCGGTAGTGGACGATGGCGCCATTCCCGCCCGCGCCGGAGATCGTGTCGAAGCTGATATCGCGCAGCTCACCCGTGGCGGCCCGGCAGGCCTCGAGCTGTTGCGCGGCCGAAATCTCAGTGACCTCGCCGGTTGCCGCGTGCGCATCGAGCCACGCGAGAAAGGTGCTCATCGCCACGCCGTCGCGCACATGCGCTGACCGACTGCCAGCGATTTCGGCGGCGTTCTTGCGCGCCTTCGCATCGAGCACGAGATCACGACCGCGCGTCACCCGGGCGCCCGCATCTTCGAGCCGACGCGTAAACCACCATGCTGCCGTCTGCGGGTCGAGGCGGACGCTCTTGCCTGACAGCTGATCGAGCGCGTCGCCAAGCGCATCCGGCGCACACACACGCGCCACATCGGCCAGATGCGCGGCGACCTCGGGTGTGATTTTTTCCTCCGCGATGAACAGGTCGACCGGCGCCTCCGCATGCACGAGCGCGAAGGCAAGCGCGACCGGGGTATGCGCAACATCTTTGCCGCGAATGTTGAGCAGCCAGGCGATCGAGTCCGTCAGCGTCAGAACCATCGCATCGGTGTCTGCCGCTCTGAGCGCGTCGGCGATGTCAGCCCGCTTGTCGCTTGCCGCACGTCCCGCAAGCGCGACGGGGTGAATAAAGACGGGCGCGGTAGGCGGAGCAGGGCGGTCCGACCAGATCGCATCGACGAGGTTCTGTGTCACCGACGAGATGGTGATGCCACGCGGTCCGAGCGCCGCGCGCAGACGCTCGATTTCGGCAATCGAGTGCAGCATTGGGTCGAAGCCAACGGTGGCACCATTTGCAAGCGTCTCGATGAGCCAGTCCGACGGTTTGCCCTCCGGAATTTTGATGAAGTCGAACAGGTCCTCGTCGCACTGGTCCCGCACCTGGAGCGTGTACCGGCCGTCTGTGAAAAGGGCGGCAGAACCGGCGGTCACCGCTGCCATCCCAGCAGAGCCGGTGAACCCGGTAAGCCAGCTTAGACGCTCGTCACACGGCGCCACATATTCTCCTTGATGCGCATCGCCGCGCGGGATGAGGAATGCGTCGACCTTTGTGCGCGTCATTTCCTCACGCAGAGCCGCGATGCGGGGCGCCGCGCGCGCCGGGTCCGCCTGGTCTTCGAAGCTCTGAAACATGCGAGTTTCCTTTTCTACGACCGGCAGTGCTTAAAGCGGTGGCGAAATCGCTTCGTCAGTTCCGCCGCGCGCATCAGGCATGCGGTGGATGCAATCCAGCGAACCAGCGCCTGCGTTTAATGCAATGCTGCGATGCGGAATTTCACCTAACGCAGTGCAGCAAAGACAACCATCTTGCCATCAGACGCGACCCCAACAAGCGATCAAAGGACATAGCTGATCATGTCAACGATGACCATTGACGGCCTGTGGCCAACGGTTTCCCCGGCCGATGACAAGCCCGTGCAGGGCACTGTTTGGGACGGCTTCGTTGCCGCGCAATCCCGGCGCGCCGCATACCGCGCTGCACAATACCTCGAGTTCTACTCCGCTGACGAACTGCGTCGGCTTGGTCTCGATGACGCGGACATAAAGCGCCTGAAAGGCGTTGCCTGACGGGGTAGCGAAGGCGAGCTTGGTAAGTGTGAGATCTGTCGGCCGATCGACGCACGACCAGTGCGTTGGTCGGCCGATTTTGTTTGTCCCGCGCCACCTCGCGGTTCTGTGAACCGATCTTTTCGCACCGGCGCCTACCCGACCCGACGCCTATCCAACCCTCCCGAGCGTCAAGGTTGCCCAACCTTCCCGTTCATCTTCGGCGAGAATCGCAGCCCCGGCAGCGCGATAGGCATCACCCACCGCGGCCGACTGATGCGTAAGCAGGCCGGAGAGAATAATGCGCGCGCGCGTAGTTTGAGCGAGAGCGCCGACGATTGAGGGGGCCATCTCGATCAACGGGCCCGCCAGGATGTTCGCAATAATCAGATCATACGGTCCGACGCTCACGATTTCATCCGCGTGAACCCCGTCGCCCACAACGAAGGCGACGTCTTTGACGCCGTTCTTGTGGGCATTTTCCTCCGCCACCTGGACGGAAACCGCGTCAATGTCGCTCGCGACGATCCGGGCGTGCGGAAACCGCCGCCGCGCGGCGATCGCGAGTATGCCGGTGCCGGTCCCGAGATCCAGGATGGCCTTAACGTTATCGGCGATCGACATCCGCGAGAGCGCATCGATCGCCACCAGGCAACCGGTCGTCGTACCATGGTGCGCGGTCCCGAACGCAGGTCCGGCCTCGATTTCGATCCGGTCCGCGTCCAGCGGAACAGCATCCCGGTCGTGTCCGCCGTGGATCACGAACCCGCCAGCGGTCACCGGCGCAAGTCCCTCCTGCGAAAGACGGACCCAGTCCCTATCGCCGGGCAACGCCTCGATCACAGGGTCGGGCAGGTCCGCGCCATGCATGGCCCTCGCGGCTAATCCGGGCGCCAATTGCGCATCGCCCGGCCGTTTCGCGAAATAGGCCGCCACCAACCATGGTTTCGTACTGATATCGGTGTCCGATGCCGATGACCCGGCAGGCGGAGCGAAAGGCCCGGTGTCATGGCTCGCTTCCCACGAGACCGCATCGCAGGTTTCGGCGAGCGCATCCGCCACCGCTTCCGCCACCGCCGCTGACGGACAAGCGATCGTCGCCTTGAACCCGCTCAAACCGAGCGCGCTCCCGAGCTCGCCGAAGACGGGTCGTCGCCCCACAGCTCCTCGTAGTCCGGCGAAGTGCCTGCACTCTCTTGCGCGGAGAGCGAGGAATAATCGTCTTCTGCTGGCGCTTCTGCCGCAGTTTCGGCGATCAAGGCCTCGCCGTTTATATCTCCGGCTTGCGCGAGCGACGTCGCAGATGCGGCGCCATTCGCTACATCAGGTTCCGCCACCGGTGCAGCCATCGCCGCACTCATCGCGCCGGTGTCGTTCTTCGGCGCGAGATGGGCGGCCCATACCTCCCGCAAATGCGCGGCCCCATCCTCCGGCGTGAGCGTTTGCAACACGCCGTTGATCTCGCGAACAAGCCCGGCACCCATGAGCCGCGTGAGCGAGTCCTCGGCATCGAACCTGACCTCAACCTCGAACTCGTCCTCGAGAAACTGCTCGATCGCCTCACGCGCATCATCCAGCTCCGCGCGCGGGAGCGGCCCCCGCGCGAGCAGCGCATAGAGCAGCATGTCCTCTTTAACGTCCTCTTCCTCTGCGCGATCCGTGAGTAAAGTCAGAACGCCTCGATTGTCCGCGAGATTGTGGAAGTAGAGGTTCTGCGCCAGCGTCATCATGTACTGGTTCTTCTGCGACAGGAATTTCTTCACCTGCCGGAAGACCACGGCGGCGAGCCCGACGAGTGCGCCAAGCGCCTTGATCGGATTGCTCGCGACGACCGCCAATTTGCCGACGGTCGAGATAATGCTCGCGATCGTACCGCCGCCGGCCGTCGCGCCGAGAAAGAGCTTGTCCCGCAGGCGAAACCGCACCCGCGTGTTTGGAAACATCATTTGCAGGTCCGCGCGCGGGATCTGCTTGAACATTTTGAGATAGACAAAATCGGAGGAGGCCTGTTCGGGAAGCATGCTCCGTCGTTTCGCGAGCTGTTTGCGCGCACGCTTTTCGTCGAGATCTTCCTCCAGCATGATTTCGCGCAGACGGGTCGCCTCGTCCTTCAGCTTGAGGAGGAGGAAAAGCCGCTGGAAGATCGGCACCGGCTCGACGGTCTGTTTCAGCCAGAGCGTGCGCCACGAGCGGTAACGGTGCTCTTTCATGGTCGCGCCGCGCGAGTAGACCATCAGCTCCTCGAACTCGGCGAGATCAACTTGCAGATCGAGCCCGTAGGCGGATTTTTCTTCGAAGATCTCCTCGAGCATCGCCGGCGTGATGACCCGGTAGTTCGCGCCTTCGAGGATACGGTTCAGCAGCCCCGTCAAACGAATTTTCATCCCGGCGTACTGTTCCGGTGAGAACGTGAGCGCTCGAACCGTGTCGCGGTCGGGACTGAAGGGCAGGTAGCACTGCTTCAGATCAAGCAGCATGCCCGTGTAGTGCAGGTTGCGCACCGCAGCGAGACAATCGAACAGATCGTTGATCGCCGCGGCGTTTCCGTCGGGCCAGACATCCGGCGCGGTGAGTTTTTCGCGAATTGCGAACCGGGTGAGCGGGATGAACGTTTCGCGTTCCTCAGCGTCCCCGGTTTGTGTGGTGGTCGGTTGTGCGGCGACAGTCGCCCCGTCGGTGATAGGGCCTTCTTCCTGGATTTCCGCGCGGTCGAACGAGGGGTCGTCGGCCGAGTGAGCGCGCGTTGCACCACTGTCGGGTGAATGATCGTCGATCTCGCGATGCGCCCCATCCGGGCCGGCAAGCGCGTCGGTTGTCGCTGCGGTTGCACCTTGCGGCGGGTGCGATGCCTCAGGAAGGTCGGCGCGCGGCGTGAGCGGGGTCTCGCCGGAACTCCCGTCGATCAGGCCCGCGCCGTCCGCGGTGCTACGCGACATGCCGTTATCTCCCCCGGTTCGCCCAAGCGTTTCCCGACATGCCCGCCTGCCTTGCAGCAGCGCGGTCGCGCCGCAGCCAGTCTATGCCTCGTGTGCGACCGCGCCAACTACGCTGTGAACGTGCTGCTCAGTCGCGGCTCGTCTCCTTTGAGGCATGTCCGCCTCCATCCGGCGGTGAGGCGAGAGCGACACCGGCCCCCGCTTCGACCATTCGGTTCGTCGGCAACCCAACTTTCCAGTGACCCGGCTGCGGGTCATGCCGCTCGGATAAACGAGTCCACGACTTTCTTCGAGCCGGCCACGTCGAACGCGACAACGAGCTTGTTCCCGTCCACGGTCTCGACCGTGCCTTCGCCGAACTTGTTGTGGTGGACGCGATCGCCGACGCTGTAGCGCGATGCCTCCCCCGTGCTGGACGCGACGAGCTCCCCATCGATCGTCTGCGGGCTTTTCAGTCCCCGTGATGCGCCGCCGCGCGACCAGTTTTTCTGCGCGCGTTGCCAGCCGGGAGTTTCGTAGGAATTCGCGAAGCCGCCTGCTGCACCGCCGGGCGACATCGTGTCGAACCGCGAAGGCCCGAACCCGCCCGCGCCGTATCCGCCGTAGCTCGCCGACGCCTCCTCGACGTCCACATTTTCCTCCGGCAACTCATCGACGAACCGCGAGGGAATGGCCGACTGCCAGAGTCCGTGCACGCGCCGGTTCTGAGCGAACGTGATACGCGCGCGCCGCTTCGCCCGGGTAATGCCCACGTACGCGAGGCGCCGCTCTTCCTCGAGACCAGCTTTGCCGCTCTCGTCGAGCGATCGCTGGTGCGGAAACAAACCTTCCTCCCAACCGGGGAGAAAAACGGTGTCGAACTCGAGGCCTTTGGCCGCGTGCAGCGTCATCAGGCTGACCCGGTCGCCATCGCCGTCGGTTTCGGCATCCATCACGAGCGAGACATGCTCGAGGAACCCTGGCATGTTCTCGAACTGCTCCATAAACCGGATCAGTTCCTTGAGGTTTTCCAGCCGGGTAAAGGCCTGCGGGCTCTTGTCCTTCTGCCACATCGCCGTGTAGCCGCTTTCATCAAGGATCGTCTCGGCCAGCTCGGTATGCGGCATCGCGTCGAGCTGCCCGCGCCAGCGCTCGAACTGGCTCACGACCTCGGCGAGCGAGCGGCGCGGTTTCGGTCCGAGCTCCTCGGTCTCGATGATTTCACGGGCGGCGAAATAGAGTGGAATGCCGCGTGACCGGGCGTGTGCATGCACCTTTTTCAGCGTGGCATCGCCTAGCCCACGCTTCGGCACATTGACGATCCGCTCGAACTTGAGGTCGTTCGCCGGGTTCGTCGTCACCTCAAAGAATGCCGTCGCGTCTCGGATTTCCGCGCGCTCGTAGAATTTCGGTCCCCCGATGACCCGGTAGGGCAGGCCGGTTGTCACGAAACGGTCTTCGAACGCACGCATCTGGAACGAGGCGCGCACCAGCACTGCGACCTGGTTCAGCGCATGCCCGTCCTTCTGCAACTCTTCGATCTGCTCGACTGTCCGCCGGGCCTCTTCCTCGTCATCCCAGACGCCGGTGACACGGACTTTCTCTCCTGCGCCGATATCCGTGTGGAGCGTCTTGCCGAGACGTCCTTCGTTCTTCGCGATCAGCCCGCCGGCACAATCGAGAATATGCCCGGTCGAACGGTAGTTCTGCTCGACCCGGAATACGCGTGCGCCGGGAAAATCATGCTCAAAACGGAGGATATTGTCGACTTCCGCGCCCCGCCACCCGTAGATCGATTGGTCGTCATCGCCGACGCAGCAGACATTCTGCGAACCTTGCGCGAGCAGACGGAGCCAGAGGTACTGCGCGACGTTGGTATCCTGGTACTCATCGACGAGGATAAACTTGAAGCGGCTGTGATACTCGGCCAGCACATCCGGATTATCGCGGAAGAGCCGCAGACATTCGAGTAGCAGATCCCCGAAGTCAGCCGCGTTCAGTTCCTTGAGCCGGGTCTGATACTGCGCATAGAGCGCGCCGCCCTTGCCGTCAGCGAAAGCGTTTGCCTCGCCGGCCGGGATCTGGTCGGGAAACAGTCCCCGGTTCTTCCAACCGTCGATCAGGTTGGCGAGCTGGCGCGCCGGCCACCGCTTGGGATCGATATTCTCGGCTTCGATCAGCTGCTTCAGCAGGCGGATCTGATCGTCGGTATCGAGGATCGTGAAGCCCGACTTGAGGCCGACCAGCTCAACATGTCGGCGAAGGATCTTCACGCCGATCGAGTGAAAGGTGCCAAGCCAGGGCATACCCTCGACCGCCCCGCCAATGAGGTTGCCGATCCGCTCCTTCATTTCGCGCGCGGCGCGGTTGGTGAAG
>JBCBJG010000009.1:0-25785 GCA_038523655.1 Pseudomonadota bacterium | reverse complement strand
TTCTCTCTCCCTTGATGTGACTGTGCTGCGCGCACCAACCGCGTCGGCGCGGTGAGGTCAACGCCCGCCAGCACGCGGTGGCCGGTAGCTTGTGGCCGGTTCTGCGCTTGTGCTGGCGAGAGGCTCTGCGCATACCGGCGCGCATGACGGAAGATGCGAAACGCCCCGGTGCCGATCTCGCGGGCAAGGTCGCCCTCGTCGGCGGCTGCACGGCCGGGATCGGTCATGCGATTGCGACGGCGTTTCTCTCGGCGGGTGCAGAGGGAGTGATGCTGAACGGGCGGGATGCCGACCGCGGGGAAGCGGCCCGTGCGGCGCTTGCCGATCGGTTCGGTGCGGACCGCGTTTATCTGGCGCTCGGCGATGGGGCGCGCGGCGCAGCGCAGGACCTCGTGGATGCAACGTGCGACCGCTTCGGACGGCTCGACGTGCTGGTCGCCTCGACGGGGGGCGAGGCGATGCCCGCGTTGTTTCATACGCTCGATCCAGCAGATATCCCGGACCAGGTGACCAGCGGCTTTCTCGGGCCCATCCTGCTTGCGCGCGCGGCACTCCCGGTGATGGCGGCAGCGGGCGGTGGGTCGATCACCACTGTCGCGTCTGATGCGGCAAAGATCGCGACGCCCGGTGAGAGCGTGATCGGCGGCGTCATGGCCGGGATCGTGATGTTCACCCGGGGGCTTGCGATCGAAGCCAAGCGCGCAAACGTCCGGGCGAACTGTCTGACGCCCTCCATCGTCCGCGATACCCCGCTGTATGAACGGCTCATGGCGGACCCGTTTGCGGGCAAGCTGTTCATAAAGGCCGAGGCCATGGCGCACCTCGGTGTCGCTGAGCCCGAAGATCTCGCGGCTTTGGCGGTATTCCTCGCAAGCGACGCGGCGCGGCGGATCACCGGGCAAGCCATCAGCGTCAACGGTGGGATTTCCGCCGCGTGACGGGTGGTGATCACGGGTTGGGCGGGCCGGTGCTGGACCTGCAGGCTGGCAGCTATGACGCGGTTCGTGCGCAGTTTCGTTGGCCACTTCCGGACCGGTTCAATATCGCGGAGGCCTGCTGCCTTCGGCACGCGCGCGGGCCGCGGCGCGATGCACCCGCCCTCATTTTCACGGATGGTGGTGCGGAGCCGGAGACGGTCTCGTTCGCAGCGCTTGCGCGGGAGGCTTCACGGTTCGCCAATGTCCTGCGCGGGCACGATATCGGGCCGGGCAGTGTCGTTGCGCTCCATTTGCCGCAACGCCGCGAGGCGGTCGTCGCGCATGTCGGTATCCAGATGGTCGGGGCGATCGCCTTGCCGTTGTTCGGACTGTTTGGGCCGGATGCGGTGCGGTTTCGCCTGGCGGACAGTGCTGCGCGGATGCTGGTGAGCACGCAGGCCGGATTGGCGCGCATCGCCGAAGCGCTCGATGGCCATGCTTGCCTCAAGACGATCGTCGCGGTGGATGCGCCGGCAGCAGGCGGGCCGGGTGGGGCGGTATCGTTCGCTGCATTGATGGACCGGGCGTCCGAGAGGGAAGCGTGCCTTGCGACGTCCCGCGATGCACCCGCGTTCCTCATGTACACATCCGGTACGACGGGTGATCCGAAGGGCGTGCTGCATGGCCAACGGGTTCTGCTCGGCCATTTGCCCGGTATCGTTCTGCCACATGAAGGTTTTCCCTCCCCGGGGGACCGGTTCTGGACGCCGGCGGATTGGGCGTGGGCCGGTGGCTTGTTCGACGCGCTGTTGCCGTCGCTCTTTTACGGGGTGCCGGTGGTGGGTTCGGCTCGGCGTTTCGATCCGGCGTGGGCGCGCGAGCTGGTTGCAGCGCAGAATGTCCGCAATGCCTTCATTCCGCCGACTGCGCTTCGGTTGATGCGGGGGGAGGGCGTTTACCCGGAGCGGGGTGCGTTGCGCACGATCGGTACCGGTGGCGAGGCGCTTGGCGAGGAAATGATCGCCTGGGGGCAGGATGCGCTCGGCGTCTCGATCAACGAGTTCTACGGCCAGACGGAGGTTAATCTGGTGGTCGGGAATTGCGCATCTCTCTATCCGATACGGGCCGGGTCGATGGGGCGTGCGCTGCCGGGGCACGACGTGGCGATCGTCGACGAGCACGGTGCGGTTCTGGGCGATGATGCAGAAGGCATCGTGGCGGTCCGGCGACCGAACCCGGTCATGTTTCTCTCCTACTGGCGCAATCCGCAGGCAACGGAGGATAAGTTTCGGGGAGACTGGTGCCTGCTTGGTGATGTCGCGCGGCGTGATGCGGAGGGTTATTTCTGGTTCCGCGGCCGCGACGACGACATTATTCTCTCCGCCGGCTATCGGATTGGACCCTCAGAGATCGAAGACTGCCTGATGAGCCATCCGGCGGTGATGGCGGCGGGTGTTGTTGGGGCGCCGGACGCCGTGCGCGGCGAGATGATCGTCGCGTTCGTCGTAGTGCGGGCAGGAACAGAGGGTGACGACAGCCTCGCAGCAGCACTTTCTGCGCATGTGCGTGAACGTCTCGGCCCGCATCAGTATCCGCGCGAGGTGCGGTTTATCGATCAGCTTCCGATGACGTTGACGGGCAAGGTGAAGCGCCGGGATCTGCGGGCACGTGCGCGCTGCGATGCACCCGCATAATGCCGTAAGCATTGTAATTTCGCGTAAAACGTGTACTTTTTTCCTCGTCGGGCATGACGGGCAGCCGAATGCGTGACGTGGGCGGGCTCGGCGCCCGGTTGTGCGTTTGTCAAACGAGCGATCTCCGCCGCCGCCATCGCGCGGTGTCGTGGACCCACTGCGCAACCAGTCGTCCGGATCCCCATGGTTCAGCCGCAAACCATCAGCGACTTGCCCCGCTGCCTGACCGCGATTGATGAGGCGTCGAGTCCGCGCGCGCTGGCGGAGGTTCTGGCACGATATGCGCTATCGCACGGCGCGTCGCCGCCGATCCTCGCATGGGCGCTCGGTGGCACGCAGGATGCGGTCGGCGGAGATCTTCCGCAATCGGATCACGCGAACGACGTCCCGACCCCGCAACGTCTCGAGGCCACTCGTGCTGCGGATGCTGTGCGATCTCGACTGATTGACGCGACGGCCGATGTCGAGGCCGCCAGCCTTGTGCGGATCGATGCCGCGCGGGGCTGCAGCCCGAACGACGCGGAGGCAGCATATGAGAGCTCGTCCGCTGTGACATCAGTCTGCTTCGTGGTGCGTTACTGCGAAGCGTCCGGCGTCGGTGGCCGCGTAATCTTCCCAGTCGAGAAAGGGTTTCTCGACAGCGATGCGATGGCAGAACTGCGCTGCGTCGCCACTTTGGCGCTGGTTCGCCTGCTCGTGATCCTACGCAAGGGTTGGCGTGAACAGTCGGCCCTGACGCCGCGCGAGATCGACTGCGTTCAGTGGGCCGCTGCCGGCAAGTCGGACTGGGAAATCGGCGCGATCCTCAACATCTCGCGCAAGACAGCGAACTACCACATTGAGAACGCGAAGCGTCGGCTCGGCGTCGCGTCACGCATTCAGGCCATCCTCGACGCCGTGCATTTGGGGGGCATCCGCCCGCAAGGTTGATCGCGATTGCGCGCTGTTTATCGCTGGGCACGGCGGCTCCGGCGGATTTCTCCGTCGCGCCGGTCCGGCGCTGCGGGCTTGCTCCGCGCTTGTCTCCTCGTCCGCCGCGTTGCACAACATGGCAATTGCTGCGGGAACCGACGGATAGCGCTGCCGTTCCTGCGGCCAGGGGTCGGGCGCTTCGGGCGTGCTTCCCGCGTAAAGGTGAAGGATTGAGTGACCATGGTGCGTTGGCGCGACCTCGGACGCAGCGACAATATCGAGGACCGGCGCGGCCAGCGCGGCAAAGGGGGCGGCGGTTTCCGGTTTCCTTTCCCGCGCGGCGGGCGTGGACGGCAAGTGCGCGTACCGATGGGCCGCGGGCGCGGTGGCGGTGGGATGAGCATCTTCACCCTGCTGATCATCGGCGCGGTGATGTATTTCGTCTTCGGGATCAATCCGCTCGATCTGCTGACCGGCGGTAGTCAGGCGCCGGCGCCGCAAATCGACAGCGGCCGGACGACGACCGACCCCTCTTCGAGCCCAGGTCAATTCGACATCCCCGGCATGCCGGGGTCACGTGACGCCGCGCGCCAGCCGGGCCGCCAGGTGACGGAACGCCAAATCCAGAAACCGCGAACGCAGGACGAGGCTGGCCAGTTCGTCAGCGCGATCTTCAACAACACCGAGGAAATCTGGAAAGAGGTCTTCCCGACGTTCGGCAAAAGATACCGCGAGCCGAACCTCGTGCTCTACACCGGTTTCACAAACACCGGCTGCGGGCCGGGGCAGGCGGCGATGGGGCCGTTCTACTGTCCGCTCGACCAGAAAGTGTACATCGACCTCACGTTTTTCCGGACGCTCGAGAAACGGTTCGGTGCGCCGGGTGATTTCGCGCAGGCATACGTCATCGCGCATGAGGTGGGGCACCATGTGCAGACCATCCTCGGGATCGCGAACGCGGTGCAGAACGCCAAGGCGCGTAATCCGCGCGCGGCAAACCGCATCCAGGTGATGATGGAGCTTCAGGCGGATTGTCTGGCGGGCGTCTGGGCCAATCGGGCAGACCGGGCGCGCAACATCCTCGAGCCGGGCGATATCGAGGAAGGGCTCAACGCGGCGGCTGCCATTGGCGACGATGTGATCCAGAAGCGGTCGGGGCAGCGGGTCAATCCGCATTCGTTCACGCATGGATCGGCAGCGCAGCGTCAGCGCTGGTTCCGTGCTGGTTTTCAGTCCGGCAACATGAACGCTTGCGATACCTTCAACGCGGACCGGCTTTAGGCAAAAACGGCGCAGGCGCAAGCGCCCCCAGCCGTCCGGATCCGGGTGTGCATCGTTGATGTCGTGGAACGGCAAGTACCGGCGCGTACAACTGCGATAGCGGCAGCACCGCAGTTTTTTCTCCACAATAGCGGCGGAGGAAATACAGACCGGCCGCAAGGCTATCAAGGTTCGCGCGGTGACCTTGTCAGAGCAGCTGCAACTCTCCGCGCTTAGAGACCTGCTACGTCCGTCAGTTCCCCCGCGTCGTTAAAGAACGCGGCCGGTGAAGGCGGACGTGTCGCACTGTACGTAATAGGCGTTGAGTTGCGTGCAGAGCTCGCGGGCTTCCCGGGAAGATGGAAGCGGCCCGGCGATCAGGCGAAAACCCGCTTGCCCGCCCGCACCCGTGCGCACGAAACGTGGTGCAAGCGTGCCGATGAGGTCGCGATGCCGCTCGTTAAGCAGGGCCCATTTCAGCCTGAGCGCATCAACGCTTTCTCCAGATCCCAATGCAACGCCGAAGGTGCGCTGTCCGGGGATCGGAACAATCGCCGGTGCCGATGGCGGTGCTGCGGGCTCAGCCTCCGGCAGCGGTGCAGTAACGAGCGCTGCATTCGTCGCCGGCGGAATGGTTGTGGTGCCGGGTCTGCCGGTTGGTGATGCGCGGCCGCTCACAGCCGCGAGCGCTGCCGGGTCGCCGGCGAGTAATGCGGCGAGCGTTGCGTCATCACTGCCGGTCCCGCTGCTTGTGCCGCTTCCGCCCGCTGAGGGCTGCGGTGTAGGGCGCGCGACGTTCGCGCTGGCGGCGGGCGGGGGCGGGGTACGCGTCACGCCATCCAGCGTGGTGCCCTCGATCGCTGCCGGGTCCTCGAGTCGCGCAGCAGTGCGCTCGGCAGCCGTTGCCGCCGCGGGGCGTGCTGCCGACGACGAGCGTCGGTTCTCCGTATCGGCGAGGATCGGGGATCCGTCAGCCGCAATTATGCTCCCCTGCCAAGCTTCGAGCGCACGCACGCGGGAGGAGGTCGTGTCCTGTGCATTCGCGAGTTGGCTCATGCCGGCTTCCAGCGCGGAAACCTCTGCTTTGAGCGTGCCGATCTGGCCGTCGATGCGGTTGAGCCGGTCCGACGCGGCCGAGCCGATCGGAGCCTCGTTCCCCCTGCGCAGAGCCAGCCGGTCGGGACTGCGCAATTCCTCAGCGCCAATGTGATGGGCGAGCAGATCGGTCTTCCCGAACGCCAGCATGCCGAGATAGGTCGTCGCGGCGATCCCAGCGATCAGCCAGAGCCCGACATAGACGATGTTGCCCCGGCCGCGGGGGCGGGTGTCGGGCGAAGCCGCTGCATCGTTCGTACGACGTGCCATGGTGTTCCCGCCTCTTCGTCATGATGTCGCCGTTTACATTCCGCGACGGTCGCAGCGCTGAATGAGTCGGCCAATCCGGTCAATTCCGGCACCCGTTGCGGGTGTGGATGGTGTCCGGTCCGACGTGTCACGGCTGAAATGCGAATTGACTTTGCGCGCTGCGCGACACCTGCTCCACCTGCATGCGCCGGAGCATGCGTAATCAGCGGTGGCTTGATGGTACCGCCACGGCGTCGGTACCGTGCGGACAGCGATCGTTGCGGCATCGGATCGCGAACGTCGCGGCTCATTCTGCGCGTTGAAGCCCGCAATTACCGGACAACATAACTGCGCGAATGACTCGAATGTCTCAAATGTCTGGCACAAAAGGCGATCACCCCGACGGTTTCACTGCGATCATTCTCGCTGCCGGCCAAGGCACGCGGATGCGCTCGCAGCGGCCCAAGGTGCTGCACGAAATCGCCGGGCTTGCAATGCTCGGGCATCTGCTCACCAGTGTCCGAGCGGCAGGGGCAACGACCGTCTGTGTGGTCACGAGCCCGCAGCAGGATGATGTGCGGTCGTTCGTTGCTGGACATGACGCGCGCGCGACGACCGTTGTGCAGGAAGCGCAACGCGGCACAGCAGATGCGGTGCTGGCGGCGCGGAGCGTTCTTGAGACGGTCGGGGAGCCTGTATTGGTCCTCGCCGGCGATGTCCCGCTCGTAACACCCGAGACACTGCAGGCGACGGCCAGACGGATCCGCGAGGGGGCGGACGTGGTGGTGGTCGGTTTCACGGCGGCCGACCCGACGGGTTACGGTCGGCTGATTTGCGACGCCTCCGGCATGCTGCGCGCGATCGTCGAGCATGCGGATGCGTCCGCGCAAGAGCGCGCCATCACGTTGTGCAATTCCGGGTTCATCGGCATCGACGGAGAAAAAACGCTCACGCTGCTGGACGATATCGGCAACGACAACGCACAGGGCGAGTTCTATCTGACGGACGTGGTGGCGATTGCACGTGCACGCGGCGGGGATGCGGTGGTCTACGAAGCGCCAGCCGACGACGTGCGGGGTGTCAATTCACGCGCGCAGCTCGCCGAGGTCGAGGCTATCTGGCAGGCGCGGCGGCGACGCACGCTGATGGAGGAGGGCGTCTCGATGGCGGCGCCCGCGACCGTCCACCTGACGCACGACACGCAAATCGCGCCCGATGCGTTCATCGAGCCCAACGTCGTCTTCGGTCCCGGCGTGAGGGTCGCTTCCGGCACGCGTATACGGGCGTTCTCGCATCTCGAAGGCGCACACGTCGCGTCCGGTTGCGTGGTTGGCCCTTACGCGCGTTTGCGGCCGGGGACGGTACTCGCCGCGGACGTCAAGATCGGCAACTTCGTGGAGACGAAAGCAGCGGAGATTGCCGCGGGCGCGAAGGTCAATCACCTCACCTATATCGGCGATGCGGAGATCGGCGAGGGGGCAAACATCGGCGCGGGCACGATCACCTGCAATTACGACGGGTTTGCCAAACATCGCACGCGGATCGGCCCCGGGGCGTTTGTCGGCTCGAACAGCGCACTCGTCGCACCGGTGCGTATCGGCGCTGAAGCGTACGTCGGTTCAGGCAGCGTCATCACGAAAGATGTGGCGGACGGGGCATTGGCCGTCACCCGGGCGGCGCAGGTGGAAAAGCCCGGCTGGGTCACAAAGTTCCGCGCGCTTATGCAACGCCGCAAGGATCGTGCAAGCTAGCTGCGATGGATCGGGCGGTTGGCGTAAGTTTGCGCATTTTGCGGGCAGGGCCTGCCTGTTCAACGGCGAGGGCTTGCGGGGCGTTCAAGCGTTCGCACGATGGCCCGCTGCTTGAAAGCGTGTTGGGCGTTTCACAGTCACGGGGGAAACGTGCATGTGCGGAATTGTCGGAATTCTCGGGCGTGGTGCCGTCGCGGCCGACATCGTGGATGCGCTGAAGCGGCTCGAATATCGTGGCTATGATTCCGCGGGCGTTGCGACTGTCGAGGATGGACGGCTCGATCGTCGCCGCGCGGAGGGAAAACTGCGCAACCTCGAGCAGCGGCTCGACGATGACCCGCTCGCCGGGCGCACGGGTATCGGGCACACCCGCTGGGCGACGCACGGGCCGCCGACGGAGGGAAATGCGCATCCCCACATGACGGGGGACGTATCGGTCGTCCACAACGGTATCATCGAGAATTTCCGCGAGTTGCGGGAGGAACTCACGGCGGATGGCGTCGTGTTCGAGACGGATACCGATACGGAGATTGTCGCCAAACTGGTGGATCGTGCGCGGGCTGCGGGGGCTGATCCTGTTACTGCAGTCGAGCAGACGCTTGCGCGCCTTGAGGGCGCGTTTGCGCTCGCCTTCGTCTTCGCCGGAGAGGACGACCTGCTGATCGGCGCACGCAATGGTCCGCCGCTCGCGGTCGGGCACGGCGATGGCGAAATGTATATCGGCTCGGATGCCGTCGCGCTCGCGCCGTTTACCGACACGATCACCTATCTCGATGATGGGGATTGGGTGATCCTGCGGCGCGAGAGCATCGATATCCGCGATCAGGATGGAAATTCCGTATCCCGGCCGGTCACGAAGTCGGTTGCCTCGGCGCTTCTCGTCGACAAGGGCAACCACCGTCACTTTATGATCAAGGAGATTTATGAGCAGCCCGAGGTGATCGGGCATACGCTTGCGCACTACCTCGACTTCGCGCGCGGCACCGTCCGTGACACGATGCTCGATATCGATTTCGCGAACATCCCTCGGGTCACGATCTCCGCCTGCGGGACGGCCTACTATGCCGGCATGGTCGCAAAATACTGGTTTGAGCGGATCGCCCGCCTGCCGGTCGACGTCGATGTCGCTTCCGAGATGCGCTACCGCGAGGCGCCGATGGATGAGGGGGGGCTGACCATCGTCGTCTCCCAGTCGGGCGAGACCGCCGATACGCTGGCGGCTCTGCGATATGCGAAGAGTTGCGGTCAGCGGATCGCTTCAGTGGTGAATGTGCGGGAATCGACGATCGCGCGGGAGAGTTCGCTCGTGCTGCCGACGCTCGCAGGCCCTGAGATCGGCGTCGCGTCGACCAAAGCCTTTACCTGCCAGCTCGCTGTGCTTGCCTCACTCGCGGTGCTGGCCGCCAAACAGCGTGGCACCATCGACGCCGAGCAGGAACGCGCACTGGTCGATGCGCTTGCCGAGGTGCCACGTCACATCACGCACCTGCTGCGGGATGAAAAACCTTACGAGGTGCTGGCGCAGGACCTCTCGAAGGCGCGCGATGTGCTGTACCTCGGTCGCGGCATCAGCTTTCCGCTGGCGCTGGAGGGTGCGCTCAAGCTCAAGGAAATCTCGTACATCCACGCAGAGGGATATGCGGCCGGCGAGCTGAAGCACGGACCAATCGCGCTGATCGACGAGAATGTGCCGGTGATCGTGGTCGCGCCGGACGATGGACTGTTCGAGAAAACGATTTCGAACGTGCAGGAGGTGGCAGCCCGCGGTGGGCGCATCGTCTTTGTGTCGGATACCGATGCGGCGCGGGCAGGCTGCGCGATCGAGGCGGCGTTTTCAGTGCCGAAAGCCGACCCGTTCGTCGCACCGTTGCTCTATGCCGTGCCGGTGCAACTGCTAGCATATCATACCGCCGTTTTCATGGGCACGGATGTGGATCAGCCGCGGAACCTTGCGAAGTCGGTGACCGTCGAGTGAGCGCAGCGCCGGCAGCGCGCTGAGGTGGTTGGCCCGGACAATGAAGCGTCGATAGGGCAGCGTGGACGAAGCGGGGTTCAATCTGTGTTTGAACAGAGGAGCTCGGAAGTCGGCGCGGTCCGGACGAGAGGTCGGCAAGCGCAGAGCGCCAGAGGGTTATCCGCCGCCAAGTTGCCCGAATTTCCGCGTTCGCGTAGTCTTGGCAATAACAGCCATGCGGTTGATTCGACGCGCTTCTTTCCGCGGCCGGCAACGCGCGTCACAGCGCTCCATTCCCGGCGCGGAAGTTATACGTCAGGTAGGTTTGATGGGTAGGACACGAAGTGCAGTTCGCGGCGCGCTGCTCGCCGTATTCGTGGGTGCGCTGACGACCGTCGGCCCGGTAGCGGGGCATGCGCAGACAACGGCCGCGCTGAAAGATGCGCAGGTCGCGCTCGGGGCCGGAAAGCACCGTGATGTGATCCGCCTCGTGAACACCAAGCTCGCGACCGGCAGACTCTCGCCGGCCGATACTGCGCGAGCGTTTTATCTCCGCGGGGTGTCGCTCGGGCAGTCCGGCCGGGAAGCGCAGGCGATCGCCGATTTGACGAACGCGCTCTGGTTGAACGGACTGGCGCCGGATGAGCGCGCGGCGGCTCTTCGCGCGCGTGCAGCGGCCTACAAGGCAAAAGGGTTTGCCAAACGCGCGGCAGCGGACCTCAAGTCCGCCGGCGCGGCTGCTTCGGGCGCGGCACCCTCCTGGCAGACAGCCGCAAACGCGACAGCGCCAGCGGCTCCCGCGCCGACGCAACCGGCGCGGCCGAGCGCTGCATCGACAGGATCTTCCTGGACAGTCGACGCCACGCCCTCAGCACCACCAACAACCCCGACGGCTAGCGGGCAGACGTCCGGTAGCTCCGGCGTCGGCGGCTTCTTCTCATCGATTTTCGGTGGTGGCTCGAGTGCTCCGGACGCGAGCTCGCAAAGCGCATCGGTCGCGACGGCGGCGCTCGAACGAGATGGTGCGACGGTAACGGCTGCGCCAACGCGCGTCGCACGCACTGCTGCACGTCGCACGGCGCGTGCGGCGACCCCCACTTCAACAACGGCTACGCGCGCGACAGCCGCCGGGGCGACGGGCGAAGCGCTCTCGAGCTGGAGTTCGTCGACCGAAGCGCGCAAGACCGCTGCGCCAACGCCTGCTGCGCCGGCCCAGCAAGTGGCGTCACTTTCCTGGAACCAGACAACGACCGGTGCCGCCCCCCGATCTACGGCGCCTCGGTCTTCGGCGTCTCGGTCCTCCGCGGCCAGGCCTGCTGCGCGGCCGTCCGCACCCAAGTCTGCACCGAAAGTCAAGCGAGCCCGGGCACCGAAGGGCCGGTTCAGCGTGCAGATCGCGACGGTACGTGACGCACAATCCGCAGAGGCCATCCGCAAAGCGGTGCCGGGCGAAGCTGGCGCCGCGCTCGCTGGTCTGACGCCGACCGTCGACACCGCCGTGCTCGGGAACATGGGGACGTTCTATCGGGTGCGGGTCGACGGGTTGGCATCGCGCTCGGCGTCGACGCGGCTGTGCTCCGCCTTGCTGCGGAAGGGGCGTGATTGCTTCCTGATCAGCGCCAATTGAGCGAGGAGCACCGGTTCCGCGCGTCGGGCATAGATGCCGATCGCCTTGGCCTTGCAGGGAACCCGCAGCGGGGGAGCGTAATTCCTCTCAGGCTGCGCACGTGCGGTCACGCCACACAGCAATCTGCTCTGGCGTATGCGTACAATCGGGCAACGCGCACCGATGTTTGACCAAAAGATCCGCGAGAGGCGCTGGAGCGTGACGCATGAGTGAGAACGCCAACGGCGCGCCACCTCCATCCAGCGATACGCAAAAAGGTGCGCTCAAGAAGCTCGGCAAGCGGCGCCGTGCATCGCGGCCACGCTTTGGCACGCGGTTTCGCAACTACCTGCTGACCGGGCTCATCATCGTCGGTCCGGTGGGGATCACGCTCTATATCGGGTGGTGGTTCATCAACTGGGTCGACAGTTGGGTGAAGCCTTTCGTCCCCGATGTCTACAACCCGGAAACCTATCTGCCCTTTTCGCTCCCCGGGCTCGGGTTACTGTTCGCGCTGTTCGGGCTGGCCTTCATTGGCGCGCTTGCGGCGAACCTGCTCGGGCGCACGATCATCAGCTATGGCGAGCTGTTTCTCGGGCGCATGCCGGTGGTGCGGAACCTGTATTCGGCACTCAAGCAGATCTTCGAGACCGTGCTCTCGCAGAGCAACACGAGTTTTCAGGATGTCGGGGTCATCGAGTATCCGCGGCCGGGTATCTACGCGATCGTCTTCATCTCGACGGAGACGAAAGGCGAGCTCGCCGCGATCGGTGAGAGTAAAGGTGAGCGCTACCTGAGCGTTTTCCTCCCCACGACACCCAACCCGACCTCCGGGTTTCTGCTGTTCGTGCCGAAGGAAGACGTCACACTGCTCGACATGAGCGTCGAGGAGGGCGCCAAGATGGTGATCTCGGCCGGCCTCGTCGTGCCGGACTATCAGGCGACGCTCGCCGCCAAAGCCGCAGAGGCGAAACGGCTGGAAGGCCAGCCGGTTGACTCAGCCGCCGAGCAGGGTGCTGAGACGCGCCTTCCGCACAAGGATGCAGCCGAGTAGCGGTCGGTCCTCCTAGGTCGCGGCGGCTGCAACCTCCGCCGGCGCAGCTTTCGTGGTGGTTTCAGTCTTCTTGTCGTCGCCTTGCTCGAACGTGTTGAGCGCGCTGAGAATCGGGGTGAGCCCTTCAGTGTCGATCAGGCGGAACACTTCAACGTCGGCGCGGGCCTGCTCAGACCAGCCAGCGCTTGCGAGCATCGCTTCGGCCTTCGAGAACAACCCATGATTACGGATGGGACGCAGCTTCTCGTATATGGCCGTGTCCAATCCGTTTTCCTCCGCGAATTTCTTCCGGATCGATGACAAATCGCTCCCGCTTGGTTGTTGTTCTTCTTCGACCAGGTGCTTGAACTCCCGCCGTGTCGGCCAACGGATCAGCCCGAGGTCGCCCAGCACCCCGGCGAGATGATTGAGCGCGAGCGCTTTTTTCGCCTCGTCGTCCTCTTTCTTGAGACTCCCATCCTCAGCATTCTTTGCTGCGTGATAGAGGTTCGGGATCACGAACCAACTGGCATTCCGGCGCTTCCCGCGGAGGGAAAACCGTTTGGGGATGTCGTGATTGATGAAGTGGGACTGTATCCAATCGAGATTTTCCGCGTCGTTACCAGGTGCGCGCGAGGCTGCGACCCGGATCGCATCGCGAATCTGCACGGCGGCGGCGCGATCGATCCGGTTCGGGCGGTTCGATGGCGGGTTCAGTGCGGTGAGGACGAAAAGTCCTAGGTCGATGCCGAGGGTCGCGAGCAGCGCGATCAGATCGCGGCCGGTGAGCGCGACGCCGGTCCCGGCACGTTCGGCGAGCGGCTGGAAACCGGAGGCGACCCAGCGTGCGGTATCCGAGATCCCTGCTCCAATATTGGACCACAATCCTTTGACCGCGTTGGCGACGCCGGCGGGTCCTTCATTAAACGCGGCTTCACGCAAGGCCAGTTCGGCCGGCTGATTGGCCTGGTCGGCGGCGAGCCGGAGGCGTTGCGCGAGCGTTGGGTCGTAGCAGGAAAAGCCGGCTTCGCCCGGAGCGATCGAGACGCTGTCCGCAAGCGCATTCATCTCCGCGGCGACGGTTTTGCCGAACTCGTTGGAGCGCGCCGCAATGTTCCTCGCGCGGCCTCTGATATCGCGGGCGAGTCGCTCAAACGTCTGCTGGCGATCCGCGATATTTTCTCCCTCGAGACGTGTCGCACTGCGGCGAAGCTGGTCGAGGTCCGACTGTGTCGGGCCGATCCAGGCGGTGGTGACGTTGTCTCTAAGCGAGCTGATCGCATCGCGCACGCCGACGCGCGCGTTGTAGAGCGGCCCACGCCCGGCACCGGAGGCGCGCCCACAGCTTCCGCCGCTGCGTTCTTCACGCGCCATCTGCGTTTCTGACCAGGCCGCAACGCTGTCGATCTGAACGCGCACCGCATCGAGCCGCGCAGCGATCGAGCCTCCCGCGTCACGCGCATCTTCCTGCAGTCCGGCAAGAGAGGTGCGGGTTGCTTCTTCGCCCGCAATCAGGCTCCACCAAAAACCGTAGCCGAAGCCGACCGACCAGAGCGCTAGGAAGAGATAGAGCGGGAAGGTGATTGCGCGCTCGCGAAACCATCGTCCGGCGCCGAACGACTCCCGTAGCGCCAGCCACATGAGAAACGTCAGGGCGACGGTGATCGCGATCACGAGCCATTCGCCAGAGACGGCGAGGCCGCCGGGCCCGCTGAGCGAGGTCGATGTCTGCGATACCCCGACGATGAAGTCGTTCATGCCTGACCAGGTCGCAAACCCCGAGATCGCGAGCAGCATCAGCGCGGCGACACCGATCAGAATGTTGCGGCCGAAAATGTAATTCAGGGTCCGGTTGACCGCGCTTTCTCTTCCCTGATTGCGCGTCTTGTCCGCAGCCATCCAATTTTCCCCAATATGCATAAAGTTTGCCTGTTCTAGCCGGAAGTTGGTAGGGCGTCGCCGGTTCCGTCAGAGCGACGGGCCGGGTATCGGGCGAGTGTGCTCGTTGTGCCAGCCACTGCGCCAGCGTCGAGCCTGTGCGCGGCCTAGACCAAACGAGCGCACGCTGCGTTGACGCAGTGCAGATGGACGCATGACAGCGGAACGCGGGACAGATGACACGACGACGGGCCGTTGCCTTTGCGGAGACGTGACCTATGCGTTCACTGGCCCTGCCTCGAGCTCATACTATTGCCATTGCGAGACCTGCCGTCGCCAGTGCAGCGCGCCGGTGACGGCGTTTGTGAACGTCCCGCGCCGAAATTTCCGGTTCACCGGTACGGCGCCGGCTGCGTTCCAGTCGTCGCCGGGGATCAAGCGTTTGTTTTGCGGTCGCTCTGGCAGCCCCTTCGCCTACGACGGCGACTGGGATGAGGAAGAAATCCACCTCTACCTCGGCACTCTGGATGACCCGAGCGCCATCGTGCCCGACCAGCATGTCTTCGAGGGCGAGCGGCTCGCCTGGTTCGACACAACCGATGATACGCCGCGATATGCAGGCTCGTCGCTTACGGGATCGCCGACCCACTACGGGCCGCGGCAGTAAGCGCATTGGCTGCCGAGCGTGCGGTCGCGGAATCGTCGCCGCGGGCGTATAGCTCGGCGCCCACGCCGGGAGGAGGTGCGAATGTCTGCCAAGACGCCCAACACGCATGCCGTGACCATCGGTGACGGTGATGCGGCCGTCACGTTCGCGAACGATGCACCGATCGCGCTCTTTGCCGGCCCATGCCAGATGGAGAGCCGCGAGCATGCGCTCGAGATGGCGCAGGCGCTAAAAGAGATCGCTGGCCGGCTCGGCGTCGGGTTGGTCTACAAGTCGTCGTTCGACAAAGCCAACCGCACCAGTCTCGCGGGCGCCCGCGGTCTTGGTCTCGATCGTGCGCTCGCGGTTTTCGCCGAGGTGCGCGACGCGGTCGGGCTGCCCGTTGTTACCGATGTGCACGAGCCGGCGCACTGCGCGGCAGTCGCCGATGTGGTGGACGTCCTCCAGATCCCGGCATTCCTCTGCCGCCAGACGGATCTGCTCATCGCGGCGGCGCAGACGGGAAAGCCGGTCAAGATCAAGAAGGGCCAGTTCCTCGCACCGTGGGACATGAAAAACGTCGTCGCGAAGGTGACGGAGAGCGGCAACCCGAATGTCCTGTTGACGGAACGTGGCGCGAGCTTTGGCTACAACACGCTGATCTCCGACATGCGCGCGCTGCCGATCATGGCGGAGACCGGCTGCCCGGTGATCTTCGATGCCACGCACTCGGTCCAGCAACCGGGCGGGCAGGGAACGTCCAGCGGTGGTGATCGACGGTTTGTGCCGGTGCTTTCGCGGGCTGCCGTCGCGGTCGGGGTGGCCGGGCTCTTCATCGAGACGCACCACGATCCCGACAACGCGCCGAGTGACGGGCCCAACATGGTTCCGCTCGGCGCGTTCGAAGCGTTGGTCGCCGAGCTGATGGCGATCGATATGGCGGTGAAGGGTACATCGCTGGCTGCCGAATAGCTGGCTTGCCCGCGCGTGCCGCGCGCGTGTAGCGAGGAGGGCGAATTTCCCTCCGACAAGGGTGCCGCGATGGGCAGTGTTTCACCGAACCACGGACCGCGGACGCAGGCGATCCACGCTGGCGATGTGCCGGACCCGGTGACCCGGGCTTCGGCGCCGGCAATCTCAATGTCATCGACGTTCGTGGTCGACGCGCCAGCTGGATTTTCCGCGCATGGGCTCGCGGACGACGCGCCATTCCTCTATGCGCGCTGGGGAAATCCGACGGTCGCGCAGCTCGAGAGCAAACTTGCTGCGATGGAAGGCGGCGCGGCGGCGCTCGCACTGGCAAGTGGCATGGCTGCCTCCGCAGCAATCCTGCTCGGGTTGCTGTCGCAGGGCGATCATCTGGTGATCAGCGATGTGAACTACGCAGGGACGGCCGAGCTCGCGCGCGAAACGCTGCCGCGGTTTGGGATCGCGGTCACGCCGGTGGACACCAGCGATCTTGATGCCGTGCATGGGGCGATGCGGGCGGAGACAAAACTGGTCTGGGTCGAAACGCCGGCGAACCCGATCCTGCGGCTTGCGGATATTGCCGGCGTTGCCGAGATCGCGCACGCAGCCGGCGCGCGACTGGCCGTCGATTCAACATTTGCGACGCCGGTCGCCACCCGTCCTCTGGCGCTGGGTGCCGACCTGGTGATGCATTCCCTCACCAAATATTTTTGCGGCCATGGTGACGCCGTAGGTGGTGCTGTGATCGGCGATGCGGAGACGATCGGGCAGCTCCGCGCCGAAGCGGCGATCCATCATGGCGGTGTTATTTCTCCGTTCAATGCGTGGCTGATCATGCGCGGGGCCGGGACGCTGCCGGTGCGCATGACAGCCCATGAAGCCGGCGCACAGCAGGTCGCGGAATGGCTGGAAGCGCATCCGGCCGTGCTGCGGGTCAACTATCCGGGGCTCCCTTCCCATCCCCAGCACGCGCTCGCACGGCGGCAGATGAAGAATTATTCAGGAATGATGAGCTTCAGCGTGCGGGATGCGGAGCGCGCGAGGGCGCGGGCGGTGGATCATCTCTCGATCATTCATCACGCGGTCTCACTCGGCCATCATCGTTCACTGATTTTTTGGATCGGCACGAACGATCTGATGTCGAGCACGTTCAAGCTGGAGGGCGCGCAAGCGGAGGCCTATCGCGCGTATGCCGGCGAGGGGGTGTTCCGTCTGTCGGTCGGGCTGGAGGATCCAGCAGATATCATTGCCGATCTCGAGACGCTGCTCGCCTGACGGGGCTTTGGCCTGATGGGGCGGGGGTTCGAATGCGCCTGAATGAGCTTGATTTAGAGCGGCGCTGGGCTGGAGGAAAAATCTTGCATGAAGAAGCTGTTCAACACACTCGATGTGTTCACCGAGGAACGGTTCGGCGGCAATCCGCTCGCCGTGGTTCACCAAGCCGATGATCTGACGGGCGAGCAGATGCAGACGATCGCGCGCGAGTTCAATCTCTCCGAGACTATTTTCATCCTCAACGCGGAACGTGAGGAGCACCGGGCCAAGGTGCGCATCTTCACACCGTCTGCCGAGCTTCCGTTTGCTGGCCACCCCACTGTCGGTGCAGCGTGTCTGCTTGCGGAGATCGATGCGGAGGCGATGGCGTCGGAAGGTCTCCAGGCGCTGGATAGCCATCTCCTAGTGCTCGAAGAGGGTATTGGTCCGGTGCGGTGCGCCGTCACGCTCGAAGATGATCGTGCTGCGTTTGCGACCTTCGAGCTCGCCAAGCTTCCCTCGCCGCATGCGCATGTGCCCGATATCGCCGCGATTGCACTCGCACACGGGCTTGAGGTGACCGACATCGGCTTCGAAGACCACAAGCCGAGCGGTTTCAACGCGGGCATGCCATACCTATGTGTGCCCGTGCGCGACCTGGAGGCCGTTCGGCGCGCGGAGCTTAATTCCTCCGCATGGAACGCGACATTCGCCGATGAGACGACCGGGTCCACTTTCCTCTACACGCGCGAATGCGTGCGGCATGACGGTGATTTTCATGCCCGGATGTTCGCGCCGAACCACGGCATCTCCGAGGACCCGGCGACGGGCTCGGCGGTCGCGTCATTCGCTGGTGCGATCATGCGGTTCGACACGCCGACGGTCGGCACCCACGACTATCTCATCGAGCAGGGGTATGAGATGGGGCGACCGAGCGTGCTGCACCTCGGCCTCGACGTGGAAAGCGCGACGCTCAAAACCGCGCGAATTGCCGGCCATGCCGTTCGGGTGAGTGAGGGGTTGCTTACGGTCTGAGCGCGCCGGCGCCGAGCTGCAATGGGATTGGGCGGTTCGTTTCGAGGGTTTTGGGTGAACGCAATCGGCACGGCTCGGCAGGCTTTATTTCGCCAGCCTCGACACGCGCCGTCTGCAATCCGTAGCTTGATCCATTAACCCGCTTCCCGTAGCAAAGCTCTGCGTCACCGTAATGGGCGCAGCACACGCAGGCTCGACATGTCTTCAGCGACTTCGACAATCTGCTGCGAACTCCGCTCCGCCACCGGCGTTTTGAGCGAACCCCTTGCTATGCGTGGCGCCGTGCTTGGCGCCCGGCGTACCGCATCGCCGCGTGCTGGCCTCCTTCTACGTCTCGACCTCGGGCTTATGAGCCCCTGACCACCGGCAGTGCGCTTTGGTGCACGGGTGCTCAGGGGAGATCACGGTTCCCGGCTCGCGGATGCCTCCGCCGACGCCTTTCTTCAAATTCAGTTCGACGAGCGCCGCCACTGAGCTGGCGCACGCAAAGGATCGAGACATGACGCGTGAAACTTCCAACCCCGGCACCGACGCTGCCTCCACCACCTCGGACGCAGACAGGTTGATTATCTTCGACACCACGCTGCGCGACGGGGAGCAGTCACCCGGCGCATCGATGACCCATACCGAGAAGCTCGATGTCGCAGAGCTGCTCGACACGATGGGTGTCGATATCATCGAGGCGGGGTTCCCGATCGCATCGAACGGCGACTTCGAAGCGGTCAAAGCCATCGCTGAGCGGACGAAAAATGCCGTGGTAGCCGGGCTCGCGCGGGCGATCCCCGGCGATATCGATCGCTGCGCCGAAGCCGTAAAGCATGCGCGCCGCGGCCGCATCCACACATTTGTCTCCACCTCACCGATCCATCTCGAATTCCAGATGCAGAAGAGCGAAGCGGAGGTGCTGGAGATCGTCACGGCATCGGTCACGCAGGCGCGTAACCTGATCGATAACGTCGAATGGTCGGCGATGGATGCGACAAGGACCGGGCTAGATTACCTCTGCCGCTGTGTCGAGGCGGCGATCAAGGCGGGGGCGACGACCGTTAATCTCCCCGATACGGTCGGCTATGCGACGCCGCAGGAATACCGCGCGATGTTCGAGGCCGTGCGTGAACGGGTGCCCGGGGCGGACGATGTCGTGCTGTCGACGCACTGCCACAACGATCTCGGGATGGCGGTCGCCAATTCGCTGGCGGGCGTCGCGGGCGGCGCGCGGCAGATCGAGTGCACGATCAACGGGCTTGGCGAGCGTGCCGGAAATGCCGCGCTGGAAGAGATCGTCATGGCCGTCCAGACGCGGGGCGATGCGCTGCCGTATGCCTGCGGGGTCGAGCCGACGCATCTCGCGCGGATCTCCAAGCTCGTCTCGGCCGTCACCTCGTTTCCGGTCCAGTACAACAAGGCGATCGTCGGCAAGAACGCGTTTGCGCACGAGAGCGGCATTCACCAGGACGGAATGCTCAAAAACGCGCAGACCTTCGAGATCATGACGCCGGAGAGCATTGGCCTGCGTGAAACGTCGCTCGTCATGGGCAAGCACTCCGGCCGGCACGCCTTTCGCGAAAAGCTGTCGGAGCTCGGCTACGAGCTCGGCGAGAACGCTTTTCAGGACGCGTTCCAACGCTTCAAGGATCTCGCGGACCGCAAGAAGCATGTCTACGACGAGGACATCGAGGCGTTGGTCGACAGCGAGGTCGCCAGCGCGACGAGCCGGATCAAGCTGGTCAGTCTGACCGTGATTGCCGGGACGGGCGGGCCGCAAAAGGCGATCGTCACGCTCGACATCGACGGTCGCCATCAGACGCACGAGGCAACCGGCGACGGGCCGGTGGATGCGACGTTTGCCGCGATCCGCGCGATCGAGCCGCATGAAGCACGGCTGCCACTCTATCAGGTGAGTGCGGTCACTGAAGGCACCGATGCGCAGGCAGAGGTGATGGTCCGGCTGGAAGCAGACGGGCATACCGCGACGGGGCGGGCGGCGGATACGGACACCATGGTCTCCTCGGCCCGGGCCTACGTCATCGCGCTCAACAAGCTTCAACAGAAGCAGGAGCGCCGCGCGGGCGGGGTGTCACTAGTTGCGAGCTAGGGTGGCGGGCCGCGCACCGTGCGTGGCGCCATCGCACTGGTCGGGCCTCCTCCACGGCGGCGTCGGCGGACCCCGGTTGCCGTAAGGCGCTGAAAAGCGTACGGAATTTTGCGTTAACGAGATCGTCGGTGTTGTAAACGATGCTGACGAGCGCAAGCGTCTTGGCGGCGTCGTGATCGACACGGCGGCACGAAATTTGCGGTTAACGGCATGCTGTCCGTGTTCGCGGACCGTTGGGGAACGCCCCCTGTGTGCGGCGTTGGAGGGTCGACAGGCGATGTTGTCGGGTATCGTCGGGTCCCTCTCGGACCACATCGCCGTCGATCTCGGGACGGCCAATACGCTTGTCTTCGTCCCCGGCAAGGGGATCATCCTCGATGAACCGTCGGTCGTCGCGGTGCAGACCAAGGATGGCGCACGCAAGGTCCTCGCGGTCGGGGAAACCGCGAAATCGATGCTGGGGCGTACGCCTGACAGTATCGAGACGATCCGCCCACTGCGCGACGGGGTGATTGCGGATTTTATCGCCGCGGAGGAAATGCTCCGCCAGTTCATCGCGCGGGCGAAATCACGCCTTAAGGTACGCCGGCCGCTCATTCTCGTCTGCGTGCCGGCAAGCTCCACACCGGTCGAGCGACGCGCCGTCTATGAATCCGCATTATCCGCAGGCGCACGCAAAACCTTCCTGATCGAAGAGCCGGTCGCAGCGGCGCTCGGCGCCGGGTTGCCGATCTACGAGCCAAAGGGCTCGATGATCATCGATATCGGCGGCGGGACGACGGATATCGCAGTTCTGTCACTCGGCGGTGTGCTCGATGCGCATTCGATCCGTTGCGCGGGTTATGCGATGGACAGTGCGATCATCAAGTATGTCCGTCGCAAACATAATCTCCTTATCGGGGAGCCGAACGCCGAGCGTATCAAGATCGAGGTCGGCGCGGCGGTACACAAGGCGAACGGCAAACGGGTCGACGTACATATCAAGGGGCGGGACCTGCGACGCGGACTGCCGACGGAGATTATCCTTGGGCCGGGTGATATCGCGGAGGCGTTGGCGGAGCCGCTGGAAGAAATCGCCTACGGCATTCAGCGTACGCTCGAGCGGATGCCGCCGGAGCTGGCGTCCGATATCGTCGAGCGCGGCATATGCCTGACGGGCGGGGGCTCGTTGCTCGACAAGATCGATGTCGAGTTGTCGCGGAAAATCGGCGTGCGGATGATTATCCCCGAAGAGCCGCGGCAGAGCGTGGTGATCGGCTGCGGTATGATTTTGAAAGACCTGAACAAGTACAAGGATTTCCTCATCCGGCCCTGAGCGGCGGCCTTTACGTTGTTTTGCTCCGTTGCACCCACCGGGTTGCGCTCGGTGCATCGTCCGCCGAGAGCTGATCGCCTCATCGACTGTATCGCGTAATGAAAGTCCTGAAGGCAGACCCCTATGCCCGCCGCCATACTGCGGCGCCGACCCGGCGGCTGGAAGCCGCTGGCGGGGTGTCGTTGTTCGCCTTCATGTTTCTCTCCCTCTCGCTGATCGTGCTCAGCCGGCTCAACCACGGAGCGGTGCAGGATCTCCGCGCGCGGCTGGTCGAGGGCATGCTGCCCGTTCTCGAGACCGTTTCGGTGCCGGCCATTCGCGTGCGCCAGATGCGGGAGCGGTTGGAGACGTACGTCAATGTGCTCGGCGAGCTCGATCAGCTCGAGCATCAGAAGCAGCAGGTCGAACGCTGGCAGGCGCGGGCGCTAGAGCTCGAACGCGAGATCGACAAGTATCGCCAACTCGTCAACGCGCGGGACCTGCGGACATTTTCGTTCGTGACGGGACGGGTCGTTGCCGACGGGCGGGGTGTGTTTGCGCGCAGTGTGATCCTCAATGTGGGCACGCGGGCGGGCGTTGCGTCCGGGCGGCCGGTGGTCGATGCAGGCGGGCTCGTTGGGCGCACGCTGAATGCGGGCGAACGCGCAACCCGCGTGCTGCTGCTGACGGATCCGAATAGCCGTATCCCGGTGCGTTTCGGAGCGGAGGGGCTCGAGGGGGTGCTGGTCGGCGATACAACGCCGACGCCGGAAATCGCCTTCGCGCCCCAGTCCACAACGGCCAAGGTGAATGACGAAGTGCGCACATCGGGCCGGGGAGGGCTTTTTCCACCCGGGTTGGCGATTGGGCGGATCACGACGATTTCGCCGCGCGTGCGCGTTTCGCTCTACACGGATCCGGATCAGATCGATTTTGTCTCCGTGCTGCTGTTCGAGCGGCCCGAAGTCGATGCGTTTGATGGTGCGGCGGACCCGGCGCTCGTTGCGGCGCGTGCGACGGCGGCTGGAGGTGAGCCGAAGCGTGGCGACATGGCGCTGCCGGTTCGCCCGCCGCGAGCGGTTGCGCGGGATGCGGGGCGGCAGCAGGCCGTTCGGCGCGAGCGGCGTACGCAGCGAGGTCGTGGCCAGTGAGCGCATTCCTCGCTCGCGCGGGTGACGGTGGGCTCGGCGCCAACGGGGCGGCGCTGGTCTGGCGGGTCGCGCGTGCGCTGGTGCCGGCCTTGACGACGGTGCTTTTCACACTCGTCGTGATGTTGCCCTGGGGGCTCGACGGGTTGCTGGTCTCGCTCCCGCCGCTACTCGTGCTCACAATGATCTTCGCGTGGGTGGTTCGGCGACCACGGTTGATGCCGGTCGTTTTGGTGTTCGCGCTTGGGGCGGTGGTCGATGTCGTCACTGCGAGCCCACTTGGCTTCTGGGCGTTTCTCTTTCTGGTCGGTCAGGCCGGCGGTCTTCAGGTCGCGCGCCTGCAGCCAGGTTGGCCAAGTCTGGCGGCGCTCTTTTCTTTCCTCGTCGTCTCCCCGGGCGTGATCGGGCTCGCATGGCTCATTCAGTCAGCCTACTTCGCGCGCGCGGCGGATGCGGCTCCGCTTCTCGAAAGCCTTAAGCTGGCATGGTTTGCCCTTCCGGCCATCGTGCTGCTGGTCGCTCTCGTCGACCGTCGGTTCGTGCATCGGCGTGGACGGGCGCTCGGTCACATGAGCCGGCGAGACGGGGCGTCCAGTAGCCTGTCGAGCGACGTGGCACGGTCAGGCGGCACGGGGAGCCAGGCGCTCGCGGCGAAGGTGATCCCGTGATGAGGGACGATGACGAGATCGAGCGCCGGCTGCGTGGTCGCTTCACGCGCCGCATGCTTCTGCTGGGCGCAGGCCAGGCCGCACTCACGGCAGTCCTCGCAAAGCGACTGCATACGCTGCAAATCGTGGAGGGAGAGAATTATGCATTTCTCTCCGACACCAATCGCATCAACGATCTGCCACTTGCGCCGTTGCGCGGGCGCATTCTCGATCGCAACGGCCGTGAACTCGCCGGCAATCGGATCGACCAGATCGTCCAGATCGTCCCTGATCTTGCCCGCGAGCTTGACGTGGTGCTCGAACGATTGCGCGCATTTATTCCGATCAGCGCGCGTGAAGCGGCGGAGATTATGCAGCGGGCAAGGCGGCAGAGCCGGATATTGCCGATTGCGCTCGATCATGTGATCGACCGTGACGTGTTGGCACAACTCAGTCTTGCTGCGCCGTCGTTGCCAGGCGTGGAAATCGCGGAACGTCAGCGGCGCGTTTATTCGGGCGGACGCGATTTTGGGCATCTCGTCGGGTATATCGGGGCGGTGGATCGTTTTGCTCCGGGTGATCCGCCAGAGCTTCGGCTCCCCGGTATGCGGGAAGGCAAGACAGGCATTGAGGGTGGTCTCGATAAACGGCTGCGCGGAAGCGGAGGAAATCTGCGGCGGGAGGTCAATGCCCGCGGCCAGATCGTGCGCCAGATCGCACGGCGCGCCCCGCTCGGTGGAGAAAATATCCGCCTGACGATCGATCCGTTCCTGCAGGCCAAGGCGATGGATCACGTGCATCGCTTCCGTCGCGCGTCCACGGTCGTGATGGATATTGCGTCAGGTGAGGTGCGCGCGATGGCATCGTCACCGGCTTACGACCCGGCCGACCTCACCGATCGGATCACCACGAAGGCTTGGCGTGCACTTCAGAGTGACCCCGAGCGGCCACTGGTGAACCGGGCGGTCCAGGGGCTTTATCCTCCGGGCTCAACCTTCAAGATGATCACGGCGCTCGCAGCGTTGGAGGCCGGTCTGGTCACGCCGCGGGAACGCGTGACGTGCCGGGGATCGCATCACTTCGCCGGCCATGATTTCGGTTGTTGGAAGCGGTCGGGGCATGGGCGGGTTAATCTGCATCGAGCGATCCGCGAGTCGTGTGATGTCTATTTCTACCGCCTCGCCGAACGCGTTGGCATCGAACGGCTGGCCGCGATGGCTCGGCGTTTCGGGCTCGGTGCGCCGCTCGATGTCGGGCTTGCGGGAGAAAAAGGGGGCATTATCCCCGATCGTGCGTGGAAGCTCTTTACGCTGGAGCGCGCATGGCTTCCGGGTGAGACGCTGCTCGCCGCCATCGGGCAGGGATATGTGCTTTCCACGCCGTTGCAACTTGCAACGATGACAGCGCGGCTCGCGAGTGGTCGGGAAGTCGTGCCGTCGCTGATCATGCCCGATGGGGCTGTGAGCTGGGATGCTGCGGGGGGAAATGCAGCGGGCGCCGTGGCGCCTGACGGCCAAGGCCGCAGAGCATTCGCCGACCTTGGCATTGATCCCCGCTGGATGCGCGCGATCCGGCGCGGCATGGTCGCCGCTGTGAACGAGCGCTCGGGCACGGGTCACCGCGCCGCCGTCAACTGGCCGGGCGTTGTGCACGCGGGCAAGACCGGTACATCGCAGGTCTCGCGTGCCTCCCGCACACGCTCGAACCGCGCGTTGCCTTACCGGCTGCGGGACCATGCGCTCTTTGTCGGATACGCGCCGGCTGCGGCCCCGCGCTTCGCCATTGCGACGATCGTCGATCACGGTGGCGGTGGCGGGGAAGCCGCTGCGCCGCTTGCGCGACGGGTCATGATGGACGCGCTTCAGACCCGTGATCAGCCACAGGAGACGGCTCAGGAGAGAAAAATCAAAGGAGCCGCCACGACGGTTGCCGGGGCGCCTGCGCGGCGGCGGACGCAATGAGCCGGACGGCTGCTCCCACGATCGATGAGCGTTCGCTCGCAGCCCGGCTTTGGGCGGTGCACTGGCCGCTCGTCATGGTGCTGTGCGTGGTCGCGAGCGTGGGCACCGCCATGCTCTATTCGGTCGCGGGCGGCGCGATCGAGCCATATGCAGCGCGGCACGCGAGCCGCTTCGTTTTATGTCTCGCCATGGTGTTCGTGATGGCCGCGCTGCCGTTACGGTTCTGGATGGCGATCGCGTATCCGGCCTATGCGCTGGTTCTCGCGCTGTTGCTGGTCGTCGCGTTTGCCGGGGTTGAGAGCGGGGGCGCTCATCGCTGGATCGCGTTCGGCGGCGTGACCTTCCAGCCGTCGGAATTCGCCAAGGTCGCCATCGTGCTGGCCTTGG
>JBCBJG010000008.1:0-26467 GCA_038523655.1 Pseudomonadota bacterium | reverse complement strand
TCGCGCCAAGCGCGCTTGTTCAGTTCGTCGTCGAGATCGGGATAGGCCTTAATGAACGTTTTCCATCCCTTGTCGGGGCTGTTCATCAGGTCAATCGTCGCCGCATCGAGCGCGTCGAGGAATTTGTTAAGCCGCGGATCGTCAAGGAACGAGGTATTCGCGACCACGATCAGTTCGTCGTAGACCGGCACGCCGTGCTCTTCGGGAAAGAAGGCGCGGCCCGGGCGGCCGACGATATCCATCTGATTGATTTCGAAGTTGCGGAACGCACCGATCACGCCGTCGACACTTCCCGAGATGATCGATGGTGAGAGAGAAAAATTGACGTTGACGAGTTTCACGTCACTCAACTTCAGCCCGTGGGTTTCGAGCATCCGGCCGAGAATTGCGTCCTCGAACCCTCCGATCGAGAAGCCAACGGTCTTTCCCTTCAGATCGGCGATTGATTTGATCGGACCATCCTTCAGGACCACCAGTGAGTTGAGCGGCGTGGCAACAAGTGTCGCGACGCGGCGGAGTGGCAGGCCGGCTTTTACTTGGAGGTGCAGCTGCGGCTGATAGGAGATCGCCAGCTCGGCTTTGCCCGCGGCCACGAGCTTCGGCGGATCATTCGGGTCGGTCGGCGCGATGAGATCAACATCGAGGCCGACCTTTGCGAAGTGGCCGTGATCACGCGCGACGACCAGGGTTGCGTGATCCGGATTGACGAACCAGTCGAGCAGCACCGTCAGTTTGTCCGCGGCCGATGCGGCGGTCACGGAGGCAAGCAGCACGATGGATGCGGCGAGCGCGCGGGATAAAAATTTCATGTCATCTCTCGTTAGATGGTGACCAGGATAGAAGTCGGCCCGTCGCGATGTGGACAAGCCCGTAGATCAGCAGCGTCAGCGTGCACAGCACGGCGAGCGCCGCGAACACCAGATCGATCTCGACGCGCTGGTTGGCGCGGAGCATCAGAAAACCAAGGCCTTCGGCGGAGCCTACCCACTCGCCGACGATCGCGCCGATCGGGGCACTGACCGCGGCGAGGCGGAGCCCAACGGCGATCGTGCCGAGGGACGCGGGAAGCATGACGAACAGAAAGCGGTTGAGCGGCGTCGCGCGCATCGTCGCGGCGAGTTCTGCGTAGACCGAGGGCACGCGTTTCAGTCCATTGAGCGTTGCGAGCGCTACGGGGAAAAAAACGATCAGTGTCGCCATGGTGAGTTTTGGGGCGAGGCCATAGCCAAGCCACGTCACGAGCAACGGCGCGATTGCGAATACGGGAAGTGCCTGTGTGACGATGAGCACCGGCATCAGCCCCTGTTCGACGCGGGCGGACATCCAGCACAGAACGCCCACCGCAAAGCCGATCGCCGAACCGATGATTAGCGCGAGCACGATCTCGAGCGCGGTAATGCCCGCGTGGTAGGCCAAAAGATCGGGCTGGCGCAGTAGCCGGGCGCCGACCGCGCTCGGCGTTGGGACGATGTACGCCGGAACAGCGAACGCGCGCACGATCAGGTGCCAGGCGGCGAGCAGAACGCCGGCGTATATGAACCCCGCGATGATCCGTCGGAGCCAGCTCATGCTGCATCCTGCGCCCCGTTTTGCGGCGCATTTTCTTCCTTGGGGCGCAGGTGGCGGCGCGCCGATCGTGCGTCACCGTCCTCCGCGAGCACGGCCTGCCAGAGCGCATCGATACCGCGGCTGCGGTCGAAAGGGACGATCCGGGTCGGGTTGCCTTCAAGGAGAATAATGCGGGTGCCGAGGCGCCACGCTTCGTCGGGGTCGTGGGTAACCAGAAGGCGGGCGCGATCAGCCGTCTCCTCGGCTGTCAGACCCTGCATCTGGCGCCGCGTGATCGCATCGAGCGCAGAAAATGGTTCATCGAGCAGCAGCAGCTCGGCCTGCTCGTACAGCGTTCGGGCAAGCGCCACGCGTTGCGCCATGCCGCCCGATAGCGTCGTTGGCGCATGATCGCCAAGCCCCGCGAGGCCGACGCGTTCGAGGAGTTTTTCTCCGCGAGTATGATCCGGCGTCTCGCCGCGGAGCTTGTCACCAAGCATCACGTTGTCGCGTACCGAGAACCATGGCAGCAGCGCGCTGGTCTGTGCCATCAAAGCCGTGCGGGGTGGGGTGCCGGCCGCGAGGCCCAAGTACTCGATCCGCGCCCACCCGTCCGTTGCGACACTACCGGCCAGAGCGCGAAGCAGCGTGGATTTGCCGGTGCCGCTCCGACCAAGTACGGCGACGTGTTCGCCCGGTTCGAGGCGGAGTGTGCCGGGGGCGAAAAGCCCGGCCGGCCAGGTCGCGCTCTCACCGCGCGCGGGTGGGTCTAGCTTGAGCGTCACGAGTGGCACGAGCGCACGGCTTTCATCGTCCGCCGGGTCGTAGATGCGACGGATGGCGAGCGATCACGCGCGTTCAGCACGGACGGCGCCAGATCACGCCGCAGCCATCCCTTCGCCGGTACGAACCGGAGCAGGTTCTGAGGGTTGTCAGGCGGTTGGCGCGTCGTGCCAGCATCCTGATCTCAGCCGGATACCTCCGGCCCCCCTTGGGTCGTTGCAGCGTGCCGCAGGGTCGGTATCAATGCAAGTGAGGTCCGGTTGTGATGCCGTGGAGCCCCGTTGGGATCTCGGGTGGGCAACTTGTTGGAACGGACGGAGCCTGCGAGGAAAAGCTGATGGGTGCCACGCCTTCGCCGGTCGACCGATTGGCCGCTTTCCATGCCGGGTTCACAGGCGCCGACTATGACGCCCAATACGATCTGCTCGCGCGGCGTCCCGAGTTTGTCCGCATCGCCGCGGATTGGCAGACCCGCAGCGCTGCCGTGTTTGATGCAGCGGAGCGCGAGGGGCGGCGGCACCGGGTTCGCTATGGCGAGGCTCCGCGGGCTGAGATCGATATTCTGATACCAGCCCACAGGGCGCGAAGGCCTTCGCGGGCGGGATGCCCGGTGATCCTCTACTTCCACGGTGGGTATTGGCAGCGCGGCGCGCGGGAGATGTACGCGTTTCTGGCGCCCGCGTTTCTGGAGGCCGGGATCGCTTTCGCACTTGCTGGCTACTCTCTGTGCCCGGACGCAAGTATCCCGCAGATCCTGGAAGAAGCTGGCGCTGCCGTCGCGTGTATGCGCCGTGAAGCTGCGGGGATCGGGATCGCAGGCGACGCGCTCACGGTGATGGGGCATTCGGCCGGCGGGCAAATCGCGCTGATGCTTGCCTCGCACGGGCCGGGCAAACTGCCGGCGACCGCGCGCGCCATCGCGGTATCACCGGTGACCTGGTTGGACCCTGTTCGGCATACGCCCGCTTTGCACGCGCCGTTGGCGATCGACGACGACACTATCGCACGGTGCTCTCCGCAGCTTTTCAGGCTGGGGGACGGCGCTGAGGCGCTTGTGCTGGTCGGCGCGGACGAGACCGACGCGTTTCGGCTGCTCGCCAACACCTACGCCGAAACGCAGACTGCGTTGGGCGGCGCCGCGCAATGCCGGGAAGTACCGGATGTCGATCACTTCGATATCCTCGAAGTGATCGCCAACGGCGCATCGCCCACCTTCAAGATGATCCGGAGCTTTGCCGCAACGGATTGATCTGTGCCCGGTTAGATGTAGACGATCGAGCCATCGTCCATCGTGTACCACTGCTGCGTAACGGCATCGGCGTTATCGTAGATCACCGTCAGGGACTGCCACGCTTGCGTGTCCGCCTGATCGAAATCGACCCAATACCGCGCACCAATGCTGCTGCCGGCGTCGTATATGCCATTCGCCGTGTCGGCGCGCCCGGCAGTGTCATAGAAGGTCGTGTAGTACTCGTAGCTTTGGGTATTCGCCGCATCGAAGGTCGTGATGCCGTACCCGCCGACATCATACAGCGACTGCAGGCTCGTCGCCCGGTCGAGCGTGTCATAATACGTGATCGACCAGATGTAGTCGTATTGCTCCGCCACATCGTTGTTCTGGATGTATGACCCGCCGTTGCCGTCATAGATGCCGCGTTGCGAGGCAAGACGGTCGAGGCTGTCGAAGTAGTCGTTGCGTTCCTGATACGAGGCCGTGTCGTCGACGTCGTAATAGAATGTCCAGCGGGCATACGGGCCGCTGTCGTACAGGCCTTCCTGAATAATCTCGCGGCTTTGTTCGTCGAAATACGATGTGTAACGGCTGTAATTGTAGCTGTTATCCCAATCGAGATACGTCTTTTGCGTGTCGGCGACGTCGTCGACGGAAACGGTCGTCGAGTCGGTCACGAAGCCTTTGGTCACAACCTCGATCGGCGTGCTGGCGACCGCGTTTTCCACTCGGATCGTCAGCGGCGTATTGATCGAGATCACCGCCGTTGTGGCGTCGAGCGCTGAGGTGGTCAGTGTGGTCGGATCGAGGCCGTCGATGCGGATCACGTCTTCGCCGACCGTGTAATCGATGATCCGGTCGGACGACGAATTGGTGAATTCGCTTTCAACGAAATAGAAGACGTCACGCCCGCTACCGCCGGTGTGGTTGTCGCCGTCGGTGCCGCCGAAGAGGATGTCGTCACCCGCGCCGCCGAACAGGTTGTCGAAGCCAGCGCCGCCGGAGAGGTAGTCGTCGCCCGCGGCTCCATCCGTCCCGAGCAGACCGCCGCGAGCATCGTTCAGGGAGATGTTCAGAACATAGCTCGTCGCCGGGAGTGTCGCGCTGAAGCCGCCGGACCACTGGCCGACCTCGATGTAGTAATAGCCAGAATAACCCGCGCGGAAGGTCGCGCCCGAGTCGCGAATGCTGTCCGACCCCTGGTCGTACGGGTTGTCATCGTTTTCCGCGAGAACGGTGCCACTTTCATCCTGGATGCGAACCCAGGAGTCGAAGCCGTTCGTCGTGCCGTCGATGTCGACGGTCATCAGCGCGCCGCCCTCGAGGTAGACGCGATAGAACTGCGAGTTACCGCTTACCGACGAATTGTATTGCATCGTGGCGTGGGGAACGAGCTCGGCTTCCGTAAAGTTCGCGTCTGCGGCGACGGAAAACTCTCCGATGGTGTGTGCGCTTCCCCGCGTGTCGTGGCTGTTCCCGTGGGCATAGATCGCGGCGCCATTGACGAGGCTTGGGCGCACCGCGTTGCCGCCGCTGCTCGCGTCGCCGTACAGCACGTCGTCGTCGTTGCCGCCGATCAGGGTGTCGTCATCGCCGGCGCCGACGAGATAATCCGCTCCGTCGTTGCCGGTCAGCACGTTGGCCGCCCGGTTACCGACGATCGTGTCGGAGCCGGTTCCGCCAGTTGCGTTTTCGATCAGACCGCGGGGATCGTCGTCCGGCAGCAGCGCATTCCAGACGTTGCCGCGCGCGGTCTCTCCGGAGCCAAGGTTGGCGAGCTGGAAGGGCGAAAGCGTAGAAAACTGCCCTGGTGTCAGGTCGATGTCGAGGTTTGAGGTGTAGTTCGATAGATCGTAGGTATCGATCCCGTTGCCGTCCCAGATCGTCCGGAAGATCCGGTTTGCGCCCGGCGTGCCCTGGCCAACGCCGTCGATGAACATTTCGCCTGTGGTTTGCGAAAACGTGTACGTCGTATTGCCGGCGTTCGAGGTGTAATCAGCGCCGTACAGATGCTGCAGCGCAGCCAGATCGTAGGTCATCAACGTCTGTGCGTAGCCGTACGTCTCGTTGGTGTAGCCGCCAGTTGTCGAGCCGCCTTCGAAGCTTCGGTACGACATGACGGAGTATTCCATCATGTCGCGGTCCCAGTTCATCCGCCGGCCGGTCCACGAATTGTTGATGCTGTCCGGGTTGTGGGTATGCGCGAGGCCGACCGTGTGCCCTGTCTCGTGGATGATCGTCGCCCAGGTGTACGAGCCGATCGTTGGGTTCGAGGAATAGTTGTTCACCGAGTACCACTGGTGGCCCTCGTTCGGCCACGTCGGGAACCGACCGCTCGCGGTGCCGAGAGAGGCGTCGGTCGTTTGTGCGAGGACGATATCCGCCTGCGTGGACGACGATACTTCGGTCAGTGTGAGGCCGGTCGTCTCGCCGAACGTCTCGAGAATGTCGCGGCTCGCCGAGCGCCAGTTGGCGTTCAACGCGACGAAGTTCTGCACGTAGCCGTTGTCATAGGAGCCGGGCGACGTTTCGTATCCGTTGCCGGAGGTATCGAAATACGTGCCGCTGGTAGGGAATGCGTAGGTCAGATTGGTCGACGTCCAGCGCGAGCCGATCAGCACGCCATCGACGTTGTAGTCTCCCGACGAGGTCGAGAAGAAGCCGCCGTTCGCATAGATCAGGCTGCCCGGATCGCCGTCGCCGTCCGGCATCAGCTCCGCTCCGTCCGGCAGCTTTCCGCCGTTTATGAAATCAACGCCGGTCACCGGACAATCGTCGTGCGCCCAATGGAGCGATGCACAGACCTGACACATTGCGGATTACCCCCCCGATGCAGGCTCGAGGCGATCCAAGACCGCCGAGCGCTATTGCATTCCCAACCCCGGCTGCACCCCAAAACCCTGCGCGCCGGCTTTGTGGGTGTACCAACGGCTCGGGGCGGATACAATTACGGTGTGCCGCAGGGTGGGGACAGCCTGACCGCGGCAACGTCGCACTGCCGGGCGACATCGAACGCTGCGAGGATTTGGTGAGCCGATGGGCAAAGATCCGCGCGACAACCAGACTGCTGCCAATGGGGCGCGGGCACGGGACGGGGCGCTGGCAATTCGTGAGGAGTATGAGGCTGCCTGTGCGGCGCATACGGCCAAGAGCTACCGCTTGTTTATCGGACGGCATCCTGATTCACCCTGGACGGCCGATGCCGCAGAACGGCTCGCACAGCTGCTTGGCGAAAATGACGCGTGACGACGCGAGCGTTTTCACAGTCACCCGCGCCGCTCATGATTTAAGGCCAGGCTCTGCCGCCGCTAGATTGGGGCAAATCGGCACCGCCGCGGCGTAGATCAGCAACAATCGCCGCTTCACGACTTTCAGCATGTCGCGAACCGGGCAACAGAACCGCATGGCAACTGTACGTGATACGCTGAACGACCTCGGCGATGGTTTGCGCCAACGCGAACTATGGAGTTCGCTCGCGTGGAACGACATCCGTGCGCGCTACGAGCGCTCCATTCTCGGCCCGTTTTGGTTGGCGTTGTCGATGGGGTTTCTCGTCCTGTCGATCGGTTTTGTGTACGGCACCATCTTCAAAATCGCGCTGGAGGATTATTTTCCCTATCTGACGATGGGCTTCATTGCATGGGCGCTGATTTCGTCCTTCGTCAATGAAGGTAGTGGCATCTTCATGGAGGTCGCCGGGCTCATCCGGCAAATCAAAGTCCCGATCAGCGTGCATATTGCGCGACTGACGCTGCGGACGTTGATCATCTTCGCGCATAACCTCGTCGTTTTTCTCGTCGTCGCGCTGATCTTCCGGATCGAGCCGACGTCGGCTCTCCTGCTCGCACCGCTCGGTATCGCGCTGGTGACCGCGACGGGGGCATGGGTGACGATCGTGCTGGGAATACTGTCCGTGCGGTATCGCGACTTCCGCCATCTCGCATCGTCCGTGCTTCAATTCTTTTTCTTCCTGACGCCGGTGATCTGGCAGCCGGACATGCTCGATGCGACCGGGCGACTGGTGCTGACGGATTTCAATCCGTTCTTTCATGCCGTCGAGCTGATCCGCGCCCCGTTTCTTGGTACCGCGCCGGCACTCACGAGCTGGGTTGCGATGATTTTGGTCACGGTCGGGGGCTGGGCCGTGGCGATCCAGATGTTGCGCACCTGGGGCCGGTTGGTCCCATTCTGGATCTGACGGAGGCCGCGCGAGACTATGGCGTACGTCGAGGCCTCGGGTATTTCGCTCTCTTATCCGCTGATCGGCGCGAGTGCGCGCTCGCTCAAGAAAGCGCTGCTCAATATCGGCACGGCGGGCCGGATTGCCCGGTCCGCGTCTGAGCAGGTGACGATTTCTGCTCTGCGGGATGTCGGCTTCACCGCTGAGGACGGCGACCGCGTTGCGATCATCGGGGGGAACGGTGCAGGGAAGTCTACCCTACTCCGGGTTCTTGCGGGGATCTACCCACCGACGGAGGGAACGCTGCGGATCGACGGAAGCGTGGTGCCACTCCTCGATGTCTCCCTCGGCATTCAGGAGGAGAGCACCGGGCGGCAAAACATTTATCTCCGTGCACTCATTCTCGGTGTATCGCGGAGCGCTGTCGAAGAGAACGTCGAAGACATCATCGCCTTCACGGAGCTTGGAGATTATATAGATCTTCCAGTGCGGACCTATTCGTCCGGCATGAAGGTGCGGCTTGCCTTCGCGGTATCCACATTTATTCGCCCGGAAATTCTGCTGATGGACGAATGGATCGGTGCCGGGGATGCGAAATTCATTGAGAAAGCCGAGAAGCGGGTCCGCGACATGGTCGATGAGACGCGCATCCTTTTCCTCGCCTCGCACTCGATGCCGCTGATCGAAAGTGTCTGCAACAAGGGGCTTTATCTTGCGCAGGGTGAGGTGCGGTACTGGGGCGATGTGGCCGGCGCCGTCTCGGCGTATCTCGATGCGTGAACGATGAGCAGGGCGCCTTGGCGCCGGGGCTCGTGGCTGTTTGGAGCCGCTCGGGCGGTGGCAACCGTCGCCGTTACGCCTGCGCTGTGGAGCCGGGCGGTGCGCGTTTTCATCGATGTTGTGCGGACGGGAGTTTATTCTCGTGCGCTGATGCTTGTAGGCCGGCGAGACTATATCACGCCGGCCGATTATCAACGGTACCTGAGCCGGCGCAGCGCGCGTGATCAGGCGCGTGTTCGCGAAGCGACGGCGTGTGTTGCGCGCGCGTCCAACACTGAGCTCCCGACCTTTTCGATCCTCACGCCGGTCTGGAACCCGCCACCTGAGCTGCTGCAGGCGGCAATCCAGAGTGTCGAGGCGCAGAGCTATCCGCAGTGGCGGCTTATCCTCGTGGACAATGCGTCGACGCGTGACGGTGTGGCGGACATCCTGGATAAGGCGGAGCTTCATCCGCAGGTCACGGTGGTTCGGCTGGCGGAAAACATCGGCATCTCAGGCGCGACGAACCGTGCGGCAGAGCTTGCTGAGACGACGCACCTCACGTTTCTCGACCATGACGATCTTCTTGCGGCAGATGCGCTTCTGCTCATCGCAGCGGAGCTTGTTCGCATGCCGGCGCGCCGGCTCGTCTACAGCGATGAGGACAAGATCGATGAAGCCGGGCGGCGTTTTTCTCCTTACCTCAAGTCTCAGTTCGATCCGCTGCTGCTGCTCGGGCAAAACGTGTGCTGTCATCTTACAGTCGTTCGGCGGTGCGACTTCGACGCTGTCGGAGGGCTGCGGCCGCTGCTCGACGGGGCGCAGGACCACGATCTGCTTCTTCGGCTCACCGAGCGCCTGCGGCCGGAGGAGATCAGCCATATTCCCGAGACCCTTTACCACTGGCGCACACATTCCGCGTCGACATCCGTTTCAGCGTCAGCGAAGCCCGGTGCGTCAGACGCGACCGGGCGGGCGGTAGCCGATGCGCTGGCGCGGCGGTTTCCAACGGGCGCCGCACATGCCGAGGCGCGACCAAACGGTCACCGGCAGATTATTTTTTCTCCGCCTGCGCCTGCGCCGCATGTGACGATCATTATTCCGACCCGGAACGGCGCCGATCTGCTGTCGCGGTGTCTTGCGACGCTATTTGCTCGAACGCAGTATCCCTCGTTTGATGTCGAGATCGTCGACAATGCGAGCGACGCGGCAGATGCGATCGAGCTGCTGGAGACGTGGGCTGCGCGCGAACCAGAGCGGCTGCGTGTGCATCGCGATCCTCGGCCATTTAACTTTGCGCGGATGAATAATGAAGCCGCAGAGCGCGCGCGCGGAACTGTGCTCTGCATGATGAACAACGATATTGAGGTCACGGACGGTGCGTGGCTCGATCGTCTGGTTGGCGCTCTCGTGAGGCTCGACGACGCGGGGGCGGTCGGACCCCGGCTGCTGTATCCCGACGGCACGGTCCAGCACGACGGTATTCTCACCGGTTTTGCGGGGACGGCGATCAATCTCGGGCTCGGTCGGTCGCCGGATGATCCGGGATATCAGGGGGTGCTTGATCTGAAGCGGCGGGTCTCGGCCGTGACTGCGGCATGCATGGTCACGCCGCGCAGCACTTTTCTCGCGCTTGGTGGGTTCGATGCGGAGCACTTTCCGGTTGCATTCAACGATGTCGACTACGGTTTGCGGTTATCGGAGGCGGGGAAGCAAAGCGTCGTTTGTCCGGCGGTGACGCTGGTGCACCACGAGTCCGCGACGCTTGGCCGGCCCGAGACGGGTGCGCGGGCGCAGACCTACGCCGCTGACGTCGCTGCATTCAAGGCGCGTTGGGGCGCTTATCGCGACCCGCATTACAGCCCTCACCTGGACCTTCGACGGCGCCCCTATTTGCTCGCAGAGCTCCACGACGAGGTGGCGTAAAAAGGCAAAGCATAGGCCTGTCGTTTTAACCCTCTTTTTCTTCCACAATGCTTCGCGAACACTTCACGTGGTAATAAATCTCCAAATTTTTTGGAGGCTGTCGTGTCGTCAACTGCAAACCTCGATCTTCCGTATATCGCCCCCGCTCAGGCACAGAAGCACGTCACGCACAACGAGGCGTTGCGCAAACTCGATACGCTGGTGCAGCTGACGCTTGCCTCGCGCGGCGTACTCGAAATACCGCAGGATCCGGCTGATCCAACGTGTTACGCGGTACCGACCAACGCCGTAGGTGCGTGGGCAGATCGCGCGGGCGAGGTCGCGTGTTTCACCGATGGAGCGTGGACATATGTGATGCCGCGGGCGGGCTGGCGCGCGTGGGTCGAAGACGAGGCGGTGCTGGTTGTCTGGAACGGATCGACCTGGAGCGAGGTCAGTGCGGGCACGGGGAGCGGTACCGGGTCGGTCAATCCGGCCGCGCTCGTGGGTGTGAATACCGAGGCCGCGCTGCCGAACCGTCTCGCCGTAAAGTCCGATGCGGTCCTTTTCTCCCACGACGACGTGACGCCGGGCTCCGGTGATGTCCGCCATGTCCTGAATAAATCCTCCGCTGCGGATACGGCGAGCCACCTGTATCAATCGGGGTTTTCAGGCCGCGCAGAACTCGGGCTCACCGGCGATGACCATTTTCATCTCAAGGTGTCGGACGATGGTGCGGCTTGGTCGGATGCGATCGTCGTCGATCCGGCGTCCGCTGCGGTGGCGCTCCCGGCCAGCGGATATGCCCAGAACATCGCCTATAATCTCCTGCCGGACGGCGGTCGTTTCTCCGGCTCGCCAGAGCCTGCCGGCATCATCGCATCGAGCTTTGCAGCGCCGTCCTATCTCACGCCCTACAATGGCGCGACGATCAGTTCGTTCGGAAAGAATACCTACGATAGTGCGTCTTACGGCGGGGCTGGCGCGACGCAGCCAGCGGAGATGGTCGAGCTGCTCACCCGCTTCACGTCGTCGGACTTCTTCCGCCGCTATGCGCTGGAATTTCACGTCCTCGAGGTGACTGCTGGGAGTGGGACAGCGTACAGCTATTCGATCGGCGGAGAAAATTTCTACCTGACGTTCACGAACAGTGCCGCGCCACGCTGGGTGCGATCGACGTGGTCGATGCAGCTTCGTGTCCAGACGGGAGGACTTTATATCGCGCCGCCTGTCGGGGTGTCGCTGTATGTCGACGGGGTCCCTGCGGGGGGCGGTGTTGAACTCGCTCCGTCGGATGGCTGGCGGCAGATCATCTACATCGGCGAAGGGGATGCGGCGAGCTATGCCGGATTCGATGACGTCATGTGGCGGGTCTGCGCGACGCCGGGCACTGTCTATCTCGCCGCGCTGCCGTATCTCTTCCCCGGACAGCTGCCTATCCATGCCGGCGCGGTGACCGGGCATGTCCCGACGCTTCGCACCTGGGGCGGCTAAGCTCCGTTGCGGCGTCCGCGCGGAAGACACGATGGCAACGACAGGGTGTTCCGCAGCAGCCAGAGGTGTTGGCGGACGATCAGTCCCAAACGGGCCGGGCCGTAGGAGGTGAGCTTGTGAAGTTGGGTTTTGCAGCGATCTGCTCGAAGTGCGGGAACAAGGCGGGGGGGCATGCCAAGCTCATCTTGATCTCGCTGCGGAGCGTCCAGACGCACGATCGGTGTTAGCGCAGCGAATGCGTCGAGTCGAGCGGCGGTGCGGTTTCCAACTTCCACGACGACGGCACAGCGGTTGAGAAAGACCACGATCTGCTCTTGGTCTGACGAAGAGAAGGTGATTGCAGTTCCATTTTTCCCTCTCCCGTCAGAGAGATTAAGTGCATCACGCACATAGCTTGCCGTTTCCACCCCTGCCCGCATGCGGATCTCAATGATGTAGGGGCCTGGTCGCGACTCGTTTGCGGATGCGAGTTCGTCGATAAGTTGGCGAAGTGGCGCGACGATATCGGCAACCGCCTCAACCGTTTCTACGGTGAGCAGCACGCCTAACCGTTTTCGACCGAATGCATGCAAATGCTTTCGGAAGACAGTGCGCGGGCGCACATAGAAGGGCGCCAGTGTAAGTGGAGGCGCAAGATGTGACCGGGCGTACGCCGCCGATTCGCCCGTTACCGCAGAGCGATTGGCCGCTCGTGTCCAACCGGCAAACGCCGCGCACGAGGGCTTTTTACCTCCATCACCCCTGCCGGTGTCGAGGCGGAAGCTCGGGGCAAGTGGAAAGGCGCTGTGGGCGAGATGACAGACGGGTAGGCCGTACCGCTTTGCCGTATGCATAAGAATGGCGCCGGTGGGTGAGGCGTGGTCGCTTGTGACGATCTCGTTGATCGACGTCTCTCGAACCAATTGGTCAATTCCATCCGCGAGCTGCCGGTATGCGTGGAGAGATTTTCCTGCGAGGGCCGCAAAGATCTTTGCCTGCGCGTTGGGGAACATGATGCCCGCCTCGTCGCGCGCGCGCCCTGCCAGATCGTTTGGATCGTTCGCGCTTGCTAGATTTTCTTTCCGCGCTGCAAGATCGTCGGGTGTGATGATGGAGACGCTCGGGAAGCGCGAAGCCGCGCGTGTGATGGCGCCGATATCTCCGCCGAGGTAGGGGTCAACAAGGCACAACACGTTGCGGCGGCAGAGTGCGAGCTGCCGCAGCCGCATCAGAACGTCAGGTACGCCGAGTGTGGCGAACAGCGTGGTGGGCGACCACCGGTCCGCGAGCTTGGCCAGCGCTTTTTCGCCATCCGTCACTGTCATGGGCGGAGCATACGTTGGCTCGGCAATGCCCAGCGTGCGGATGTGCGTATCGGCAGCTCGTGCGGCGATCACATCGCGCGGCAGACTGCCTTGATCGTTCCAGATCGCATGATCCAGCTTGTCGCCGTCGGGAAGAAAAAGCGTGAGGTCGCCATCTAGCCGCTTCAGCCAATCGGCTTGCAGTACACTTCGCACAACGGTGCGAGACCAGGTGGTCAGCTGGATTTTCCAAAGCGCATCCAGTGGCGGGAGTGTTTCGAATTCCGTTTTTTTCTCTGGGATCTCTCGCAGCGCAGCGTCGGCGCGCTCGAGGTGCTGAGATAGCTGTATGCGAAAGGCTTCGACGTCGGCTTCTGCATCGGTCACCGGCGGCCAGCCGCCGAGGTCAGCCGCGTTGATCCTCGCATGCAGACGCGTGTCCAGTTCCCCGACTGCGTCGTAAGTTGATGCGTCGAGCGCAAGGACACGCCCGGGATATTCTGGCAGCCAGGACGTCAGAAGTGGCACATGCTCGGGCCGCCAGACGACAGCGATTGGCTGGCGCATGGGCGTGCGGCCTATACCGTCTCGCGCTTCCAGGTCTCGTATAGCCGGGAGGCAAAAGCGAGGTCTTTCGGCGTGTCAATATCGACGGCTTTCCAGGCGTCGAGTTCGTAGGAGACGTAATTCGCGTCGTCGTCGAAGCTCTCCGTTGCGGTCAAATACTCGGCGGAGAAAATCGTGAATGTGCCGGTCTCATAATACACCGGTGCAAGCGACTGCGACGGCATGAACGCTCCACCCGGATGGGTTGGCGTCAGCCGGCCATCGGACCCGCGGTGGTAGTACCACTCGAGATACACCGGCGCTTCGGCAACCGAGATCAGGTTTCGCGTGGCGTTGTGCTGCGCGTACACTTCGAAGGCGCCGATGAGGTCTTCGGGCTCAAGCATTGGCGCGGCGGGGAAGAGAATGCAGACATCGTCGAATTTCTCTCCGCGTTCAGCGAAGGTCTCGACGCACCATTTCGCGACCGGGAGGATGCCTGTCACATCGTCTGCGAGCGTGGTTGGACGCATGAACGACACGTCTGCGCCGAGGTCGCGCGCAACGCTGGCGATCCGCTCACTATCGGTCGAGACGTGGATCAGATCGAACAACGAGGACGCCTCGGCCGCGGCGAGCGGATGCGCCAACATCGGCTTGCCGTGAAACGGGAGGATATTTTTGTCCGTGATCCGTTTGCTGCCTCCGCGGGCGGGCAGAAGTGCCAGCCGACGTCGGCTCATGCGACGAGTTCCCAGGCGGTGGGCGTTCCATAGCTGATGGCCCGTGTGGTGCGCTTTCCGATCAAGGCGTCGAGGTGCTTTGGTGCGAGGCCGAGGCCCGGACGGATCGAGCGCACGTGCGCCGGCTCGATCACGTCGCCTTCTGCGAGGTCCGCCACGAAATACAGCGACCGGCGGAATTTATGCGTAATTTTCTCCGCTTCGGAGGTGCTTGCTGCCCCGCTCCCGACGGCGGAGAACGCGTCTTTCACCGCGCGGCACATATCGGCCAACTCATCCGCCTCGAGCGAGAAGGCGGCATCCACGCCGCCGTCACTACGTTTGAGGGTGAAGTGCTTTTCGATGACCTGCGCGCCGAGCGTGGTTGCGACGACAGGGGCGACGGTACCGAGCGTGTGATCCGAGAGCCCGCCCGCGACCGCAAACTTTCCAGCGAGCGTCGAGATGCGAGAGAGGTTCGCCTCACCAATCGGCGTCGGGTAGGCGGAAATACAGTGCAGAACGACGATGTGTTCGGCGCCATGGCGACGGAGGACGTCGAGCGCTTCGCCGATTTCCTCATCGCTGGCCATTCCGGTCGACACGATGATCGGTTTGCCGGTTTCTGCGACCTTCTCCAGAAGGCCCCAGTCGATAATTTCCGGCGATGCGATCTTGTAAGCCGGGGCGCCGAGTTCCTCGAGGAGGTCAACCGCGGTCGGATCGAAGGGGCTGGAGAAAATCGTGATGCCGAGCGCGCGTGCGTGCGCGAAGAGAGGGGCGTGCCAGTCCCAGGGCGTATGCGCTTCGCCGTAGAGCTCATGCAACGTGCGTCCTGCCCACAGGCCTTCGTCGATTTTGAATTCCGGTCTGTCGGACCGGATCGTGATCGTGTCCGGGGTGTAGGTTTGAAGTTTTACGGCGTCAGCGCCCGCGGCCGCCGCCCGCTCGATCAGCGTCTTTGCGCGCGCGATGTCGCCGTCGTGATTGCCGCTCATCTCGGCGATCACGAATGGCGGGTGCGACGGAGAAATTTTCCGTCCGTCGATTTCAAAGCTTTGCGCCATGCGCGCTCCGGCCCCGCCCATTTTGTGACGCATGACGTATAGGCGTGCGCCGGTGCGGCGGCAACGCGGTAACCATCCGGGTCCAGGGGAAAAGCAATGGCCGGCTCCGCGTTGCATAGGGGCCCGGCAAAATGGGGGATGCCCGACATTGGTAAAGTTTCCGCGCGGTGACTTAGACGTGCTACAGCGCGGCCATCAGGTTGCTGTGGGAGTCAGTCTGATGAAGCATGACCACGCACTGGGCGGTGGCGACCGTGATGGATTCGCCGAGGCCCCGACCGAATTCATAGCGCGTTCCGAACGGGACCGGGATTTCAGCACGGCCCGCGACGCTTTCATGGCCGAGAAGGACGCCTCCGCGCTTGCCTACTTCGCGGACAGCCCCTTTCTGCTGTGTTCGAGACAGGCGCTCACGTCGTCGCTCTTTCGTTTCCAGCTCTACGAGCAGATCGTCGGCGTGCAGGGCTCGATCATCGAGTGCGGTGTGCATCGCGGCAACAATTTCATGCTGTTCAACCAGCTGGCCTCGATCCTCGAACCCTACAACCTCAATCGCCGGATCATCGGTTTCGATACGTTCGAAGGATTTCCCGACCTCGATGCCGAGCGGGACGGCAACGGCATTCCGGATGGGATGTTTTCGGACACGAGCTACAACGATCTGCGGCGCCTGCTCGCCATCCATGAGAAAAATCGCGCTGTCCCGCACGTCCCGCGCGGCGAACTCGTGCGGGGAGATGCGTGCGAGACGATCCCGCAGTACGTGGCCGACAATCCGCACCTGGTCGTGGCGATGCTGTATATCGATTTCGACATCTACGAGCCGACCCGCGTTGCGCTGGAGCATCTCGTTCCGTTGATGCCGAAGGGTGCGATCGTTGCGTTTGACGAGGTGAATGTTGGTCATTGGCCCGGCGAAGCGCAGGCGATGCGTGAATACTTCGACATGAATGCGCTCGAGCTACGGCGCTCGCCGTTCGAGCCATACGCGAGCTACGCCGTGATTGGCGGCGGCGAGCAGCGCGCCAGCAAAACCTGAGCGAGGCGGGCGCCGCCGCATCCCTTGATACCGAGGTCGGGGCCGCGTTGACGCCTCTCGAGGACCTGGATCGCGTGCTCGGTGATCTGTTCGATGGCGCCCACGTCCGGTACGACGGCCCAGCCCAAGGATCGCGCGTGGTCATATGCCAGGTGCTGGTTGTCCGCGAACCGGACGCCGACGGTCGGGCACCGGATCGCAAGCGCTTCGAGATACACCACCCCCATGGCTCCGACAAAGAGTGAGGCCCGCGCGAGGAGCGGCCCCATGTCCACGTCGACGTGTGTACGGATCGCCACGGAAGTGCCAACGGCGTGACGTCCGAGCGATGATGGGAGCACCAGATCGATCTCGCGGCCGGTGGATGCATGAAGCGCGTGCGCGACGTCGATCCCGCCGACGGCTGCTGCACTTCCGCCAAATGAGACGAGGATCGGGCCGTCCGCTCGATAGGGCGTCGCGGCCAGCGTTGCGAGGTGGGGACTTACCAGGGCGTATATCGGTCCGGCTAAGATGCGGTCGCGCAGCCGGACGTCGTAAAGCGCAGGTGTTCCGTAGAAATTGTGGTTCACGATCGTGTCGGCGGGCGCTGGCTCTTCCGCCAGGTCATCGAAAACGGCGATGTGTGCGCCGCGGTCGCGCAAGTTGCTGAGCCAGTCGAGCGCTACGGCATAATCATCCACAACTACGAGGTCGCCCGGGCGCGCGTCGAGCGCTGAGCGCATGCGTGACGCGCGCGGGTCGGCAAGCCTGCGGCCCATGTCGTGGTCGAGGTAGAGGATTGGTCGGTGACCGGACGCAACAAAAGCGTCGAACAGCACGAGCGATCGGCTCAGGTGCCCCCGCCCGACATCTGGCGAGCAGGCGACCACTATGTGGATGTTTCCCCGCATTCAGCCCGGCCGTTCGCTGTCGGTCAGCCAACGCGCGACATCTGCAAACGAAGAAAGCTCGCGATAACGTTCCGGGGGTTGCGGTGTTTCGATATGCGCGAACCGTCCAGTGCGCACCCTGCAGGCGGCAAACTCTCCGTCGACGGCGGCAGCGATGTCATGGTGCGGATCGTCGCCGATGATGAGTGCGCGTTCATGCGCTACGCCGAGCTTGCGCGCGGCGTGCTGGAAACCTTTGGGCGAAGGCTTTGGCGCGTCGATCTCCCAGCACAAGGTGACGTGTGTGATTGCGGCGCCGAGATCGAGCGCGGCGAGCTTGCGCCGCTGAACATCGGGCGCACCGTCCGTGACGATCGCGATCGTGAAATGATCTTGCAACTTTGCGAGTGCTGGCTCGACCTCCGGGTAGGGGGCTAGTTCAGGTGCATGAGCGCGATAACAGGCAACGAGCGTGGCCACGGAGACCGAGTTTTTCTCCACGCGCGTGACGTCGTCGTTCGATGCAAACCGCTGGACGAGGCGATCGAAGATCTGAACGCGCCCATACTTCGCGAAGTCATATCGCAGGTGCGCCAGAAGCGTTGCTTCATCCGCATCGAAGGATTTCGCGGCTTCGGCAGCGACGGCGCGCAGACCGCTGTCGACGAATGCGTGCTCGGCGTAGAGCGTGTCGTCGAGATCGATGAGCAAAGCGTCGAAGTCGCTCGGGTTCATGTCGGCGCCGGGCGGTTGGGCGGCATGAACGTGTCCTGCGCGAAGCGGTGCATCGTCAAGCCGATCTGGATGTCGCGTGGTGCTGCCCCACGTCGGTCGCCATCCAGCAGCGCCAATAGGCGAGAGGGGGAGTCGAGCCCGCCGACGATGCTCAGGTTCGAGGCTCCGCCGAAGCGGGCGTTCGCCTCGATCACGAGTGGGCCTCGGCGCGGGTCGTCGAAAACCTGCACGACGTTGTGTCCGACGAGCCCGATGGCCTCACCGATGCGAAAGGCAATGGCGGCAAGGTCAGGCCGATCGACGATCTGGGAAACTTTTGCCTCTCCCGCGACGACCAGTGTGCGCCGGCGCACAACGGCTTGCAGTGCCTCTCCCGGCGTAAGCCCCATCAACAGGTCGACCGAATATTCATCCGCATCGATGACGGGGTGGATGAGCAGGTCTGCTCCCGCCTGAGCCCGCGCGAGGTCTGCTGCATCCTGGACGTACCGCGCGCCGCGGGCGCCGGCCCCGGTGACCGGTCGCACAAACAGCGGAAACGTTGCCGTATCGATCTCGCTTTCGGCGAGTGTCGGGACCGGTGTGAGATCTAGCGCTGTGATGCGTTCGGCAAATGCCGCTTTGTCGAGGCAGAGCGATATCACCTCTGGCGCAGCAACCAGCACGGTCGTGCCGATTTTTGAAAGCTGGCCGGCCAGTGCGGAGAGAAATTCGAGCTCACCATCTCGCGTCGGCACGACGAGGCGGATGTCATGGTCGCGACAGAGCGCAACCAACTCGGCTGCGGCTGATGGGTCATCGGTGCGGCGTAGCGCAAAATGGCGAGATGAAAATGCGGCCGCTGCGCATTGCTCCGAAATGTCGGCGGTGAATACGTCGCCACGTCCGCCGAGCGCGTGCGTGAATGCCTCAACCAGCAGAACCTTCGCGCCGGCACTGGTAATGAGCACGTTCATGACAGAATGCTGCGACGCTGGCCGGATCGCGCGGTGGGAATGCTGGGCGCAGCGGCGCGCCGGTCAGCCGTGCACGACATCCGTCTGGCTTACCAGTTTCAACAGGTCATCCTGGTCGAGCCACACGCTATTGTTGTCGGAGGAATAACTGAAACCCTCCGCCACCGATTTGCCCGCCTGGCCGAGGTAGCTGCCGTAGGAGGGCGCGCCCCACATCTGGATCATGGGCGTGATGACATAGAAATCCTCGTATTCGAGGGTGTTGGCCGCTTCCTCATGACTGACCATCGCTTCGTGGAGTTTTTCTCCGGGCCGGATGCCGATGTAGGTGTGGGTGCAGTCCGGCGCGAGCACCTCTGCCAGGTCGACGACCCGCATGGACGGCACCTTCAACACGAAGACCTCGCCGCCGTGCATGAAGCTGGCGCAGTTGGCGACGAACTCGACACCGTCCTCGATCCGAAGCCAGTACCGCGTCATATCCTTATGGGTGATGGTCACCTTGCCGGTTTTGGCCTGCTCACGAAAAAGCGGGATGACGCTGCCGCGCGAGCCGATGACGTTGCCGTAGCGGACGGAGCAAAAGCGCGGGCCGTCGGCGCCAGCAAGGTGGTTCGCGGCGGTGAAAAGCTTTTCCGCGCAGGCCTTGCTCGAGCCGTAAAGATTGACCGGTTTAACGGCCTTGTCCGTCGACAGCGCAACGACCTTCGATACGCCAAGGTCGATGGCAGCATCGATGATGTTTTGCGCGCCGTGGATGTTGGTGTGCAGGCACTCGTTGGGATTGTATTCCGAGGCGACGACCTGCTTCATGGCCGCGGCATGAAAGACGATGTCGACATCTTTCATCGCACGGGCAAGGCGGTCACGATCCCGTACATCACCGATGAAAAAGCGAAGGCGGGGGTCGTGCGCGAACCGTTCCGCCATCTGATACTGCTTGAATTCGTCGCGTGAGTACACAATCAGGCGTTCGGGAGAATAAGTATCCAGAACGTGACGGCAGAATGCGTTGCCGAACGAGCCGGTCCCGCCTGTTACCATGAGTTTCAGTCCGTCCATACGGTTCTCCCGGGGATGGCACGCGCGTTGCCCGCGCATCCGAATTCCTTAGGTCTGTGCGGTGGTTTGCGTAGTGGGTGGCGCCTCAGTTACGCACTTTGAACAGCGGCACCAGCGGCGCACAGTCGAGATATTTCTCCGCACTGCCCGCGCGCACGGCTTGCGCAAGGACAGCGAACACTTCGTCGTAGGCACCGAGCGCCTCATCGATATCGCCGCGGGTATGCGCGTAGGAGACGAAATGCAGCCCGACATTCAAGACGCCACGGCGCTGGCACTCCTGCATGAACAGCGTTTTCAGTGCCATCGCGTCGACCCCGCCCGCATCGCGGAACTGGAAGAGAGTCCAGCTCGGGTGGCCGATCAGCGCGAGTGCGTCGGTAAGCCCGGCGTCGGCGATCCGTTGGATGACGCCGCGTTTCAGGTGATCGCCGACGTCATGGAGGTGCGTGAGTACGTCCGCCGTATCGGTCTTTTCGAGGGTTGCTTTCGCCGCGGCGAGTGAGATTGCCTCGCCCCCCATAGTGAAGGAGAAAAAAATCTCCTCCATCAGGTGCATGACATCGGAACGACCGACGACTGCCGACAGCGGGAAGCCGTTGGCCAGCCCTTTGCCGAGCGCTGCAAGATCGGGGGTGACGCCGAGCATTTCCTGCGCGCTGCCGGGTGCCAGCCGAAGCCCGGTCACAACCTCATCGAAGATCAACAGCGCGCCATGCGCGTGGCAGGTCTCCTTGACCTGACTGAGAAAATTTTCGGTCGGATCGTCGAAAGCGATCGGCTCCATAATCACCGCGGCGATCTCGCCCGGATGCGCGGCGAACAGGGCGCGGAGACTGTCGATATCGTTGTAGCGGAACGATTTCGTCAGCGACTTTGTGGCCTCCGGCACGCCGAGATCCCGGCTGGTGGAGCCGATGTACCAGTCTTGCCACCCATGATAGCCGCAGACGGCGACAAGGTCGCGCCGCGTGTGTGCGCGAGCAAGGCGCAGACATCCGGCCGTCGCATCCGACCCGTTTTTGCCGAAGCGGACCATCTCGGCGCATGGAACGCGCTCGACGAGCAGCTCCGCGACCTCTGTCTCGAGTGGCGAGGGGAGGGAAAAGAGCACGCCGCGGTCGAGCTGGGCGGCGACGGCTGCATTCACGTCCGGGTCGCGGTGGCCGAGTGTGACAGCACCGAGTGAGCACACAAAATCGATGTAGCTGTTGCCGTCCGGATCGAAGACGCGGCAGCCATCACCGTGCGTGACGAAATAGGGCGAGACGCCGCGCGGATACTGCGTCTTGCTTTTGGAAAATGTCTGGGAGCCGAGGGGGATGACCCGCTCGGCGCGGATCAGCATTTCCTCGGATGCGTCGAACCCGCGGTGGTTTGCTCTCATGAGATTTGCGTCCGAGCTTTGGTGAGCACGTCGACGGTGATGCGATCGTCGACCGACGGAACACCTTCGCCGAGCACCTTCAATCGCCGCGACACGAGGGTGTAGCCCGGCGAGGCGGTGAAATAGCGCGAGATGTCCATCTTGTGGGAACGAAGCCCCGCCGCATGTGCATAATCATTCGCATACGGCTGTGGTGCGAGGAAGTCGAAGATAATCAGGGTTCCACCATCGTCGAGCACCCGGTCAGCTTCGCGCACGGCACGGAAGTGCAGGACGGGATCTACGAGGTAGAAACAGAAGCCGACGACAACCAGGTCAAACGATGCGTCCGTGAAAGGCAGGTCGTCGGCTGTCGCAACCTTGAGGGTCAAGTCCGGATATGCGGATCGCCCTGCCTCAACGGCGGCGCGTGAGGGGTCTATCCCGGCGCCTGTTGCATCGAAGGTTCGGGTCAGCGCGTCGAGGCGGTGCGCGTTCGACGCGCCGATTTCGAGAATGCTGCGGAAGTCGCGTTGAAGCGCCACGACCGCTTCGGTCACCGCGTCGTCGCCATGTGACAGGAACTGCCGGTTGCGTTCGAACCACCGGTCGCCTTCCCCATCGATGAACGTCTGACGCTGGCTCATGGTGGCAGTGCTCGTACCGGCGGCGTGCGAGATCAAGCGAACGGGTTGGCAGGGAATGCCGTCGCGATGCTTTTGTGCAGCAAATCAACGCCCATCCGGTCATCGATGCTGTCGATCATCGTCGATGGGTTTTTGAGCTGCCGGTGCAAGAGATTGTAGATCGGGCTGCCGAGGAAGTAGGCGGCGACCTCCATTTTGTACGTCTTCATTCCCTCTTTGTGCGCATAGGTATTGTGGTAGGGGCGCGGCGGCATGAAGTCTCCGATTGCGAGGAGACCGCCGTCCTCCAGGACGCGATCCGCTTCCGCGACGGCGCGGAAATGGAGCGCGGGGTCGATCAGGCAGAAGCAGTAACCGAAGATCACGAGGTCGAACGACGCGTCGCCGAACAGAAGTGTATCCGCCGTGCTGACGTGCAGATCGAGCGCTGGATAGTCCGCCTTGCCCGCCTCGATCGCCGCCGATGATGGATCTACGCCGGCGCACTTTGCGCCAAGCGCTTTATGAAGCATTTCCAGTCGGTAGCCGTTCGAACAGCCGATCTCGAGGATCGACCGGTACTGTTTGCCGGTCGCGACGATGCTTTCAAACAACACGTCTCCCTCGCGCTGCAGGTGCGCGGCGTTGCGATCAAACCAGCGGTCACCTTCGCCGTCGAGGTAGGCGTTGCGTTGATCGAGCATGGTCTGGTTCCTTTCATCGCGGCGGGCGGTCGGCACGACTGTCGGCGGTCTTCGGGGCATGCGCCTCGAATCGTTTCGACGCGTGGCATCAAGTCGTGGACTACCCTGATCGCAACGCTTAAACGAGCGAGCTGCGTGTACACTGATGCATCACCTGTTTCGCGTGGTGCCCGCTCGACACGCCTCGCGCAATATCGAAAGGCGGTAAAACGCGATATGATCGCGGATAACGCGAAATTTGCCACACTGCACCAACGGCTGTTTTACGTAAGGTAAGAGTGTCGCGCGGGGGCCTTTTGGGGGGGCGGGCGGTGTTTCGTCGGGGACGTGATCGTTATGATGCTGAAGTCGGCGTGGGCATTCGTCTTCGCTTGCGCCGGAAACTTGCTCGCCTGCTGCAACGACACGGCGCGCGCCTGCCGCTCGAGATTGTTCAACGTCAATTGCTCTCGTCTCCGATTCTGCCGGCGAGCGTCACGAACACTTGGCCCAAGATTCTGCGGCGCGCAGGTCGACGGGCTATGGCGGTGGAGTGGACCCGGCGTCGCTACCAACGATCGAAAACGCCGGCGGACGCATGGGCGCATCTGGTCGCCCTGATTCAGGCGCATCGTTTCGCCGACGCCAAATCATTCCGAGAGGCGATGCTTCGCCACTTTGCGACGGATCCGCGGCTCGATGCTTACGTTGAACGGCTCGATGCTGCGCGTCTCGTGCTTGCAAGCGCGCTCGGCGACCTGGATGAGAACGCAGTGCTCTCAGCGCTGGGGCGCTCGGCAGTCGCGGAGCTCATATACGATCTCATCTGGTCCCATCACGCGATGCGCCTCGGCGGCAAAGCGAGCCTGTTCGCCCGAATTTATCTCGCTAGTGTTCGCTTTGACCCGACGCTTACGCGCGCTCTGATAAAAAGTGTTCTGCTGCCGAATGGCTCATTCGAGGATATCATTTGGCTGTGTCGGTGCGGGCGTGAAGAACTTGGTGAGGCGGAAAATAAATTGCGGCGGCGGTCTGCTGCCGGTTCCACCAGCGAAGATCTCGAGACCCTTGCCGAGCACCGCACGGCACTCACGCTGATTGAAGCCGAGTGCACTCTAGAACTAGGGAAGCTCGACGAGGCCCGAGCACTTGCTGAGACGATCGCGCATGCGCCGGTCAGTACCGTGCTGCGTTCTCGCTTTCCCTATATCGAGAACAATCCGGAAGAGGCTTACCGCGTTTTGGAGCGCGGGTACTGGATGGCGCGCGACCCGTCTGTTGCGGCGGAGATCTGTGGCGAGATGGCGGAAATACGCGAGGAAGCCCGAGATTTCGATGGCGCCCTCGAGCTTTATCGGGCCGCCTATGCGAAATCACGCATTCAAACGTACAATATCTCACTAAATTACTGTCTGAGATATGCGTACGCCGCGATGAGCATGGGCCACTGGGAAGAAGGTCAGCGCGTTTTCCGCGACGGCCAGCATTACATGTGGCATGGCTATCATACTGTCTCGAAGATATCGGCACGCCAACGCCGTAAACTCGATTATCCGATCCCTGAAAAAGGTGCGCTCTATCTTGGCGGCTGGGGCATCGGCGATGAAATTATTCGCCTCGCGATCCTCGAGAATGAGCGTTCCCGCACCGGGAAATTCGGGTTTTATGTCGACCCGCGCCTTCACACGCTGGCGCAGCGGTCATGCCCCGATATGGAGTTTTTCACCGCCTCTCGCGTCACGGGACCGCACGCCGCCTCCGACGATACGTTCTGGCGGGATCGGGAAGGGGTGTCGACGACCCTCGATATCGCGCGGATCACGAATGACCTTTTCGCGCAACGCAAGCGGTTCAACGATATCTGCATTACCGAGGATCTGCTGTATCACTTTGTGAAATGCGGTGGCTCGTATCGCTGTAAAAGTGCTGCGCCTCTTTTCACGGTCGATCCAGCGCGCCTCGCAAACGCGCAAGCCTGGCTCGAGACGCTGCCTGCCGGGAAAAATATCGGCATTTCGTGGCGCAGCGGAATGCAGGACTATATCCGCGATAAATATTACACCCGGCTTGAGGATTGGGGAAAAATCCTGACTCAGCCCGGGTTCAACTTCATCAATCTACAGTATTCGGATACCACGGCAGAACTTTCCGGGATTGCCGATCGGTTCGGCGTACAGATCTACGAGCAGCCCGGGCTCGACCTGATGAACGACATCGAGGGAGTTGTCGCGCTGTGTGCGGCTTTGGACCTTGCGATTGCGCCGTCGACAACGGTCCGGGAGCTTGCCGCAGCCGCCGGTGTCACGACGTGGGCGTTGACCTCCACACCATTCCTGCCAGACCTCTGGCGGATCGACGACGATGGCGAGACAGATGTCATCTTCCCGTCGATGAAGCACATCACTGCGATGGACCACGGCAGTCGCCAGGGTGTCCTCGATGAAATTGCACGAAGGCTTGCAGCATGGCCGAAGCAGCACGCGCCCTTGATGACGGAACCGCAGCTGAACCTCGCTTCCTCGGGTATGGCCGCCAGTCCCTGAATGCCGATGATGTTGCGGCCGTCGTTGAGGTGCTGCAGTCCGATTTCCTGACCCAGGGGCCGGTTGTGCCGCAGTTCGAGGCTGCAATCGCAGAATACGTCGGGGCTCATTACGCGGTCGCTGTCTCGAGTGGCACAGCGGCGTTGCACCTTGCCTGTCTGGCGGCCGGGCTCGAGACAGGCGATCATGGCGTCACGCAGCCGATCACGTTCGTCGCGAGTGCGAACGCGATGGCGTACTGCAACGCGACATCGCACCTCGTGGATATCGATGCGGACACGCTGACGATGGGTACGGGCCTGCTCGCTGACCATCTTGCGAAAATGCCGGAGACGAAGGTGGTTATGCCGGTGTCTTTCGCCGGCCTTGCCAGCGACGGCGCCGAACGCCGGTCAGTTTGCGGCGAACGCACAATCATTGAGGACAACTCCCACTCCCTCGGCGCGCGCGAAAGCTGCGGTGCAATGGTCGGTGCCTGCACGCATGCGGATATGAGCGTTTTTTCATTCCACCCGGTAAAGCCGATCACGACGTGTGAGGGGGGCGCGATCACAACGAACGACCCTGACCTTTACGCGCGCCTGGCGGCGCTGCGCACACACGGGATCGTGCGGGGACATGAGGCGGTACGCAATCCGTCCGATGCGGATGACCCGTGGTATTACGAGCAGCAGGCGCTCGGTCTGAATTATCGTCTGCCTGACGTGCAGGCTGCGCTCGGGCTCTCGCAACTTGGTCGGATCGATGCGTTCATCGCCCGGCGTCGGGAAATTGCGCTGCGCTACGATCGACTGCTCGCGGCCTGCCCACATCTGCGCCTGATCCAGGCGGCGCCAGAGCAACGGCAACGCTCAGGCCACCATCTCTATCTTGTCGATATCGATTATTCCTCCGCGGGAACCGATCGCAAGACGGTCATGGAGCGTCTGCGCGCACGACGCATCGGCACACAGGTGCATTACATTCCCGTCCATCACCACCCCTGGCATCGGGACCGCATGGGCCTCGGGGCGGGCGCGATGCCGGTCAGCGAGCGGTACTATGCCGGCTGCCTTTCGATCCCTTGT
>JBCBJG010000007.1:0-26843 GCA_038523655.1 Pseudomonadota bacterium | reverse complement strand
TCTTGACACACCCCGGCCATACTTCTAGAACCGTGGCGGCTGCGGGCAGGCGCGCTTGCCCGTTTTTTCGCACGGGTGCTGCCAGCTATGCCGGACGGTACGGAAGGTGCGGACGCGACAGACAATGGCCCACGGACGCCTGGGACGATCAGTCCGAAAGACCGTGAGAAATTCCGCCAACGCGCTGCTGACCTGAACCGTCGGATTGGTTCTGCGCGGGGACCGGAGCCGGAGGAGCGCGGTGGACGGGCCGCAGCAAACTCACGGGCAATGAGTTATGGGTTCCGCATGGTCGCCGATTTTGTGGCGGCGATCATGGTGGGGGGCATTATCGGGTACTTCGGAGATTATCTCTTCGGCACGGGGCCGTGGTTGTTGATTTTCTTTCTCGTACTCGGCTTCATCGCGGGCGTTCGGAACGTGATGCAGTCCTACTATCGAATGCAGGCCGACATGACGGCGGCGACGGGCGGCGATATCGGCCGTGACCTTCCGCCCGAGACGAGAGACGACTGAGGGGCACACAGGTGGCAACCGCAGCTCCGGGCGAAATGCCCGACCCAATCGAACAGTTCGAGATCAAAAAGATCCTCGATTTCGAACTTTTCGGTCTCGACGCATCGTTCACCAACTCGTCGCTGGCGATGGTGATCTCGGCGGCGATCGTCGCCGGCTTCCTGATCCTGTCGATGCAGGGCCGTTCGCTGGTGCCGACGCGGCTGCAGTCCATGGCGGAGTTGAGCTACGAGTTCATCGCCGGAATGGTCCGCGAAGCGGCCGGTTCGGAAGGGATGAGATTTTTCCCGCTCGTCTTCACGCTATTCATGTTCATCCTCGCTGGGAACTTGCTCGGGATGTTCCCGAAGCAGTTCACCTTTACGAGCCATCTGATCGTCACCGTCGCGCTGGCGATGATCGTGTTTCTGACCGTGATCATCTACGGCTTCGTCAAGAACGGACCGGGGTTCCTGCGCCTGTTCGTGCCGTCCGGCGTACCGATTGCGCTCGTTCCGCTGGTCACGCTGATCGAGGTGGTCTCGTTTTTCTCCCGCCCGCTCAGCCATTCCGTGCGTCTGTTCGCCAACATTCTTGCTGGTCACATCACGCTCAAGGTGTTCGCCGGCTTCGTCGTGATGCTGCTGGGCGCCGGTGGTGCGACCGCGATTCTCGCGCCGCTGCCGATCCTCATGACCGTCGCGATCACCGCGCTCGAGTTTCTCGTTGCATTCATGCAGGCGTACGTCTTTGCGATGCTGACGTGCATGTACCTCAACGACGCCCTGCACCCGCACCACTGATCGGCGCGCCGCGCCCCGAAGTCTGAAAGACACCCGAAACCTTGCCCGACGCCGATGCGGCCCGGGCCGACCACACAGAAAAACTCAAGGAGAAGTCCCATGGAAGCAGATGCCGCAAAACTGATCGGTGCCGGCCTCGCAGCACTTGGCACGGGCATCGCCGCGCTCGGCGTCGGTAACCTGTTCGGTCAGTACCTGAACGGCGCGCTGCGCAACCCGTCTGCAGCCGACGGCCAGTTCCCACGCCTGATCTTCGGCTTTGCCGTGACGGAAGCCCTCGGCATCTTCGCACTCGCGATCGCGCTGCTGCTGCTCTTCGTCGCCTAATCAGCGTCGCGGCCCACCGCCGGCGATGCGGGCGCATGTCAGCCTTTCATGGCGACGCGGCGCCCATTCCAGGCCGTCGGACCGACGTAGACACACGCGAGGAATCCGCGGTCGCGTGGCCGCGGGCACCTGACACTCGTTGCCCTCTCAACACCCGGTTTCCCATGCTGACTGCACCGCTGATCAGAGCAACGACGGAGGCCACCGAGGCCGCCGAAAAGGTGTTCCCGCCGCTCGACCCGTCGACATTTTCCTCCCAGTTGATCTGGCTGACGATCACGCTCGGCGGCCTGTATCTGATCCTTTCCCGGATCGCCCTGCCGCGCATTGGCGAGGTGATCGAGGAGCGGAGTGACCGGATCCAGCGGGATCTTGATGAGGCTCAACGCCTGAGTGCGGAAACCGAACAGGCGATCGCGAGCTACGAGCAGGCACTCGCCGAAGCAAAGGGCAAAGCGCAGGGCATCGCACAGACGACGCGGGACGAGCTGTCCGCTGAAGTCGAAGGCGAGCGCCAACGTATCGAAGGTCAGATCGAGGCTGATGCGGCCGCCGCGGAAGCCCGCGTCACGGCAGCCAAGAACGAAGCGCTTGCTAAGGTCGACGACGTAGCGACTGACACGGTGCAGGCGATCGTCGGTCGCCTCCTCGGAATGGACGTCAGTGCCGACGAAGCAAAACAGGCGGTCTCTGCCGCCAGACAGACGTAAGCGCTGCGATCACGGGCGTTTGCGCGGCCGGACCGTGCGCGACGCGCTCAGCGCCGTCGGGTCGACCACAGGAGTGACGAATGGAAATCGGCGCCAATGGCTGGGTGTATCTCGCCCTCGCAGCCTTCTTCGGCATCATCTTGTACTACCGCGTGCCGGGTGCCGTTGCCGGCATGCTCGACAGTCGCGCGGCAAAGATCAAAGACGAGCTCGAGGATGCCCGTCGGCTGAAAGAGGAAGCGCAGAAGCTGCTGTCCGAATATCAGCGCAAGCGGAACGAGGCCGATGCCGAGGCTGCGGAAATCGTCGCACAGGCCCGCCGTGAGGCCGAAGCGTACGCGGAGGAAACCCGCACCAAGCTGAAGGAAACGCTCGATCGGCGGACCCGGCTCGCGGAGGAAAAAATCGCGCGGGCCGAAGAACAGGCCGCCGCCGAAGTGAAAGCGTCAGCCGTGAACCTGGCGGTCGCCGCGGCCGAGGGCATCATGCGCGACAAGGCCGACGGCGCGAAGGGCACCGACCTCATCACCGACGGCATCGAAGCCCTTCGCACGAAGCTGAACTGACACGCGCGCGATCCACGCAGGTGCGCGCGACTGAACCGTGCAACGCGCCCACGAGGCACCCGGCTTCCGTGCCGCAAACATCGCAGCGCCCGCTATTTAGCGCGCGCGTCGTTCATCTCCGTCATTGAACGCCGCCTTGAGCGACGATCACATGCGGATTGGTCGTCTGACGCACGCCTTGCAGCCCCGGGATTTGAGAGCACGTTGCAAGGGTACAAGCGAGCGCTACGACGCCATGAGCGGAGCAATGTGAGATGACCACTTCCGCCACCTCGAACATCCGCCGAACAGCCATCATCACCGGCGCCAGCAAAGGCATTGGCGCAGCTAGCGCCCGTGACCTGGCCGCCCATGGCTGGAATGTCGTCCTGGCCGCCCGCTCTGCCGATGCGCTTACATCGCTTGCGGCGGAAATCAACGCGGAGGGAAATGGTCGCGCGATCGCTGCCGCCTGTGATGTGTCGGACTACGATGCGGTCGCCAACCTCGTCGCAACCGCTCACGATGCGTTTTCCCAGCTGGACCTGCTGGTGAACAATGCGGGCGTCATCGATCCGATCGCTCGACTGATAGACTCCGACCCGGTCGCCTGGCACCGCGCAGCGGAGATCAACTATCTTGGAGTCTACAACGGCCTGCGTGCTGCGCTGCCTGTCATGGTCGCGGCCGGCACCGGCGTCGTCGTGAACATTTCCTCCGGCGCAGCAACGGGCGCGCTGGAAGGGTGGAGCCACTACTGCTCATCTAAAGCCGCCGCGCTCTCGCTCACCCGCTGCGCCCACAAGGAAGTCGGCGATCAGGGTGTCCGCGTCGTCGGCCTCAGCCCCGGCACCGTCGCAACCGACATGCAGGTGTCGATCAAGACGTCCGGCATCAATCCAGTGAGCCAGCTCGATCCGTCGGTGCACATCCCGGCGGAATGGGTCGCGCAGGCAGTGCGGTTCCTTGCAAGCGATGACGCGCGTGATCTGGCCGGTGTCGACTTCACCCTGAAGACGCCGCAGGAGCGCGCCCGCGTCGGTCTTCCTTCGGTTTGAAGGTTTCGGCCAAAGCCGAGCTGAAAGCTGCGGCTAGGATAAGCAGCAGGGCCGAAAGACGAAACGATCGGCAAGACCGACGTCGCACCGCCGGTCAGGAAGCGGCCGACGGCTTGCGATCAAAGGCGACGAAGAGCTGGAAATCGTCCGGCCGGACACCCTGCGGCACCGTGATGGTCACGGTCTCTACTTTCGAGAAGTAACCGATCGGACGGTTGTCAGGCACCGTCACGGCCACGGCATGCTTCTGCGTCTGGATTTTCTCCCGCTTGAAGTCCGTGACGAAAACGCTGATCGGCAAATTGAACGTCCCGGGTTTCCCGCGTGGTCCAAGCAGCAGGCGGCCGGAAAATCCGTACCGGATCGTGACCTGCCCCGGCGACACGATACACTCTCGAGCGGTTTTCGTGATTTCTCCGCGCTGGACGACGGACATGGCGTCGCCGCTCGCACCGTTCTCATAGATCGTCAGATCGCGGTCGCGCGGCCAGACAACAAACGCCGGGCATCCCTTCGCCCCGGTTGACACGCTTGCCGTGGTCGGCCCGCCACCCCGCGCGTCGGCGAGCAGCTGCGCCTCACTGACCGGTTGGGCCACCGTTGCTGGTTTTTCGGAGCCGCCAAACAGTCCCCCACCAAGCCCGGACGTAAAATTCGGTACGCCGCAGCCCGCAACGAGGCCGGCCAGCATGACGCAACCGCAGATGCGAGCACCAACGTGCAGATGCGCCGCGCGGTTGCTCCCTCGCCTCCGCCTGCTGGACGTGCGAATGACGCTCATAACAATCCCCCAACGTGTGCGGTGAGCGCCTGCGCACGCGCCGCACGGCCGACGCGAACGCCGGCATTCCGGATCATGCGCGCAGCCGATGGACTCATGACGCACGCACCTTCCAGCCCCGCTATGTCGCTAGCATTGCGACTCGCGCGGCGAAAGCCCCGCGGACGTGGCGATCGCCCAGTCCCAAGGCCCTATCAAAGTGTGTCGAGCGCACTAGATTATGGTAATCCGGTCGGGATTATGACCTCGCGCCCTCATCACAGGACTTTCAGATGACCGAGCAATCGCCGCAAAACGCTGGGCGGAAGCGGCTGCTGTTGGCGGCCCCCCGCGGGTTTTGCGCCGGCGTCGACCGGGCGATCCAGATCGTGGAACTCGCGCTCGCGAAGTACGGCGCGCCGGTCTATGTCCGTCACGAGATCGTGCACAACCGGCACGTCGTCGAGGATCTCCGCCGCAAGGGCGCGATCTTCATCGACGAGTTGGAAGAAATACCGGCCGGCTCCGATGCGCCGGTAATTTTCTCCGCGCATGGCGTGCCGAAATCTGTGCCCGCCGACGCGGATGCGCGGAAAATGTTCTACCTCGACGCCACCTGTCCGCTCGTCTCGAAGGTGCATATCGAGGCGGCACGTCTGCATGAAGCCGGCCGCGAGATCGTACTGATCGGTCATGCCGGCCACCCGGAAGTGATCGGCACACTTGGCCAACTCCCGCCGAGCGCTGCGACGCTGATCCAGACGGTCGAGGACGCCGAGAGCTATACGCTCCGCACCACGCCCGACAACATCGCCTTCATCACGCAGACCACCCTGTCGGTCGATGACACCGCCGAGATTGTCGCCGCGCTGAAGCGACGATTCCCGGACATCCGGGCGCCGGTAAAAGAAGACATCTGCTACGCGACGACCAACCGCCAGGCGGCGGTCAAGCAGCTTGCTGCCGATTGCGACCTCGTAGTGATCGTCGGCGCGCCATCGAGTTCGAACTCGAACCGGCTGGTCGAGGTGGCGCAACGGGCCGGCGCCGACAAGGCGATCCTGGCCGAGAGCGTGCGGCAAATCCCGTGGAACCTGATCGAGGAAGCAAGCACGATCGGGCTAAGCGCAGGGGCTTCCGCACCGGAGATGCTGGTGCAGGAGATTATCGACGCGATCGACACACAGTTCGGCGTCGATACGGAGACGATCACGGCCGCGGAGGAAAATATTACCTTCAAGCTGCCGCGCGAACTCCGCGACGTGGCGGCCTGAGCAAGACGCACGCCGCAGCTTCTCGGCGTCTGCCGCACCGTCGGAGATAATCTCTGCGTCGCTCTCTGGCGGCGTACCGACAGATGGCTTTTCGCGCCGCCGCTTGCAGACCCGCGCGCCGCTAAAACCTTGGCAACAGATCAACCAGAGGCACCCTGCGAATGCCGGACGTGACGATTTACACCGACGGCGCCTGCTCGGGAAATCCGGGCCCGGGCGGCTGGGGAGCGATCCTGATCAGCGGCGATCATCGCAAGGAACTGCACGGCGGTGCAGCACAGACAACAAACAACCGCATGGAACTCGAGGCCGCGGTGCGCGCGCTCGAGGCGCTCAAAGCGCCGAGCACCGTCGCGCTGTACACGGACTCAAACTACGTTCGCGACGGGATCACCAAATGGATCCACGGCTGGAAACGCAACGGCTGGAAAACGGCCGCCAAGAAACCGGTGAAAAATGAGGAGCTATGGCGCGCTCTCGACACCGCTGCTGCCCGACACGCGGTCAATTGGCACTGGGTGAAAGGGCACGCCGGCGATCCAGAGAACGAACGCGCAGACGCGTTAGCGCGGCTAGGCGCTCAGGAAGCCCGCGCCTGAGCCCCTCCCCTGAGCCCCGGGCCTGAACCAAGTGACTTCGGGCGGTCGTTACGTGTGACCGCCCAATCCCTTTTTTCGCCATGCCAGTGCGGCGAAGCGCGTCAGCCCATCGACTTGAGAAGCTCTGCCGCGCTGCTTTGGTCAGCCGTGCTCGGCACGTCTTCGACATTCAACACCTCGACCTTCCCGTCTTTCACCAGCATCGCATAACGCTTCGACCGGGTGCCGAGACCGTGCGGCCCGAGGTCGATATCCATGCCGATCGCCTTGGTGAACTCCGCACTGCCATCGGCGAGGAAGGTAATCTTGCCGCTCGGGTCGCTCGCCTGTTTCCATTGCTCCACGACGAATGGATCGTTCACGGCCAGACAGGCGATCGTGTCCACGCCCTTGGCTGCGAGTTCGTCTGCATGGGAGAGAAATCCCGGCACGTGCTGCGCGTGACAGGTCGGCGTGAAGGCACCCGGAACCGCGAACAGCGCGACGGTTTTGCCGGAAAAAAGCTCCTTGCTGTCGAGCTTCGACGGCCCGTCAGCACCGGGTGTAAGGAATGTGGCTTCGGGCAGCGTGTCGCCGACAGAGATACTCATCGCGGTCGTCCTTGCGTCTCATGATCCAGATCTCGGGTCTGCATAGGGCGCGACGCACGCCATGGCCAGCCTCGAGCAAGCCGACGGAGACGTGGCCGAGCAGTGACTTTGCCGAGCGGTGACTTAGCCGAGAGGCTATCTGCGATGCCGCCCGGTCGCCGCCCCCTGTCGAACAAGCACCGCGGCAGAAAGCACGATCAATCGCCGCTGATTGTCCGGCGCGTGAGCCAGCCCCTTTGCCCGCCAACAAGCGTGAAATCGACCGGAGCGCCGACGATCTTTGCCGCCGCGCCGGCGTGGCCAAGATCGATCCGCCATCGCCGATCACCGACCGGCGTCTCGATCCGCTTGGGAACCGGGAGAGAAATCCCGCCGGGCGCACGCGCGAACAGATCGCCGATCACCGCCGGCGCTTCAGCGCCAAGCGTGACCATGAGGTGCCGTCCGCCGGCATCGTTCTGCAACGATACCGCGAGCGCCTCGAGCGCCACAGCCTCAGGCACCGCCGCAAGGGCCTCTGACAAAGCGCGTTGTACCGGCACGGACGCACGCGCACCCGGTGCGACGTCGAGCGCGAGCGTCGCTTCGGCCGGAATGCAAATGTCGTCACAAACCCCGAAATGCATCGCTAGCCGCAACCGGACCGGCCGCGCGGGGTCCAGCGGTATGACCTCGACCGGAAACAGCACCTGCGTGATGTACCCGATAGAGGTGCCGTAAGCGTCCTTCAAGCGCTGCGGTGCAGGATATCGCACGGTGAGCGCGCGCACGTTCTGCGATCGCGACCAATCGAACTCTGGCGGAATACCGCCGCCGTCACCGGGCGACTGCCAGTAGGTTTTCCAGCCCTCGTCCATGCGAATATCAATGCCTGCGAACAATGCGGGTGCCCCGCGCGCATCGAGCAGGGTGGCCGCTGTCAGCCGGACGCGGGAATGAAACCCCCTCTGCCATTCTGACGCGAGCGGCTCAGATGTCGCCGGCGCCAAAATTGATCGCGCCGGCGATGCGGCGAATACCGACGAACCCGTTGTCCCAAAACGCGAATTTCCGTTGTATTCCGCCTGTTGTGTGGCGGTTGGTATCGCGGGCTCCGCGGACACACGCTCTGCGGTGATCAACACGCCAAGAAGCACCACCGTCCCGAGAACATCGGTCCAAACGCGCGATCTATGGGAGCGCGACGGGCGACGATGCGCCCCGTGATCGCGGGGAAAGGCGCGGGTCGAGGTTGGCGCGCCGCAGCTCGCCGGCCCGGGCACCACTAAACGGCGGGCCTTCTCGTGAACCCTGTAATAAACATTTGCAAAATTATGCAACCTGACAATTCCCTAACGCGTTCCAAACCGTTACCGTGCGACACAACGCGCGTGATCCGAACCGAAAACCGGTCGATGACAGATCACAGGCGCCTGACGCGATGACCGCGTCGCTCATTTGCCCGCACCAAGTTCCGAAGTGGCCCACCGGCTGAAAGCAGGATGTCATGACGAGTTACCTCGACGGACAACTACTCATCGCCATGCCCTCGATGATGGACGAACGCTTCGAGCGCTCGGTCATCTACCTTTGCGCGCACAGTGAAGATGGCGCCATGGGCATTATCGTCAACAAGCAGGCAGATCACATCGGGTTTAGTGACCTGCTGGACCAGCTCGATCTGCTGGAACAGGTCGGCGAAACCAAGGTCGACCTTGATCGCCTCACGGTGCACGCCGGTGGTCCGGTCGAAACCGGTCGCGGGTTCGTGCTGCACTCGACCGACTATCACTCCGACAACAGCACGATGGAAATCGACGACGACGTGAGCCTGACCGCAACGGTGGATATATTGCGCGCGATTGCCCGCGGAGCCGGTCCGTCGCGCGCCATCCTCGCGCTCGGGTATGCGGGATGGTCGGCCGGGCAACTCGAAAACGAGATCCAGTCGAACGGATGGCTTTCCTGTCCCGCGAAGTCGGAGATCGTGTTCGCGCCGAACAATGCGGAGAAATACGACAGCGCACTCTCCAGCATGGGCGTGAAAAGCGCGTTCCTCGTCGCCGACGCCGGCCACGCCTGACTAGTCCCACTTCCCTCCGGCCCTGTTCGGGTTGATGCCGCTCCGCTGATCCGATTGCCGTCAGCGCATGCGTTCAGCAGCGGATCAAGGCAATCGAAGCGAAAGTCGGTCAGCTCCCACTCGCCTGCGGTCCGCGTTTGAAAAGGAGCCGAGTGCGGTCGCCAGCTGATATCGACCGCGTTCTCCGCGCTCCGACAAGACACAGCACGACCAGCAGCACATAACTTAGTAAATTGCTGTATGCGGCGGCTCGGCCGGGAATTGCGAACTCAGCTGCCCCGGATGGGTGCTCAGCGCCTCGCCAGCTAGCGGTCTTGTGAGCCCTGCGCCGCGTCGCGTGCAGCGATCATCTGGCGCATCCGCCGCTCGCTTTCCAGGCGCTGTTGCTCGGTCAAGTGGGCCGTGGTCGTCCCAGTTGCCGGACCAGCGCCGTCGTCCCGCTGACTTTGGGGCTCGCCAGCGGCTGCTCCAAGGTTACCATTGGCGCCCCCCTCACCCCCGGGCGGGACCTGATGCGCACCGCCGTGCGCCACATACGGAGAGGCGGGAGCTGAGCGCTGCCCGATCGGCTGGGACGCAACGCTCACAGACGATGCAGGCTGGGCCGATGCAGGTGCCGCAGTCTGGGCGAACTGGCCGCCCTGGCTGTTTTGGCCGCCCTGGACGCCGTGGACGCCCTGGACGCCCTGACTGATCTGCCCGCCGTGACCTGTCTGACTGACCTGGCTCGCGCCGGTCTGCCCACCGCCGTTCCCGCTATATCCTCCACCGGCGCCATGAACAGCGGATGACGCCTGGCCCGACTGACCATTCCCACCCGCTGCCCCGGCATGACCAGACGGCAACGGTTGGTTCGGCAGACCCGACTGCGCGCCGGTCACGGTCTGGCCCGGCACTCCCGGCTGAGCCGAAGGAGCCTGCGAGACACCGTTACCGGTTTGCCCCCCATGTCCGTTCTGCGCGGCAGACGCCGCCGGACGCGCGCCGCTGGCCGCCATCCCCGCGCCCGGCGTCTGTCCCGCGCCGGATGTGGTGGCAGGAGCGGGCGCGGGCGGTGTGCCCTGCACCGGTGCACGCGGGCGCAGTGTGCCCGTCTGCTTTCCACCGTCGCTTGCCCGCCGCGTATCCTGAGCGCCTTTTTCTTCCCGACCCTTGCGCCAGAAGCGGAAACCGCGCCGCTCAGGATTACGCTCTGACCGCCGTACGATCTTGAGCAGATCGAGCACTTCGCGCTGCGTCGCCGGTTCGCCGTAGAAAAACCCTTGCGCCAGATCGCAACCCTGATCGCGCAGGAAAGCGGCCGTCTCAGGCGTCTCGACACCTTCGGCAACCACCGTCCGGTCAAGCTCGTGTGCCATCGCGATGACCGAGCGAACAATCACCGACCCACGCTCATCGGCGCTTTCATCTTGCACGAGCGTGCGGTCGATCTTGAGTGTGTCGAACGGGAAGCGCTGCAGATACGCGAGGGAGGAATATCCCGTCCCGAAATCGTCCAGCGACAGACCCGCCCCGGCTTCCTTCAACCAGGAGAGAATTTCAGCCGCTCGTTCCGGGTTTTCCATGACGAGCGATTCCGTCACCTCTAGCCGCAGACACCCATCCTCGATCAGTTGCTGGCGCAAGATCGCGCGGACTTCCTGCGCAAGGTTTTGGCGAAGCAGTTCGCGGCTGGAAATATTGACGCTGACGAACAGCGGATCGACGGTCCGCGGAAGTTTTTTCTGCCAGACTGCTGCGTCCTGCACGGCCTGTTGCAGCACATGCTTGCCGAGCGCATTGATCAGATCGGACTCTTCCGCAATCGGCACGAACTCCGACGGGTCGAGTTGGCCAAGCGAGGGATGTTCCCATCGGATCAGCGCTTCGAAACCCGCAAGCTCAGCCGTCGCAAGCCGTACGATCGGCTGATAGAAAATCTGAATTTCATTCCGTTCGAGCGCACGCCGCAGATCGCTCTCGAGTGCGACACGGTCATCCTTCTCCGACCGCATCGACGCCTTGAAGAGCTCGATCCGGTCCGTACCGGCCCGCTTGGCGCGGTACATCGCGAGCTCGGCCTCGCGCATCATCTCCGGCGCGCCATCCTGATAGCCGTCGAACACCGCGATCCCGATCGAACCGGTGAGAATAATCTCCTTCCCACCGATCTTCATCGGGCTACGCAACGAGCGACGCACCCGTTCGGCCGCCATCGCGACGTCGGCGCCCTGCGCGCGCTGGTTCAGCAGGATCGCGAACTGATCACCACCGACCCGTGCCAGCGTATCCTGCTCGCTCAGATGGCGGCGCAGCCGGCGCGCCATGGTCATCAGCATCGTATCGCCGACGATCAACCCGAACGCGTTGTTCACGTTCTTGAACCGATCAATATCGATGAACAGCACCGTCGGGCGCACATTCGCATCGCTCCGTGCCGTGGCCATCGCCACCGCGAGACGATCAAGGAACAGCTCGCGGGAAGGCAGCCCGGTCAGGCTGTCATGGACGGCATCGTGGATCAGACGCTCCTGCGCCCGGCGCGCTTCCGTCACATCCCGGATGAGCCCGACGCAGCGTGGCGACCGGTTCTCCATGTTGACGACTGCCGAGGCCTCAAGCTCGAACCAGCGATAGGCGTTGTCGCTGCAGCGCATGCGGAAGTCGGTGTGGATGTGACCGTCATTTTTCTCCTGGACTGACCAGAGGATCAGCCGGAACCGCTCGCGATCGCCCGGGTGCATGTTGGCGACCCAGTTGTCGACCGAGCCCGAAAGCGCGCCGGCCTCGAGCCCGACAATTTCCTCCATCCGCTGCCCGACGGAAATTTCATCCCGGCGCGAGTTCCACTCCCACACGCCCGAGCCGGCGCCATCGACCGCAAGGGATCGCAGTTGCATGGTCGTCGGCGAGGTACCGTAACTCGGCTCGTTCGAGCGGAAGGCGAACTGGGTGACTGTGAACCCGAGCAGCAAGATCACCAGCACGAGCCCGGCAGTGAGCCCGGGCACCACGATCTCACCGGTGAGTTGACCGTTCACCGCGACGGCGGCCCCGAAAAGCCAGACACAGAACAGCATCCACGTGGGCACAAACGAGAGCGCGCGATCCTGCCCCCGCAGCGCGAGATAAAGGATCGGCAGAGTGCCGAGCAACGCGATCAGCCCAAACGAGGCGCGCGCAAAACTCGCTGCGAAGCTCGGGTCAAAAAACGCTGCCACGATGAGCGCCATCTGCCCGAGAATCCAGACGCCGAAGACGATCCGGATCCAGCCGTGCCACGCCCCGATCCGCAAAAAGCTGTAGAGGAAAATGACGAGCGTCGCTGCGACCCCCGCCTCCGCGGCCGAGCGGTAGAACGCGTTGTCTTCGGGCGTGACCTGGAAAAGTTTGTGCCAGAAGCCGAAGTCAATGCAGAGGTAGGCGAGCACCGACCACGCGACCATAGCCGCGGCCGGAAAAATCGCCTTGTGGTTGGCGGCGAAAATCGCGGTCAGGAAGATCGCGAGCAGCCCGACAATCCCGAGCATGATGCCGTTGAACAGCATCTCGTCGCGTTGCTTCTTCTGGTAGATCAGCGGGTTCCAGAGCTGGATCTGCGGATACTGGTCACCCGAAAGCTCTGCGACGTACGTGATCGTCTGCCCCGGTCCGACCGAGACGCGAAAGATGTCCGCGCGATCGTTGGCAACACGCTCCGGCACGAACCCGACCGACGGCGTTATCCGCGCTATGCGACGAGAATCGAGGTTCGGTAAAAGCACCTGCGACCCCACGATCCCGTATCGCGGCGCCACAACCCAGCGTTCGATCGCCTTCTCCGTCGGGTTGCGAAACGCGAACACGGCCCACGATGGATCGGTGCCCGACGTGAGGGCACGCACGGCCATGCGTCCAGTAAATCCGTCCTGCCCAGGTGCCGTCTCGATCTGAAGCTGGTCGCCACGCCCCTCGATCAGTTCGCCGAGGAAAGTGATATCCCGTTGTTCCGTCGATGTTTTGAGATCGATGGGCTCGAGCGCGTTCACCGGCGCAACAAGCAGGAGCGAAGCAAGCACACCGACGAACAAGCCGCGGCCCGCCCGGCACAGGCGAACGGCGCGTACGCCCGCACGACAAAAGCCGCCGAGCAGAACTTTGCTCAACTTACGCAAGTTGCGTCCGCCCATTTCCCCAAGGACGACGCGTCGCCCGCTTTAGCGCAGCCGGCGCGCTCCTACCGCCATTCATCGCGTAACAGTGCGAAGAGAATGTGGTCCTGCCAAACACCGTTGATCTTGAGGTATTTTTTGGCAAGGCCTTCACGCTGAAAACGGTTCTTTTCCAACACCCGGATGGAAGCAGCGTTACGCGGCAGGCAGGCGGCTTCGACCCGGTTGAGCTTGAGTGTCTCGAAGACGAACGGCATCGCTCCGGCGACGGCCTCGCTCATGTAGCCGGTGCGGGCATGGCGCACGCCGGTCCAGTATCCGATCGCGCACGACTGAGTGACGCCGCGCCGGACATGGGCCAGCGACAGCCCCCCGATCAGCTCCCCGCCATCGCGCGCGAACAAGAAGAACGCATAGCCGGTCTCGTCGCGCAGTTCCTGCTGGTAGTGGCGGATGCGCCGGCGGAACGCCGAACGCGAAAGCTCATCACGCGTCCAGGCCGGCTCCCAAGGCACGAGGAAGGCCCGGCTTTCCGCACGCAACTCGGCCCAGTGCACATAATCCGACGACGTTGGCAGGCGAAGAGTGAGCCGCGCCGTGTGCAGAACCGGGCCGGTATCTCCGGCAGATGTTGATCGCAGGAAAGCCATGCCACGATCCCGAATGCGCGAAGGCATGGCGTCATCGCGCATGCCTGATCAGCCTGGTTATGCCGCAAACCACACCGCAACATGGCGGCAGACGACTGACGTGGAGGTTAGGTCTACTGCCGGAGCGCCGCCACCGTTTGTTTACCACCGCGTCCAACCGGCGCGGTGCCGCCGCGGGTCCGGGTGCCATGCGCATGGGTCGCCAAAATCGCGCCGGTGTCCCGCTCTGGGCCGACTTCCGACCAGAGACGGCGATCCCCACAGGCAATGGTGCCGGCAACCGCCCGCACATCCTCACGGGAAACCGCGTTGATCGTCTCGATCAGATCACGCTGTGTGAGCACGCGCCCGTAGCAGAGCAGGTGCCGCGCCATCTGGTCGGCCCGCACGCTCGGGCTTTCGAGCCCCATGAGCAGTCCTGACTTGAGCTGGGCCTTGGCGCGCATCAGCTCTTCGTCCCCCGGCCCCTCACCCGCCAACTCGGCGAGCTCGGAACGGATGAGCGCATGCAGGCCCGCGACATGCTCGCCGCTCGTTGCCGCGTAGACCCCGAAGAGGCCAGCATCAACCAAGCTCCAGCAGTAGGCGTAGATGCTGTAGCAGAGCCCGCGCTCTTCGCGCGCTCGTTGGAAGAGCCGTGAAGACATCCCCCCGCCAAGCACACCGGAGAGGACATGCGCGCTGTAGTACGCAGGATCACCGAGCGGCGGCGCCGGCCAGCCGAGGATAAGATGGGTCTGCTCGATCTGACGCGTTTCATAGCGGGTGCCGCCGACGAACTCGGCCGGGCTCAGCGTATCCTCGGCCAGATCACGCGCAGGCATGTCGCCGAACAACGCCTCGACCTGCCCGGCGAATTCCGCGTGTTCGATTGCCCCGGCCGCACTGATAACGATCCGTCCAGGCGCATATTTCTCCGCAAGGAAACGACGGAGCTGCTCGGCATCGAAAGCCGCAAGTGTCTCCGGGGTTCCGAGGATAGAGCGACCGGCTGAATGCCCGTCGAACGCAAGCGCCTGCGCGGTATCGAAGACAAGGTCGTCAGCCGTATCGAGCGCTGCCGCAATCTCCTGCTCGATCACATCTTTTTCGCGCACCAACTCATCGGGCTCGAACACCGAGTTGCGCAGGATGTCGGCAAGCACATCAAGCGCGAGCGCTGTATCGCCCCGCAGAACGCGTGCGTAATAAGCGGTCTGCTCGAGACTGGTCGACGCGTTGATGTCGCCGCCGACGTTTTCAATCGCTGCGGCGATTTCGTGTGATGAGCGCCGCTGCGTGCCTTTGAACGCCATGTGCTCGAGCAGATGCGAGATACCGTTTTCCGCGCGAGTCTCGTGGCGCGATCCGACCCCGACCCAGACACCAAGCGCCACGGTCTCGAGGTGGGGCATCGCCTCGGTGACGACGCGAATACCATTGGCGAGTGTGGTGACCCCGACGCTCACGCCGCCATCCGTGCAACGCGGGAGTGATCACAAATAAAGTCCGCCACCTTAGTGTAGTCGTTGACCAGCACCGTCATGCGCTCCTCCGCGCCCAGATCCTGCCCCAGCCGCCCCGGCACGGGCGGATCTTCGCCGATGACCGCATTGACCGACGCTGGAAATTTCGCCGGATGCGCGGTTGCGAGCGTGACCATCGGCGCAATGCAATCCTTGCGGGCCGCGCGCGCTGCATGCACGCCAACCGCGGTGTGCGGATCGAGCAGGTATCCGCTCGCGTCGTGCACACCGCGCAGTGCCGCCGCCATTTCTCCTTCGTCGGCACGCGCTGCGAGAAAAGCGTCGCGCAACCGTGTATGCTCGTCGGCCGTCAACGCGAAGTGTCCCTGCTGCGCCAACTGTCCCATCAATGCGCGCACCCGCGTCGGATCTTCGCCGGAAAGCTCGAACAGCAGCCGCTCGAAGTTGCTCGAGACCTGGATGTCCATGCTCGGGCTGCTCGACGGCGCAACGCCTAACGGCTCGTACCGCCCGGTCGCGATCGTGCGTGCGAGAATATCGTTCTGATTGGTCGCGACGATCAGCTCACTGATGGGAAGCCCCATACGTCGCGCGATATGCCCGGCGAAGACATCCCCGAAATTCCCGGTAGGGACGGAAAAGCTCACCTTCCGATCGGGCGCACCGAGCGCGGCTCCGGCAGAGAAATAATACACCACCTGCGCCATGATGCGCGCCCAGTTGATCGAATTGACGCCAGCCAGCGAAAGCTGGCTGCGCCGTGTCGGATCATTAAACAGCGCTTTGACGAACGCCTGACAGTCGTCAAACGTGCCCTCCAGCGCGATGTTGAAGATGTTGTCTTCGCGCGCCGTCGTCATCTGACGCCGCTGCACATCGCTGACGCGTCCTTTCGGGTGGAGAATAAATACGTCGACCGCCTCACGCCCGCGGAACGCTTCAATCGCCGCACCACCCGTATCGCCAGAGGTCGCGCCGACAATGGTCACCCGCGCGCCGCGCTGAGCCAGGGCCCGGTCCATCAGCCGGGCAAGCAGTTGCATCGGCACGTCCTTGAACGCAAGCGTCGGCCCGTGAAACAGCTCAAGGATCCATTCGTTCGGTGCGACCTGTACGAGCGGGGCAACCGCGGCATGCGCGAATGCCGCGTAGCTTTCGTCGATCATCGTGCGAAAGGCGGTGGCATCGATATCGGCACCGAGATACGGGCGCATCACCGCCTCGGCCACATCCTCGTAGCGCGCGGCCGTGAAGTCGCGGATGGTGTCGGGCGCAAGCACCGGCCATTCGGTTGGGAGATAAAGTCCCCCATCGCCTGCCAGCCCGGCGAGCAACGCGTCTTCGAAGCCAAGTTCCGGCGCTTCGCCGCGGGTACTGCGATATCTCACGTCACGTCTTCCGCCGCCGACCGAACATAAAAAACGCGTAGACCCCAACCAGTGCGAGAGCAAGGCTGTACCAGGTGATCGCGTACTCGAGATGTCGGTTCGAGATATCCGGGCGTGGCGATGCCGGCCGCGGCCAGATCCCCTCGCCTCCGGGCGGCGGCGAAGCCAAGGCATCAGCGGCTTGCCCCACCACCGCTGACGCCGGCACCGCCTGCACAAAAAGCGGCAGGAAGTTTGCCTCCGTCTTGTCGTACCGCGCGGCGACCATGTTGGTGAGATCGCGCCAGTAGAAGCGCCCGGCTTCCGGCTCGTTCTCCGGCGTAAAGACCGATGTCCGCGATGGCGGGCGGCGCACGACGCCAACGACCTGTTGCAGACCGTCCGGCTCGCTGAGCGTGGGCGCGGTAGCCCCGAACGCTTCGGGCACAAACCCGCGATTGACGAAGACACGGGCACCGCCTTCCGCGAGCACGAGCGGCGTGTAGACGTTCCACCCGGCCGTCCCGTTTTCGACCGCGTAGACCCGCACGGCGCGGTCGTGCTCATAGCGCCCACGCGTGATGACCGGTCGATACGCGACGTCGTCGCCGGACCGTGACGCCGCCGCGACCTCGCGCAGCGGCGAGGCCGGCTTGCGCAATCCCGCTTCGACCCGCGCGATCAGACCCTCTTTCCATTGCAGACGCTGCAGCTGCCAGGTGCCGAGCCCCACGAGGATCAGCAAAGCGCCGAACGCGGCGACGGTCACCAGCACGCTCGATCTCACGGTGTTCGGTGCTCCGAAAATGCAAAGGGCGCGGTGTGTAAACCGCGCCCTGTGTAACGTCTCATCGCAAACGGCGTTGCCCGCACCGACCAGGCCGGTGACGGCGTACGCTAAGCCGCCCAGATATAGATCGTCGCGAAGAGGAACAGCCAGACGACGTCGACGAAGTGCCAGTACCAGGCAGCCGCTTCGAAACCGAAATGCTTATCGGTCGAGAAGTGCCCCTTCACCGCCCGCCAGAGACAGACCGCGAGGAAGATCGTCCCGACGAAGACATGGAAGCCGTGAAAGCCGGTCGCCATGAAAAAGGTCGCGCCGTAGATGTGCCCGTCGAACGAGAAGGCAGCATGGCCATATTCGTAGACCTGCAGCACCGTGAAGAGCCCACCGAGCGCAACGGTCGCGGCGAGACCCCAAATGAGCCCCTTGCGATCATTCTCGAGCAACGCGTGGTGCGCCCAGGTCACCGTGGTGCCCGAGAGCAGTAGGATCAGCGTGTTAACGAGCGGCAGCCCCCACGGATCGAACGTATATTCGAATTTGCCTTCGACAGGCACCGGCGGCCACTGCCCGCCTGTCAGGTTTTCGCGCGCGGTCAATCCAACGCCGTTGTCGTGGCCCGGCAGCGGCACGGTTTCTCCGGGGAACAGCGATGCGTCGAAGAATGCCCAAAACCACGCGACGAAGAACATAACCTCCGACGCGATGAACATGATCATCCCGTAGCGCAGGTGGAGCGAGACCACCGGCGTGTGGTCGCCCGCCCGCGATTCGCGGATGCAGTCGCGCCACCAGTAGAACATCGTAGCGACGATGAGCACGAGCCCCGGGATCAGCGGCAGGAGCGACGCTTCGCCTTCGCGCGCATCGACGAAATACTTCACGGCCCCGATCGCAAGCACGAACGCGGCGAGCGACCCAAGCGCCGGCCAGGGGCTCGGATCGATAATGTGATAATCGTGTTTTTTGGCTTCAGCGTCTGCCATGTCGCGCTCCGGCGTCGGATCCGGCGATGCAGGTCCGCGATGCGTGACCAGTTCGCTTCGGTGTTTGAATAGCACCAGCACCGACCGCCGCAAGCGCCTTAGATCACCCCTGAGACGAAACGCGCATCTGATTGGCCCGCGCCTTACTCGGGGCGCTAAAAATCAGCACTATGCTGCGCAACCGAGGGGTCTGGGGAGTTCAGACCCAGCGTCAGGTCTGCGACGGCAAAGTCGGACGGTTGAAGCAGGATGAAACGCCAAAGCGTCGGGAGGGGGAGCGCACGGCCCACAAACGCGGCAGATTGGCAAATTAAGATCCCGTCAGCTCCCGCTGCGGGCCTCCGCAATGTCCTTTTCCGGCTCGATCGGGAAGAACGTATAGCTCAGCGTGATTTCCCTGATATCGCGCGCATCGATATCTTTCACGATGTCCGGGTCGACGAAAAACGACACCGGCATGTCGATCGATTCACCCGGCTTGAGCGTCTGCTCCTGGAAACAGAAACATTCGATCTTGTTGAAGTAGCCACCGGCAATTTCCGGCGTCACGTTGAACGTCGCAGTTCCCGTTACGGGTTCGTCGCCGGTGTTCTGCGCCTTGTAGAAAGCGAGCCGGTTTTCCCCGAGCTTGAGATCGATCGTGTGCTGCACGGGGAGAAACCGCCACGGCAGATTCTGCGCCGTGTTCGCATCGAAACGCACGGTGATCATCCGGTCCGACACCGGGCCGTCATGCGCGTCTGCGCGCTGCGTCGTGCCGCCAAAACCTGTGACCTGACAGAACAGCTGGTACAGCGGGACCGCGGCGAACGAGAGCCCGGTCATCGCAGCTACGAGAAGAAACCCGGACGCTGCAACGCGAACGTGCCGTCGTGCCAAGTCGCGCTCGGACCGTAGGTTCGCGGCTACCGATGCCGCAGCATCGCTGTCCCGGAGGTCGTCCCGCGGAGCGTGCGTGTCACTGCTCATTTTTATCCCTTGCCTGCTCGACGCTCACAGCATCGCCGTCCGGGATCACGATTGTCGGCGCCATGGGTTTACCCTCCTGGCGCATGCGCTCGGCGACATTGCCACCAAGTCTCACGAGCGTTGCCGCGAAAAAAAGCACCACGAGCAGCACAAGCGAAATACCGATCGCGATGGACCGCTTACGCTGTGCCGCCGGCACTACCGCCTTCGGCACGCGCTTGTCTTCAGTAGTCTCAATTGCCACGGCCTGCTCGCTCATGCTCATGTCAGCCAAAGCCCCCACGCACTTAGTATGTCGGTGCCGATGGTCTGTTCGACAAGCATCACAGCGAAGAGTGCGAACAGATAAAAGATCGAGAACGTGAACAGCCGCTTGGCCACGACATCTGCCTCGGTGCCTTGCCGGGTCGTAAACACCGCCCACGCATCACGGAGGAAAATCGCACCAAGCACGATCGACACGATCGCGTACATTACGCCACCGAACCCGAAAACAACCGGGCTAGCACCGAGCGGCGCGAGGACGAGGCTATAGACCAAGATCTGGCGCCGCGTTGCATCGCCACCCGCCACCACCGGCAACATCGGAACGCCGACGCGTTCGTAGTCCCGACAGCGATACAGCGCGAGCGCCCAGAAATGCGGTGGTGTCCAGAAGAAGATCAGCGCAAACATGATCACGCTTTCGATCGAGACGGACCCGGTCGCCGCGGCCCAGCCGACCATGGGCGGGAACGCACCCGCCGCGCCGCCGATAACGATGTTCTGCGGCGTACGGCGCTTCAGCCACATCGTGTACACAACGAGATAGAAGAAGATCGTGAAGCCGAGCAGTGCCGCGGCCGACCAATTCACCAACAAACCCATTGTGAGGACGGAGGCGAAGGAGAGAAAAGCGCCGAAGCCGAGCGCGTCCTCGGCAGTAACGCGCCCCCGTGGAATCGGTCTCGCGGCCGTGCGCTGCATCAGCGCGTCAATGTCGGCATCGTACCACATGTTGAGCGCGCCAGACGCGCCGGCCCCGACGCCGATGCAGAGCAGAGCCACACCGGCGATAATCGGATTTATACTCCCCGGCGCTGCAACGAGCCCGACGAGCGCCGTGAACAACACGAGCGACATGACCCGTGGCTTCAGCAGCGCGATGTAATCGCCGACCGACGCATCCGGTGCGCCTGCGGCGACTGCAGCATCGTTGGGCAAATCAGCCGTTGCGAGTTGAGTGCTCACGCGTTCAACAATCCTATTAGACCGAGTGCTGCTACGGGGGCGAACAGCGCCCACTGAGGCAACGCAACAAATTTCCCGCCACGCATTGCGCCAAGCGCAAGGCTCCACACTGTGAAGGCCGCCGCGAGCAACACGGCGAACCACCCAACGTCCACACCGTCGGCGAACGCTGCCGCGTATCCCAACCCGGCAGCGATCGCGAGGATCGCGAGTGTCACCAAATGCCAGCAGTAATAATGCGTCTGCTTCGCCAGGAACCTCAGATCGCTGTCGAGTAACGGTCGCGCTGCGATCCGTCCGCCAGCGATCACGTGCAACACAGCAATGCCAAGGGACCCAAGCGAAGCGGAGGCGAGCCACATGTTCATGACTACCCGCCTCCGCATTCCATGACCGCTACTTGATACGCGGCAATTCCTCGAACTGGTGGAACGGTGGCGGCGACGAGAGTGTCCACTCGAGCGTCGTTGCACCCGGACCCCAGGGGTTGTCACCCGCCGGCACCTTTTTGGCGAACGCCTGCCAGACACCAACGAAGAAGACGATTGTGCCGATCGCTGACAGATAAGAGCCGAGCGACGAGACAAGATTCCAACCCGCGAACGCGTCCGGATAATCCACGTAGCGCCGCGGCATGCCCTGCAGACCGAGAAAGTGCTGCGGGAAGAAGATCAGGTTCACTCCGACAAACGTCAGCCAGAAGTGCAGCCGCGCGATGAATGACGAGTACATGTACCCCGACATTTTCGGGAACCAGTAATACCAGCCCGCGAAGATCGCGAAAACAGCGCCCAGCGACAGCACGTAATGGAAATGGGCGACCACGTAGTACGTATCGTGCAGGGCGCGATCGACCCCGGCATTGGCAAGCACCACACCCGTCACACCGCCGACGGTGAACAGAAAGATGAAGCCAAGTGCCCAGAGCATCGGCGTGCGGAACTCGATCGATCCGCCCCACATCGTTGCAATCCACGAGAAGATCTTCACGCCCGTCGGAACGGCAATGATCATCGTCGCGGCGACGAAGTACGCCTGCACGTCGACCGATAGGCCGGCCGTGTACATGTGGTGTGCCCACACGACGAACCCGACCACCCCGATTGCGACCATCGCGTAAGCCATCCCGAGATAGCCGAACACCGGTTTGCGCGAGAATGTCGATACGATGTGCGAGATCATCCCGAAGCCGGGCAGGATGAGAATGTACACTTCCGGATGCCCGAAGAACCAGAACAGGTGCTGGAAGAGAACAGGATCACCACCACCGGCCGGGTCGAAGAAGGTCGTCCCAAAGTTCCGGTCGGTCAGCAGCATCGTGATCGCACCAGCAAGCACCGGCAGCGACAACAGCAACAGAAACGCGGTGACCAGAACCGACCACACGAACAGCGGCATCTTGTGGATCGTCATGCCCGGCGCGCGCATGTTGAAGATCGTCGTGATGAAGTTGATCGCGCCGAGGATCGACGAGGCGCCAGCGATATGCAGCGACAGGATCGCCAGATCCATTGCCGGTCCCGGCTGATACTGCGGATTGCTCGACAGCGGCGCATAGATCGTCCAACCGCCGCCCATGCCCTGCCCACCGGCCGGACCCTCGACAAACATCGAGATCACGAGCAGCAGGAAAGCCGCCGGCAGCAGCCAGAACGAGATGTTGTTCATTCGCGGGAACGCCATGTCTGGCGCCCCAATCATCAGCGGCACAAACCAGTTGCCGAACCCACCGATCATCGCCGGCATGACCATGAAGAAGATCATGATCAGGCCGTGGCCCGTCACGAACACGTTGTACGTGTGCGGATTGCCGAAGATCTGCATCCCCGGCTCCTGCAGTTCGAGCCGGATCCCAATCGACAGTGCCAGACCAATCACGCCCGCGGTGAGCGCGAAAATCAGGTACATCGTGCCGATGTCTTTGTGGTTCGTCGAATAGACCCAACGCTTCCATCCCGTCGGGATGTGCTCGTGATGGGCCTCGGCTTCGCCGTAGAGTGCCATGCTATCCGTCCCTATCTGCAGCCCCGCCCAGCGGGCCTCGCGGCATTCCTATCTGTCGTCGTGTTTGCCGTCGTCAGCGCACAACTCCAATCGTGCGCCAGGCTTACGCGTGTTTGTCGCAACCGGTCCGGAACCGAACCGCGCCGCGGATCAGTTGACCCCGAGTTCAGCGACTTCGCGCGTTTTCTTCGTCTTGCTCTGGTAGGCGATGATTTCCTGCATCACCGCCTCCACCCGGGCGCTGTCCCCGGACTTCCGCGCCTCGAGCCAGCGCGCGTACTGACCATCGTTCACGACCCGCACGGAGATCGGCATGAATGCGTGCTGACTGCCGCACAGCTCCGAACATTGCCCGTAGTAGATGCCCTCGCGTCGCGCCTTGAACCAGGTCGCCGTTGTCCGCCCCGGCACCGCATCGATCTTCGAGCCGAAGGCCGGCATCGTCCAGTTGTGCATCACGTCGTTCGCGGTCACGAGCACATGCACGACCTTGTTCACGGGAACCACGACGTCGTTATCCGTCGCAAGCAAACGGGGCTGACCCGGTTTCAGATCTTCTTTCGCGACCATGTAGGCCTCGAAGTTCACGGCCTCGCCCGCCTCTGGATACTTATACTCCCAATACCAGCGATGGCCGATCGCCTTCACGACCACGTCGGCTTTCGGGAAATCATACTGCGCGTAGAGCAGCCGGAACGAAGGCACCGCGATCACCAGCAGGATCAGCACCGGCACGACGGTCCAGGCGACCTCGAGGGTCGTGTTGTGTGCGTTGCGCGAGGGTGTGGGATTTTTCTTCGCACTGAATTTCATGCAGACGTAGATCAGCAGCGCGAGCACGAAGAGTGAGATCCCGAAAATGATCGGGATCATCAGCACGTTGTGGAACCAGTGAATGTAGTCGGCGATGTCGGTGACGCCGTTTTGGAAGCCGATGCCCCACTCGGTAGGCTGACCGTAGACCTTATCGTCCGCCATCACGCTTCCGCTCCCAAACGCAACCGCGACGCCCGTAAGCGTGCTCGCCGATATTGCCGGTAACTTGCCCATCGTCGTCGTCCCTCGCGTCTTGCGCCGGAATCTCTTCTTCCTCGCTTCGACAGACACCAAACAAACCCGCCGCCGACAACCCGAACCGCTGCGGCATATGTTCCCGCAGATGATCGAGCGTCCTGTTTGCTGGACGCAGTGCGGTGTCCAGTCACCAGTAGAGATCGCCGCGCAGCCCCTATTTTGCCAGCTTCCTCGCCGATCCCGCACTCCCTTGCCGACATCCGAATTCGAAGGCAAGCAGAGGCGGACGCGGTTCGGCGTGCGCCTATCGGCGGATACTCGCCACAAACAAAGCAGGGAACCGTCAGGCGAATGAATTTGCTTACTTTGCCGAGGTGGGGCGCGCGACATGCGGCTGCAATCGTCTGCCTTTTCGCCGCGTCACTATTGCTCGCGATGCCCGCGGTAGCTCAGTCCGATGGCAGCGCGTCGGCCGGCGGGACGGCACCGAAACCCGCCGTCAGGGCCCAGCATGGCGACTGGCAGATTGTCTGCAAAAAGCCGATTGGGGCGGCGATCGAGGCGTGCGCCGCAGTCCAGGACGTCACGTCCGAAGACAACCCAAACGTCGGCCTGAGCGTCCACATCCAGTCGATCGCCGACGGGACGCACACGCTGAGGGTATTCGCGCCGCTCGGGCTTCTGCTTCCCCCGGGCCTCGGTCTGAACATCGACGAGGCCAAGGTCGGACGCATTCCGTTCGTGCGCTGTCACACCGTCGGCTGCCTCGCGCACGTGACGGTGGACAAAAAACTCCTCGGCCAGCTGCGCACAGGCAAAACCGCTTGGTTCATCGTGTTCCAGACCCGCGAAGCCGGTATCGGAATCCCCGTGTCGTTGAACGGGTTCGACGCCGCGCTCGCCAGTCTTGAGAAGTAGATGAGCCGCGCGCCCGGACCGGATGATCGCCGTGCGCAGGATTGGCACCTCGCACCAGTTCATCCGGGCCGGTCAGCGCGCGGGCTTACTTCACTTCGAACGTGAGCTTGCAGTTGACGCGGTAGCCCTTGAGCTTGCCCTTGCCGTCGACCTCGCAGCTCATGTCTTTGACCCAGACGCTGCGGATCCCCTTCACGCTCTTCGATGCCTGGGTCACGACCCTCTGGACCGCATCTTCCCAGCTCTTGCTCGAAGAACCCATCACTTCGATTGTTTTGTGTACTGCCATTCCACACTCCGTAACATCAAGGCATGCGCCGCCGCGGGCGCACGTGCCCCGAACGTATCCGCAACGCCACGCCGGAACCTAGCCTGTCACGCAAGCGTCCTTCAGACACGATTAACCGCGCGCTGAACATCCCGAGGAGCGTGCTGCTCTGCGCCACCTCGCGCGGTGTTCGCCAGCAGCAGCCGCGCTAAGGCGCGAGGATCACTGGATATTTGCTCCCCACGGTGCCAAGACGTCGTAACGCAGCAATTGAGATAACCGAGCGGAAAGGCCGACGTGGCAGCGCTGGACGACATCCTCACCGGACGCGGGACTGCGATGGCGCTGCATGCGCTGGCCGGACGGTATCATTTGCCGCCCGAGGCCGTCGCCGCTGCCCTGGTCCGGGTGCGCCCGTGGGTGATGGCCGATGTCGCGAGGCTGATCGATCGCCCGGGCGGGCTGCACGAACTGATCCATTGGCTGGCCGACCCGGCCGTAGCGCGCATTGCCCATCAACCGGCCGCGGTGATCGACCAGGGGGTGCGCGTTGCGGGCGATGCCATGCATCGCGGTCTGACCCGCGGCGACCAGTCCCTCTGGCAGCGCTTCGACGAGATGGCGCGGGATCTCGCGATGTCGCACCAATCGCTCCGCGCCATGACGCCAGCGCTGACACTGATCATTCTCGCAGCCGTGCGTGAAGCAAGCCGCCCGGCATTTCTCCGACTGCTCCACGCCGTGCGTCCCGACGATGCCCGTACCGATCCCTTCAGTTTCGCCGCCGAACATGCCGAGCGCATCGCCGAGCGGCCACTTCGCCCCGGTGCAGCGCTACGGTGGCTCGACGGCGTTCTCGCGCGTGCGCACCACGATGCGGAAAGCGGGCGGGTCTAATTACGTCCCGCAAGAATTTCCTGCCGTCGATCCGGACCCGACGCTGACCGCACGTCGATCAACCGATCACCACGCAGCTCCACCACCCAACTTTTCCCCCGATCCGTCCCGCACGCTTGCAAATCCGGTAAGACCGCGCGACGAGCAGGCGGAGCAGAAAGACTGACGCAGGGAGTCTTCGATGTCCGCCGTCCGGCAATTCAAACGCGCACAGAACGGCGCGATCATCGACAATCTCGCCGCGAAGTACGGCCTGACCCACGAAGAGGCCGAAGACACCGTGCAGACCGCGGTTCCCGTGCTGACCCGGGCCGTGCAAGCGAACATCCAATCAAAGCAGGGCCTTGAGGAACTGCTCCGCGCGCTCGCCTCGGGTCACCATGCGAAGTACTTCGAGGATGCGACGACGCTCGGCGATCCAGCGACCGTGTCCGATGGCGAAGCGATCCTGCGGCACATGCTTGGCTCGGATCGGCAGGCGCGCGCGCTCCAAACACAAACGCAGTACGCGACCGGGATCGGGGGAGATATTCTCGAGCAGATCCTGCCGCAGCTCGCATCAATCCTGATGGGAATGATTTTCAAGAACGGCGGTCCCGAGATTGGCCGCCAGTTCGGTCGTGACACCATCAGTCGAGTGCCGGACATCGATGGCTTTCCACGCATGCCCGATACGAGTGGCGGCACGAGCTATCGCCGGGACGATGTCGCGCCACCGAAGTGGGATCAGCCTGCACCCTATGGCGAGATCGCGAAGGAAGTGGAGAAACGCGGCCGCGCCCCGGGTGGATTCTCCGGCGGCATCCGCGATGCGATCGGCCGCTCACTGGGCGGGCGCGGCGGCGGCATTCTCGGCTGGGTCGTGAAGTTCATCGTGCTGCGCTACGGCTGGCGCATCTTCCGCGCCGTCATCGCGATGTTCCTCGGGCGGCGC
>JBCBJG010000006.1:0-30074 GCA_038523655.1 Pseudomonadota bacterium | reverse complement strand
TCTATCCCCGCCAGAACCCGATCGAGCGTGCGGACCATGCGTCGGCCATCGCGCAGGAACAATTCAACCTCGGCGAGCGAATGCTTGGTCGACCGCGTCAGCTCTTCGGCATTCACCCCGATGCTCGCGTCGAGACGCGCCGACAGCGTCTTGAAGGACGCGACGGCCTCACGCACATCTGCAAGCACCGACTCGCCATTTTTCTCCCCGAGGAAGTCGGCAACGGCACCCAGCGTGGTCTCGAGTTTAACGGCGGAACGCGACAGTCGGGTCGACAGCACGCGCAGGTCTCCAAAAACCGTGTCGACGGTCCCCGCATTTTTCCCCAGCGCTTCGGTGAACTTGCGCGTGTCGGCAAGCGACGCCTGAACGGTGTCCTCATTGTCCGCGACGAGCTTTTCGACGCGGCGGATCATGCGCCCGGCGTCCGCGACCACCTTGCCGCTGCCTTCCAGACCCGCCGCCACCCGTTGCGCGGTCGCAAGCAAGTCCGACAGTCCGCGGCGCTCATCGGCGAGCGTTTTGCTGAACGCTTCGATGTTCGTCAGCGTCGCGGTGAACCGCGCTTCATTCTGCGCGACGGCACCGTCGAGACGGGCGACGAGGCGACGCGTATCCTCGAGCAGTGGCGCGACTTTCTCAAACCCGCGCGCAGCCTTGCGGACATCGGCGATCGCACCGACGATCTCACCCTTGTTGCTCGCCAGCGCCTGGGAAAGCTCTTCGACGTTCGCGATGACCCGCCCGATCGGGGCGCGGTTCTGCGCGAGGATACCGTTCAGCTCCGCAATCGCCGTATCGGCGTTGGCAAGCACCTGCGGCGCGCGGTCGAGCAGCCCACCGCCCGTGCCACTCCCCGCAACCGGAATGAGCACAGAACGCCGCGCACTTGACGCATCGAGCAGTGCGCTCGCCATCGTTCCGGCAGAAAGACTAATGGTGGCACCGCCGGTGAGGCCCTGGCGGGAGATCCGGGCACGGCTGTCCTCGCGCACGGGCGTCCTGGAGGCGACCGAGATGTCCACCCGCACCCGTGTCGTATCGACCGCGTCGATCGTCAGCCCCGTCACCCGGCCAACCCGAACGCCATTGAAGTGGACCGGCGTTCCTCGCACCACGCCATCCACGGGCCCGGGAAAGAAAATGCTGTAGCGCTTACCGTCCTGCGCCGTGCCCGCTCCTTCGGTCCACAACAGGAAAATCATCCCGGCCGCGACCGTGGCGAGCACGAACAGCCCGACAAAAAAGTGGTTCGCACGCGATTCCATGTTTTTTCTCCCCATCGGGTCGGGTGCGGGTTCAGCTCGCACCGGAGCAGGCGGCGAACGCGTCGACACAACAGAGACAGGAACAAAACGCACGCCATTCGGCCCGCGAGATCAGCGTCAGGCCGCAACCTCACCAACGCCCTGCAGACGCGCAGCCCGCGCGCCGCAGAAATACGATTCGACCCACGCATGCCCCGGCGCCGCGCGAAGGGCCGCCGGCGCACCGTCGCGGACAATCCGGCCGTCGGCCAGGACCGCCGCGCGGTTACACGCCGCAAACAGCGTATCGAGGTCGTGCGTCACCATGAAAACCGTGAGGCCGAGTGCACGCTGCAACGTTACGATCAGGTCGTCGAAACTTGCCGCAGAGATCGGGTCGAGCCCCGCGGTCGGCTCGTCAAGGAACAGGATGCGCGGATCGAGCGCGAGGGCCCGGGCCAATCCGGCTCGCTTGCGCATCCCGCCGGAGAGCGCCGACGGAGGTTTATGCGCAGCGTCATCAGGCAGGCCGACCAACCGCAGCTTCATCATCGCTAGGTCGCGGCGCAGCGATGGAGGCAAATTGCTCTGTTCACGCAGCGGAACCTCGATGTTCTCGAGTACTGTGAGCGCGCCGAACAACGCACCATCCTGGAACAGGATGCCGAGCGCCGTGGGCGCCGCCGTCCCATCGCCACGCGCGCCGGCGCCAAACGCGATCTGCCCGGCTTCGTAGGGCTCGAGCCCGGCGAGCGTTCGAAGCAGTACGGACTTCCCCTGCCCCGACGCGCCGACGAGACCGAGCACCTCGCCCGCGTGCACGTCGAGTGCGAGGCCGTCGAAAATCGTTTGCGAACCGAACCGCTTGACAAGCCCGCGCACCCGAATTGCGACATCGCCGGTGGCGCGCGGGCCATCGCTCATGATCCCCTCGCCGGACATGCCGCTCACAACCCGATCGCGAGGAGGAAGAGGGCGAAGATCGCATCAAGCACGATCACGACAAAGATCGCCTTCACCACCGCACCGGTCACGTGCTGACCGAGCGACTCGGCGCTGCCCGCGGTCCGCAACCCCTCGAGACATCCGATCAGCGCGATTGCGAGGGCAATGGCCGGCGTCTTGATGAGACCAACGAACAAATGCCGCGGCTCGATCGCGTCTTGCAGGCGGAGAAGATAATCGAACGGCTCCATGCCGAGGCGGACCGACGCGACGACCCATCCGCCAACCAGACACATCACATCGGCGACGAACACGAGCAGGGGCACCGCGATCAACAGAGCGAGCACACGCGGGATGACCAGCGCCGCGACCGGCTCGATATCGAGCGTCCGCATCGCGTCGATTTCCTCGCGCATCTTCATCGCGCCGATTTCCGCGGTGAACGCGCTCGCGGTGCGCCCGGCGACGAGGATCGCCGTCAGCAGAACACCGATTTCGCGCAGCGAGAGGATCGCAACCAGTTCGACCGCGTAAACCTCCGCGCCGTAGGCTGCGAGCTGCGAGGCGCCTTGCTGCATGACAACCGCCCCGATCAGCACGCAGATCAGCGCAACGATGGGCACCGCCCGCAGACCAGCATGGTCGAGATGGTGCACGAAAGGCTGCAGACGGAAGGAACGGGGCCGCACGAACGCGCGCCCAAGCCCGGCGAGGACCGCACCAAGCAGGGCGATCAGCGCATGGAGATAGCGGGCGGTATCACCCGTGCCGCGGCCGAGATCGCTGATGAGCGTCGTCCCGCGTGCGCGGCTCTGGCCGCCGGGTGCCTGCGCGCCGTTTGCAGCGACCAACTCGAGCAGGAGGGCGTGATCGGAGCGAACCCCAGTCAGTGTTGCTGGCGCAGTCAGTGTCGCTGAAGCTTCGGTGTTCGCAGCCCCGCACGGCCTCAAGCCCGGTGCGGGATGCCGCAGGCGATTGATCAACCATGCGCCGGCCGTATCAAGTTCGCGAACGGCGCTCAGGTCTACAGCCAACGTACCAGCGTTGCCGGCGTCCAATCCCGCGCGTGCCACCAACCGGTCGAGCAGACGCTCAAGGCGTGCCGCGCCGTCGATGGTCCAGCGACCATGAAGCGCAAGCCGCATCGCCCCTCCATCGGCCGTCAGCGTTGCGCCACCGGTCTGCTCGCCCTGCAACCCTCTGCCTCCCTGACCTTCGACCATCACACCTTTGGGCGAGCATCACCGCTCTGCACCGCCAGCGCACGCAACGAAGCCTACTGAATCGTCTCGCACAATATCCCGGGCGGTGGGCGAGGCGGACATCGTCGCCGCCTCATCCCCAACCAAATTGCCTGCCGATCTGGCGCACACCGTAGAGGTCCTGTCCAAGCGCACCGCAGTGGCTTGGCGGTCGCTATCGTCGCGACTACCGTCACGCCATGCCCGAGCTCTCCGTCACCGCCGAACGCTTCGCCCTGCGCACGCCATTTCGCATCGCGCGCGGCTCGAAGACCCATGCGGATGTCGTGCTAGTGTCGCTGCACGCGCACGGCTGCACGGGCCGCGGCGAATGCGTCCCTTACGCCCGCTATGGCGAGACGATCGACAGCGTCATCGCGCAGGTCCGGGATGCCGAAGCTTCGATCGCCGGCGGCGCGTCGTGGGATGACCTCGAAGCGCGGCTGGGACGCGGCGCAGCGCTCAATGCCATCGATACGGCCATGGTCGATCTCGCGGCAAAGCGCCGGGGTGTGCCGGCAGGCACGTTTTTCGGCCAACCGCCGGCCGCCGCCGTCACCACCGCTGTCACCCTGAGCCTCGACAGCCCGGATCTGATGGCAGAAGCCGCGCGCGCCGCCGCCGCCTTCCCGCTGCTCAAGCTTAAACTCGGCGGCGGGCACCAGGACGCCAATCGGATGCACGCAGTGCGCCGGGCCCGACCCGATGCCCGCCTGATCGTTGATGCGAACGAGGCCTGGGCGTCGCAAGCCGGGGCAACCACCGCTGCCGACGGGGAGCTAATTTTCCTCCTCACGGCAGCAGCAGATGCTGACATCGAACTTGTGGAGCAGCCTGTGCCCGCCGACGCCGACCACGTACTGGCGGACATCGCCCACCCGGTCCCGATCTGCGCGGACGAAGCCCTGAGCGGCACGGTCATGCCCTACGACCTCGCGGACCGTTATGACGCGGTCAATCTAAAGCTCGACAAAGCCGGCGGACCGACAGGGCTGATGCAGATGCTCACGGATGCGCAGGCCGTCGGCCTCGACGTCATGCTCGGTTGCATGGTCGCCACCTCACTCGCGATGGCGCCCGCGTTCCTGTTCACGCACCAGGCCCGGTGGGTCGATCTCGATGGACCGCTTCTGCTTGCTGAGGATCGACCGCACGCCTTACGCGCGGAGGGCGCAACGCTTCACCCACCCTCACCTGCGCTGTGGGGCTGAGCTGCGCCATCCGCTGAAGCAACGGAAAGCGTCCGGGCGAGCAGGACGGCGAAGATGAGCGCCACCGCCGAGACGACGGCCATCCCCAGATACGCCGCACCATCGAACGCGCGGTAGAGCAACCCGGCCACCATGATCGAGCCCGCCATGAACAGCCCGGCGGCGAGCGTGTTGTGGACGCCTTGCGCGGTAGCCGACAGCCGATCGCCAGCCATGTCCGCTATCAGGTGCATCGCGGCGAGATGGGTCGCGCCAAAGGTTGCGCCATGGAGGAGCTGGATCGCGACGAGTGCGGCGAACGGCAGATCAGCCGCCATGAGCGGCCAACGCAGCAGCCCGGCCGACACGCCGACAATGAGCAAGACGAGCGCGCCGACGCGGGCGATCACCCGACGCGAGACCGCGAAGAGCACCACCTCGGCTGCAACCCCGATCCCCCAGAGCACGCCGATCAGCGCGGCCGGAATACCGGCCGACTGCCAATGCAGGGTGCCGAAGGCATAGTAGACCGCATGCGACGCCTGCCCGAGACCGGAGGAGAGAAATAGCAGAAGCACGGCCGGACGGCTCAGCAGGTGGAACGCTTCGCTCAAACCGCTGATCGGGCTGGCAACCGCGCCGGGCGTAGATGCCCCCGCGTTTGGAGCCGACGAGACGTCAGTCGACAAACCGTCGGCGTCTCCCGGATCATCAGCGGCGCCTTTTTTGTCCGTGCGCACCAGCACGGTCGTTACGAGCAGCAACAGGACCGCTGCCGAGATCAGCATCGGCATCACCGAGCCGGCGCCGAACTGACCGAGCAACCACCCGCCAACCAAGCCGGCCGCAATGAATGCGAGCGATCCCCAAAGCCGCATCCGCCCGTAGTCAAGCCCGTGCATGCGAACACCCTGCATCGCGAAGGCTTCGGACAGCGGCATGACAGCCGTCCAAAGGCTCGCATGAAGCAGCATCACACCGAGGATGGCCCAAAACCCTTCGGCGACCGCGAGCAACACCACGGCCCCGAGCGCGCCGATCGCGAGGAAGTGCATCACGCGGGTCCGCTGGCCCGTGCGGTCCGCATGAAAGCTGATGGCCGGCGTAGAGAAGATGCGCACCGCGATCGGTAACGCGAGCACGATTGCGATTTCTGTCTCGCTCAACCCGCGCGCTGCGAACCAGACGGGCAGGTATGCCATCTGCACGCCAGCGGAGAAAAACAGCGCGGCAAAGAGAGCACCGGCCAGCAGAGCGGTGCGCGCGCCTGCGCCGTCGGAGGAGAGCATGAGCCTAGGCGTCGATGCCGTGCGGGCGGGCGACGATGTCCGCGAACACATCCGGATCAACATTTCCGCCCGATAGCAGAACGACGACGTTTTTCCCCTCGCTCGCGACGCGACCGAAAAGCACCGCCGCCAGCGCTGCCGCACCGCCCGGCTCTACGACCGTCTTCAGCGCATCGAACAGGAATGCGACGGCAGAGCGGACCTCGTCGTCCGTCACCGTGACCACATCGTTCAGATGCTGCGCGTTGATCGCGAACGTGATTTCGCCCGGGCTCGGCGACAGCAGCGAATCGCAAATCGATCCGGAGGTTTTCGCGTTCCGCATCCGCTCACCGGCGCGAAACGAGCGCGCGGTATCATCATAGCCTGCTGGCTCGACCGCATATATCTCCGCGGAGGGAAAATGCGCATGCACCGCGAGCGCAACGCCTGCCGTCAGCCCACCGCCGCCGCAGGGCACAACGACCACGTCCACCTGCTGACCGGCATCCGCCATCTGGCGCATCGCTTCATCGCCGGCGGTACCCTGCCCCGCGATGATATGCGGATGGTCGAACGGGTGGACGAACGTGCCGCCAATCTCTTCGCGCAGCGCCGACGCGACCTGCTCCCGGTCCTGCGTATTGCGATCGTAAAAGCGGATTGACGCGCCGGCGCGTCGCACGCCGGCGACCTTCACCTTCGGCGCATCGCTCGGCATGACGATGGTCGCATCCGCCCCCACAAGCCGGGCGGCCTCCGCGATCCCCTGCGCATGGTTGCCCGAGGATGAGGCGAGCACGCCGCCTGCTTTCTCCTCCGCGGTGAGGCGACTAACCGCGTTGTAGGCACCACGGAACTTGAAGGCACCCATCCGTTGCAGGTTTTCCGCCTTCAGAAAGACACTCGCCCCGGTCGCCGCGTCCAGCCGATCCGAGCGCAGCAGCGGCGTGCATACGACGTGCGCCGCGATCTGCTCACCAGCCCGCACGACATCGTCGAAATCCGGGCGGCTGCTGTGGGGCATGTCAGACATGCGCCTGATATTTCATGCCTCACCGACGACGGCAATCATCAGCGTGATGCGCCGGGCCGGTGTGGGTCCGCGTCGTCCCGGCCGTTAGCGGCCGCAACAGTCGCGATGAACTGCTCTGCACAGGCTGACCACGAAAATGACCGCGCGGCTTCACGAACGGCCGACCGGTCCAGCGCCAAAGCGCGCGAGACAGCCCGACCGAGATCATCGTCCAGTGCGCCGTTGACACCTTCCTCGACGACGTCGATCGGCCCGGTCACGGGATAGGCCGCGACGGGCGTGCCGCAGGCCATGGCTTCGAGCATCACAATGCCGAAGGTGTCCGTGAGGCTCGGAAAGACGAAAACATCCGCCGACGCGTAGGCCTTGGCCAACTCAGCCCCCTCGAGCTTGCCGGTGAACTGCGCTTGCGGAAACCGGGCTGAAAGGTCGAGGCGCGCTGGTCCATCGCCGACCACCACTTTGCGACCCGAGGTCTCGAGCGCGAGGAATGCCTCCAGGTTTTTCTCCACCGCTACGCGACCGACATAGAGCAGCACCGACCCATGACCGAAAATGCGCGCATCGCTCGGCCGGAAAACCTCCGTGTCGACCCCGCGCGTCCACGGCGTGACGGTAGCGAACCCCCGATCGCGCAATTCGCGCTGCAGGCTCGCTGTCGCAACCAGCATGCCTGCGCCCGCATTGTGAAACCGACGCAGCGCCGCGTAGCTCAGCCCGGTCGGGATCGGAAACCGCGCGCGTAGATATTCGGGAAAGCGCGTGTGGTACGAGGTCGTGAAAACGCGCCCCATCCGACGGCAGGCGCGCCGCGCCGCCCAGCCGATCGGCCCCTCCGTTGCGATGTGCACGGCATCGGCGTCGGCGGCTTCGATCCGCTGCGCCAAGCTGCTGGCTGAGGCAATGGCCAGGCGGATTTCTGGATAGGTCGGCGCAGGGAAATTGCGGAATTGGTCGGGCGCGATGACGTCGAGGCGCACATCACGTGCTGCGAGCTCGTCGACCAACCGCTGGTAGGTCCGCACGACGCCGTTGACCTGCGGAAGCCAGGCGTCCGTCGCAAGAACAATGGTGCGCGATGCAGTTGGTTGAGGCACAGCCGACCCCGCAGCTCGTCTGGCTTCATCGCCCGAGCGCCATCAGGGCGCCAGCGCGCGAACCGTCACGCAGCTCGCCCGATCAGCGGAAGAGACCACCGAAGACGGGGTGATCGCGGTTCAGCTTTTGGCGCACACTCAAAGAGAATATATCCACGTTGGTCTCGACCGAGCCTTCGAGCGTCGCGCTCGGATCGGTTGCCGTCGACCGCGAAAAGCGCGCATCGTCGACCAGCACACGGGTGTAGGCGACATCGATGGTCGCGTAGCGCGTTGCTGCATAACTCGCGCCCGCGCTGAGCCAGATCCGATCTGCGTCCGGAACGGAGGTCAGCCGCTGCTCTGCGTTACGGATCGGCGAGCGCTCGAAGCCGACCCCACCACGAACCGTCAGCGCATCGGACACGTCATATTCCGCCCCGACGGAGGCGAACCACGCATCGTCCCAGCCGGCATCGATGGTTGCCGTGGCGCCGGGTGCGAGGCCGATCCCGGTAAGATCCGTGAGCGTGACCGCGTCGAAGTCCGACCAGTTGGTCCACTCGAACGTGCCCATCACGCGCAGGCGCGGCGACAACGCGTGGCGCACACTCACTGTCACAGTGTCCGGCGTTGTGAGCGCTACGTCGTTTTCCGGAAACGCGGAGCCACCGACGAGACCAAGATCACCGTCGAGCGTATGGCGGATTTCCGAGCGGTAGCCGATGCCGATCTGCGTCGTGGGCGATGGCGTCAGATAGATCCCGAGCGTGCCGCCGATCGCGATGTCGTCGCCCTTGTAGATCGCGCTCGGTGCGCCAGCCGTCGGCGCCGTCGCGAACGACAGCTCGGCGGAAAGGTATTGGACCTGAAGCCCCGCGCCGAGCACGACCCCCGGCATTAATTCGACCGCCGCGGTCGGCGCCGCGTTGAGCGTAAAAATCTCCGACTTGCGGGCAATCGGCGCGCCTTGCCACGACTGATTAGCCGGCTCCGTGACCAGTCCGAACGGCGCGTTGATGCTCAGGCCGAGCCACCAGCGTTCGCTCAGGCGATGGCCGTAGTAGCTCGATGTGATCAGCGCTTCGTCCGCGATATCGCCGCTGAAAGGGCTGGCGTTGGTCACCGCTGCGGCTGCGTTCAGCGTACCCCCGTCGGCGGCGAGATTCGTACGCCCGAAGAAACCGGCTGCATGACTTTCGCTAACCGTCCCGTCGATGGCACCGAGCGCTGCCGGGTTCCAGAACATCGAGGAAAGACTGCCACCGGCCGCACTTCCCGCGAACGCCGCACCTTGTGAGGTGGTCGACTGCTCGCGCAAAGCATAGCCGCCAGCAAACGCGCTCGCGCTGACGCTGCAGCTCAACGCCGCCAATACCGCTGCCAGACCCAAACGCCTCAACACACCGACCACGCCACGCAACTTGCACCCAGTTGGAACTAGCTAGCCGCGCATCATGAGTGGAGGCAAACCCGCCGCCGCTGGCGCATGCACGAATTTTCGCGAGCCGCAAAAATCGTGGCCGAGCGGCTACTCTGCGGCAGACGCAGGCGGCGCAGGCACTCGACTGGACCTGCCGGAGATCCGATCAAGCATCGCGATGACGGCTGGCAGGATGATCAGATCGGCGAGGAGCGCAGCGAACAACGTCACCAGCACGAGCGAGCCAAACAACCGCATCGCCGGCAAATCGCTCAGCGCGGTGACGGCGAGCCCCGCCATGAGCACGGCCGTTGTCAGGATCAGCACCGGACCAATGTGCGCGAGTGTTGCCTGCAGAGCCGGCCGGACCGCACCGGCCGTTTGTGCAAGCTCCAGTCGGTATCGCGAAAGGAAGTGAATGCAATCATCCACCGCGAGCCCGAACGCGACGGTCAGCGCGATTACACTCGCGTAGCCGAGGCCATCGCCGAGAAACCAGAGCATCGTCCCGGCAGCAACGAGCGGCAGCAGATTTGGCAGGATGCTCACGCCGAGCACCCAGAACGAGCGAAACGCAAGCGCCATCACGCAAATGACGATGACCACTGCGAGCATGAGCCCTCGGTTGAGCTGCGCGATCATGTTCGAGCTTTGATAGGCCGCCACAGCAGTCAGCCCCGTCACGCTCATGCGAATATCCGGATGCCGCGCTTCAACGGCGGCAAGCACCTCCTCAAGACTTCGCATCACCGGCACCGCATCCGCCGCCTCAAGGTTCGGCACGCGTCCTGTCACGAGCGTGCGCCGGGTCTCTTCGTTCAGAAAGCGTGAGACGAGATTATCGGGCAGCAGGTCGATGTATCGACCGATCTCAGCGACCTCGGTCACGCCGATCTCCGCAAGCCAGGTTCGCAGCGTATGGACCGACCAGACGTTGCCGATGCGCGGATGGTCCGCGAGCACCTTGTGGACGTCCGAGATCACGTCGAGCATGCGCGCATCGCGCACTGTCGCCCCTTCTTTCCAACGCAGCATCACGTGGATCGGATGGGCCCCTGTCAGCTTCGCATCGAGCCGTTCGGATGCCGCGACAGACTCCTTGTTGTCCGGCACCTGATCACTCAGCCGGTAGTTCGGCACGAGCTGGCTGTGCGCCGCAATGCAGAGCGCAAACAGCGTCAGTCCGAGTGCGAAGACCGCGCGATACCGCCCATCGAGCCACTGCGCGAACCACCCGCACGCGCCTTGCAGAGCCGCGATGCCTCGCCCGCGGGACACCTCGTCAGCCCGGAACCGCTCCTCGTCCCCAATCAGCAGCAGGCTGCCGGCCGGCACGACCAAAATCACCGCGAGGAACGCCAGCAATGTCGCGACCGCACCCGCCGCACCGAACGTGGCGATCAGCGCGCTGTCGGTTAGCGTGAGCGTCGCCATCGCGATCGAGGTCGAGATCGAGGTGAGCGCACAGGCCGGACCAACCTCGTCGACGGCCTCGCGCACCGCCGTGCGCTTGTCAGCACCGTCACGCAGTCCGCGGCGCACCGCGAAGATCATGTGCATGGCGTCGGAGAAGGCGATCACCATGACCAGCGCGGGCAGCACGTTGGTGAACGAGTTCAGCTTGAAGCCGAGTAGTCCGAGCAGCCCCATCGTCCAGATGGTCGCGAGCGCCGGGCAGAGCGCGACGATGAGCACGAGCCCGGCGCGGCGGAACAGGATGAGGCAGAGCAGGATGCCGAGCGCAAAGCCGGAGACGTTGTAGATAATCCGATCACGCGCGATCGCATCCCGGATTTCGAGCTGCATCACCGGCGCGCCGGCGAGTTGCACGCGCACGGGCGCAGCGCCGAGGACATCGTCGATCAGCGTGCGGATCTCGCCGACCGATCGCGTGAGCCCCCGGCTCTCGAACCCCTCACGGTTGAGGCTGACGACGAGCAGCACGAGATCACCGCTCGGCCCGGAGGCGACGAGCTTTCCCTCGATCAGCGGGTTTGCGAGAATTTTCTTCTTCAACGCCTCGTGCGCCGGGCCGGCTGCGAGCACGTCGGGAATGAGCGGCGGCACAAAGCCGGTCGCGTCGGGTGTATCGCGGACCGAAAAGAGCGAGATCACGCCCGCGGCAGCGTCGGTAAGCTCGAGATCGAAATGCAGCAGCCGCAGCTCTTCAAGCCGCGCCGGGGAAAGCAGATCGTCGCCTTCGACGATGATGAGGACGTCGAACTCGCTTGCCGGAAAATTCCGGCTCATCTCGTCGTAGTTCTGGAACTCGACATTGGAGGCGCGGAACAGTTCGCTCAGCGTGTCGACAGAATTGAGCCGGGTCAGGCCGTAACCGCAAATGGCGGTCGCGAGAATGAGCGCGATAGCGGTGAGCTTCGGCGCCAGGATGGCCAGCCGGCCGAGACGTTCGAGACCGAATCCAATCGAGCGCATGCTCCGTCTCTAGCAGGCTCGCCCCACGGCACAAGCGGCGACGCTCGCAACGCCGCAAGTCGGCTCAGCCATGGTGAACGAGCGGGCCGCGCCCGGTGCCGATCTTGGCCGTTCGCCCGCGCTCGATGGCACGATGCACGTAGTCCTTGGCTCCACGCACCGCCGCCGGGAGATCCGCGCCGGTTGCGAGCCGCGCAGCGACCGCGGCGGAAAGCGTGCACCCCGTGCCGTGCGTGTTTTGTGTATCGATCCACGTCGCGGAGAAGTGATGACAAGCATCACCGTCGAAAAGCACATCCGTCGCGGCCTCGCCTGCAACGCTATGCCCTCCCTTCACGAGCACCGCCCGTGGCCCAAGCGCGTGGATCGCACGGGCCTGAGCTTCCATCTCGTCGAGCGTTGTCGCCTCCTCCGTCTCCAGCAGACGAGCAGCTTCCGGTAGGTTGGGCGTCACGATGTGCGCGAGCGGCAGCATCATGGCGCGAACGGCGTCTTCGGCCTCAGCCTCCAGAAGTCGATCACCACTTGTCGCCACCATGACCGGGTCGACCACGACGCCCTGGCGGTCACGCGATGCGAGCGCTGCAGAGACGACTTCGATCACATCGCGCGTCGCGAGCATGCCGGTCTTCACGGCGCCGACCGCAAGATCGCTCATCACGCTCTCGATCTGCGCGGCAATGAACACCGGCGGGATCGGATGCACCCCCTGCACGCCCTGCGTGTTCTGCGCAGTGAGCGCTGTCAGGACAGCCGCGCCGTAGACCTCATGCGCCGCAAACGTCTTGAGATCGGCTTGGATTCCGGCGCCACCTGAGGGGTCGGAGCCGGCGATGGAGAGAGCAATGTTCATGGCGAATGACGATTATTGCGAACGGTCGCCGCCGCTTATCCCGCCCCGCCACGCCAAACAACCATGCGAGCGGAAACGGTAGCCGGCTCACAGCCCGTCGCGCTGCTCCAGCACCCGCTCGCGGAACGCATCTCCGGCGACCAGCCCTTCCAGCTCGTTGAGGATCGGGAACGTCTCCAGCATCCAGTTGCCGAAATCATTGATTGCGCCTGTCATGAAGAGCACGCCGGTGAGAACGAGCAGCGCGCCCATGATTTTCTCCACGGTGCCGAGATGGCGGCGAAACCGGCTCATGAACGACAGGAACGGACGGATCGCGACGGCTGCGAGCAGGAAAGGCACCCCGAGCCCGAGCGAGTAGACGAACAGCATACCGATGCCGGTGTTGAGGCTCGCCTCATTGGCCGCGAGCGACAAGACCACGGCCAGCACCGGCCCGATGCACGGGGTCCAACCGAACGCAAAGGCAAGCCCGATCACATACGCACCGAACGAGGTCGCCGCGTTCGCATCCTGCGCCTGCCAGCGTGTGTCGCGGTAGAACAGCCCGATTTTAAGGATGCCGAGGAAGTGCAACCCGAACAGGATGATCACCGCGCCGGCGATCTGTCCGAGTAGAATCTTGTGTTCCTGGATGAATTGCCCGGCGAGGGAAGCACCGGCCCCGAGCGCCACGAACACCGTCGTGAACCCGAGGATGAAAAACAGCGCCGAGATAATGACGCGCCGCGAGACGTCACGTGGCAGCGCATCCTCCTGTGCCGCCAGCCGGTCCATGCTCGTGCCACCGAGGTAGCAGAGATACGGCGGCACCAGCGGCAGCACGCAAGGGGAGAGAAAACTGATCAGCCCCGCCGCCGCGATAACAAGATAGAGCGATACGTCCGCCAAAATCGCCACTCTCCATTTTCAGCGGGTGCAACCGGCCCAAGCGCTCCGGGCGCGACCGCTGCCACCATCACCCTAGCTAATCGCGCACACCCGGCGTCTCAACCGGCAACCCCACCCCGCGGTACGCCAGATAGGCTTCGAGGTTGACGTAGGCATCCGCACCGAGCTCCAGCGGCTCCGCCCCCACGCGGATGTTACACCGCTGAAACTGCTGGTGCAGCGACGAGACCGCGCCGAGCGTCAGCTTGTAGGTCGGGAACGCATTGCTCTGCCCCTGGCTGAGGGTCTGCGCGCCGAGGCGCTTTCCCGCAAGGCTGCCGTGGCAGTTCTGACATGAGAGCCCAAGCAAGCCGATGCGTTGGACGAAGCTCTTGCGACCGCTCGCAACAAACGGCTGCATCCGGCCATCATAGGCGGGCCGCACCGGCTGACGCCTGGATTGGGAGCGTACGAACGTGGTCATGGCGATTAACGAACGCGCACCGCGCGGCCACCGCTCGGCACGCATGTGCACATCGCGGCATCGGTTAATCCGGTCTTCGAGCGTGATCGGGCGCTGCCAGCCGGAGAAATATTTCGGATACCGCGTCCCGGCGCTGCGCATCGAGAAGGCCGGGTCGTTGTGGCACGAAGCACAGGACTTACCGGCTGACCCAACGACGCGCCGCCAGAGCAGCGTTCCGTCCGCCACGACCCCATTCGCCGGATTTTCCTCCCGCGCATCATGAAGCGCCCGGGCTGTCTCGCTCGCATACCGCTTGCCCGACCAGACCTCGTCCAGTGGATGATTTTTCATCGGCGGCGTGACCGGCGTGCGCACGCCGTCTCGCGCTTGCGCATGCGAACCGAAGGTCGCACAAGCCGTCACGATCACAGCGGCCAAGGCGGCAACACCACCGGCGACCAGGCGCGGTCTGCGGCAGTATTTCCAAGCGCGGCGCGTCACTCCGCAGCTTCCGTCAGTGTCGCCATGTAGGCGACGATATCTTCGATCTCCTGCGCCGTGAGCAGCACGCGATTTTCGCAGCCCTCGAGCACACGCACGCGCTCACGGATGGAGTGATAGGCCGGCTTCAGCGGCTGGCGTCCGGTCACCGCAAGCCGAGGGTCAACCACCCAGAGGCGCAACTCCCCGGCCTCATATTTCCTCCCGACGCCATCGAGCGCCGGCCCAACGGTGCCCTGAATGCCGAACCGGCTGACCGACGTGGAATCTGCCCGCCGCGCCTTGCGCCGAATATCAGCGACCGCATGGCATGCGATGCAATTGCCACGGTCCGCGGCGACCATCAGCGTGCGCCCGCGAAGGGGATTGCCCGGCGCCCCACTCAGCGCATTCGGGATCGACCGGGCAAGCGTTCGCCCTGCAGCAAGCTCGAACGGGACGGCCGTTTCCGTTCCCGCCCGCCGGCAGGGGTGCGCCGCGACATCTTCTTCCAGAACCTGTGGCCCAACCGTTTGCGCGTCGGCACGATCACTCACCGCCACCGTCGCGATGCAGACCATGACGGATACGATCGCGTTCCGTGTGGCAGCGCGCGGCACAGCCATGGCCAAGCAATGCCGTGCGAGCCGTTGCAAGGTCGTGCGCTGCGCCACGTCGGTCACCTCGTCAATGCGAGTATCCCCGGCAGATGCCGTCCTTCGAGCCATTCGAGAAACGCTCCGCCCGCCGTCGAGATATAGCTGAACTGTGACGCTGCCCCGGCATGATTAAGCGCCGCAACCGTATCTCCGCCGCCCGCAACCGTGCGCAGGCGACCTGCCGCGGTCTGCGCCCCGGCTGATTTCGCCAGCGCGTTGGTGCCCACATCGAACGGCGCAATCTCGAACGCGCCGAGCGGGCCGTTCCAAAGCAGGGTTTCAAGACCGGCGACGACTGTATCGAGCTGCGCGCGGGTTTGCGGCCCTACATCGAGGATCATCTGGTCGCCCGGCACATCATCGATGCCGACGTATTCCACCGGCGCGCCTGCTTCGAACTGCGGAGCGACCCCGGCATCGACCGGCAGATGAACGGCGCACCCCGCCTCTTTCGCCTTCGCGAGAATGTCGCGCGCCGTATCCGCGAACTCGGGCTCGCACAGCGACTTCCCAACATTGTGGCCGAGCGCGTGGAGAAACGTGTTCGCCATGCCGCCACCGATGATCAGGGCGTCAAGCCGCTCGACGAGATTGACCAGCACGGGCAGCTTTGACGACACCTTGGCCCCGCCGACCACTGCACCCACCGGCCGCTTCGGCGCATCGAGAGCAGAGCGGATCGCATCGATCTCCGCGGCGAGCGATGGCCCGGCATAGGCCGGAAGATAATCCGCGATCCCGACGGTCGACGCGTGCGCGCGGTGCGCAGCGGAGAAAGCATCGTTCACGAAGATCGTACCAAGCCCGGCCATTCGGCGGGCGAGGTCAGGCGCATTGTCGGTTTCGCCCGGATGAAAACGTGTGTTCTCCGCGAGGAGAATATCTCCCGGCGCCATGCCCGCAATCTCGTGCTGAAGGCGTGCGACGTCGTCCCAGTCCGTTTCGCCGAAATCGACCTCGCGCCCGACGGACTGCCCAAGCGGACCTGCCACCGCCCGCAGCGACATCGCCGGCACAACCGATCCTTCGGGCCGCCCGAAATGGCTGAGCACCACGACTTTTGCTCTCCGCGCGGCAAGGTCCTGCAACGTCGGTGCGAACCGGTCGAGCCTGGTCGTATCGGTGACCTGCCCTGCCTCCATCGGCACATTGAGATCGGCCCGCACGAGCACGACCGCGTTCGTCACGTCGACATCTGCAATCGTGCGAATGCCGCTGAGGTTGACGTCGTACATGGTCACCGATCTCCTGATCGTCGTGTTTTATGACGGCTCCCTTCACGCGAGCGGAGTTCGCCGCCGGCGCGTCAGTGAACGCAACTTTTGAGCGCTTGGAGCAACCCCCCGGCTCAACCGCGCCCGATGGGTTACCAGGTGTGTCTTTGCTCAGGCCGAGGCGACGCGCCGGGCGGCCACGACGACGGCGTCGGCGGTTATGCCGAAATGCTCGAAGAGTGCCGGTGCCGGAGCGGATGCGCCAAAGCTGTGCATCCCGACAAACGCCCCATCCGATCCGATCCAGCGATGCCAGCCGAGATCGACCGCTGCCTCGACGGCGACCCGTGGTGCAGTTCCGAGCACCGCCCGCTGCGCGTCTTGCGACTGCGCTTCGAAGAGCTCCCAGCACGGCATTGAGACGACGGCCGCGTGGATGCCCTCACCTGCGAGGGTCTGCGCCGCCGTCATGGCAAGTCCAACTTCCGACCCGGTCGCGAGCAGCGTCACGTCCCGTTTGCCCTCCGGCTCATGCAGCACATACGCGCCAGTGGCCGAACGATTTTCCTCCGTCGCATCGCCGCGCAGCGGCGGCAGCCCCTGCCGCGTCAGAACCATGATCGACGGTGTCTCGGGCGTCGTCAGTGCCGCTTCCCAGCATTCCGCCACCTCGATGTTGTCGGCCGGGCGGTAAACGTTGAGGTTCGGGATCGCCCGCAGCGCAGCCAGATGCTCCACCGGCTGGTGGGTCGGCCCGTCTTCGCCGAGCCCGATGCTGTCGTGCGTCATGACGTAGATCACGCGCTTGCCCATCAGGGACGAGAGCCGTATCGCCGGACGGCAGTAGTCCGTGAAGACGAGGAACGTCCCACCGTATGGGATGAAACCACCATGCAGAGCGATGCCGTTCATGGCGGCGCCCATACCGTGCTCGCGCACGCCGTAGTGGACGTAGTTTCCGTCATAAGCCGGCGGCTGGACCGCTTCGGAGTGCACGGTGATCGTACCGTTCGACCCGGTCAGATCTGCCGATCCGCCGATCAGCCGCTCAAGCGGAGGAATAATAGCTTCGAGTACCTTCGCCGACGACTGACGCGAGGCGAGCGCTTTTCCTTCCTCGAGGAATTGCGCTTTGCAGTGCACCACGGTCTCGCTGAGCGTTTTGCGCGCTGCATCATCGAGCGGATCATCGAGGCGCGCCCGATCGCGCGCATCGAGTGCGCCGGCCCGCGCTTCCCAGGCTTCATGTGCCGCGGCACCACGCTGGCCAACTTCGGCCCACGCATCGGCAATATGCGCGGGGATTTCGAACGGAGCCGCGTCCCAGCCAAGCGCGGCGCGCGTCGCAGCGATTTCGTCGTCACCAAGCGGCGCACCGTGCGTCGCGGACGTTCCCTGCTTGTTCGGCGCGCCGTATCCGATAGTCGTTTTGCAGGCGATCAGGGAGGGTGACGCTGTGCTACGGGCCCGCTCGATGGCCGCAGCAATCGCGTCCGGATCGTGCCCGTCCACGCGTTGCGCATCCCATCCACTTGCCTCGAACCGCTTGATCTGGTCGTCCGAGACGCTCAGCGTCGCAGCCCCGTCGATCGTGATGTTGTTGTCGTCGAACAGGACGATCAACTTACCGAGCTTCTGATGTCCGGCGAGCGAAATCGCTTCGTGACTGATCCCTTCCATCAGGCAACCGTCACCCGCGATGACGTAGGTGTGATGGTCGACGATTTCGTCGCCGTGCCGGGCTGCGAGAAGCCGTTCGGCAAGCGCCATCCCAACCGCGGTGGCGATACCCTGACCGAGCGGCCCAGTCGTCGTCTCGATCCCCGGCGCGTGGCCATACTCTGGATGCCCGGCCGTGGGCTGGCCGAGCTGGCGGAACTGGCGCAGCGCCTCCATCGGCATGCCGGGCGTGCCCGTCAGATGCAGCAGCGCGTACAGCAGCATCGAGCCGTGCCCCGCCGACAGCACGAACCGATCCCGGTCCGGCCAATCCGGCGCTGCGGCATCGAATTTCAGAAACCGCGAGAAGAGCACCGTCGCGACGTCCGCCATGCCCATCGGCATGCCGGGATGCCCCGATTTTGCAGCCTGCACCGCATCCATCGACAGGACGCGGATCGCGTCTGCCATTTCCTTGTGCGTTGCGCGCTGCGCCTCGTCCTGGACGTACGCTTCGGCCATGCGGCCCTCCCGGAGTTTCAGAGAGGCGCGCCCTTGTGCAAAACGGCGCGCATGCCGCTCCCCCAGCGGCCCGGGGCGGTGTAGCGCCCGGCTGGCACCGCGTAAACCACCGCGCGATCTGCCGCGCTCACCCGATCAGGACTGGGGATGGCGTCGACGACCGCTCAGCGCCTGCCGCAGCACATCCGGCAACCGGTGCTCAATCTGCCCGAGCCGTGCGTCGATCCACGGGGTCCGTCGCCGATATCCGCGAAACCAGACCCGCGACCGCCGCGACACCAGCAGGATCAGCGCAAAGCCGATCCCGAGCAGAATGACGCCGGTCGGAATGGGCAGGGGCAAGGTGATCGCGCCGGCGATGATGCACAGGACGGCAACCAGCAACACGCCTGCGCGCAGAACAACGCTGCGTCTCAGATTGGTGCGTGTCACGGCCATAGGCAGTCTCGGCGCTCGCATCGATGGGGCGTATGCGGCACCTTACGACCGAAAGATTGCGACAGATTTGCAGCGCCGACCCAGCATTGCGTCAATCCGCCTGCGTGATAGACACCCGGCGGCCAGCACGCGTGGAGTGACCCGCGCGGTGCGTCTCGGCGTTTCACCCCAGATCTACCGGACAAAGATGATGCAGTTCACCGGCACCGACTCCTATGTTGCGACCGAGGATCTCAAGGTCGCGGTGAATGCGGCGATCGCGCTCGAGCGCCCTCTGTTGATCAAGGGGGAGCCGGGCACCGGCAAGACCGTGCTTGCCCACGAAGTTGCGAACGCGATCGGCTCCGATCTGCTCGAATGGCATATCAAGTCGACAACTAAAGCGCAGCAAGGGCTTTACGAATATGATGCAGTGAGCCGTCTGCGGGACAGCCAACTCGGCGACGAACGCGTGAAGGACATCGCCAACTACATCCGCCGCGGCAAACTCTGGGACGCATTCACCCACGACGGCCGCGCCGTGCTCTTGATCGACGAGATCGACAAGGCCGACATCGAGTTTCCGAACGATCTCCTGCAGGAACTCGATCGCATGGAGTTCAACGTCTACGAGACCGGCGAGACCGTGACGGCGAAGCAGCGCCCTATCGTGATCATCACCTCGAACAACGAAAAGGAACTGCCCGACGCTTTTCTGCGCCGCTGCTTCTTCCATTACATCCGCTTCCCGGACGCGGACACGATGCGTGCGATCGTCGATGTGCATTTCCCGGACATCAAGAACCGGCTGGTGAAACATGCGATGACGGCGTTCTTCAATTTGCGCGATGTGCCGGGCCTCAAGAAAAAGCCGTCGACCTCCGAGCTGCTCGATTGGATCAAGCTGCTGCACAACGAAGACATCGATCCCGAGACGGTGAAAGAGCACGACAAGCGTAAGATTATTCCTCCACTTTACGGTGCGTTGCTGAAGAACGAGCAGGACGTCCAGTTGTTCGAGCGCCTCGCATTCATGGCCCGACGGGAGGGCTAGGACCCGACGCGGCCTACATGAGAAGGCAAGGGGCGAACGAGGCCCGACAAACCGGATGGGGCCGGATTGGGCCGGATGGGACCGGGTGGGGCGCATAGCCAGGCGGAGTTTCCATGGCCGATGACGTGACGCAGGCGAGCGACAAGGCGCAGCCCCCGCCATGGGCGGCGGGCACCGACGACCGCATGCACGAACTCGATCCGGCATTGACCGAGGACGAGATTGCGCTCGTCCGGCGGTACGGCGAGGAAACGACCTACAAGGCCGGTACATGGCTCTGGCGCACTGGCGAGCGCGCAGTCGGCCTCTTTCTCGTCCTCGACGGCGAACTCGATGTCGTCGCCCAACGTGACGGGGCCGAGCAGCACATCATCACCCACAGCGCCGGCCACTACGCCGGTGAGACGACATCGATGATCGCCCGCGGTGCGCTGGTGGACGGGCGGGCGAAGACCGACCTGCACGTCCTCGAAGTCAGCTCGCAAAGACTACGCGAAATGATCGCGCTCGAAGCCGAACTCGGGGAGAAAATATTCCTGAGTTTTATTCTCCGGCGCATGCGCCTCATCGCCGAAGATCAGGGCGACATCACCCTCTACGGCGTTGCTGAGGAAGCGGAAACAGCGCGCGTGCGGACGTTTCTCTCCCGCCAGGGCATCCCCTTTGCCTTCCGCGATCTGGGAGACGATGGAAATCAGTCTCGGCTCGACGCGCTGGGGCACGCACCGCAGGACCGCCCCGTTGTTTCTTCGGACCGCCTCACGCTGGTGAAGCCGAGCATTCGCGCGCTCGCAGAAGAACTCGGGATCGCAGCCACAATCAAACCGGATCAGACGTATGATCTCGTCGTCGCGGGCGGCGGACCCGGCGGTCTGGCTGCCGCCGTCTATGGCGCCTCGGAGGGCCTTTCGGTCCTCGTGGTCGAAAGTCTTGCCCCGGGTGGACAGGCCGCCACGTCATCGCGGATCGAAAATTTCTTCGGCTTCCCCACCGGCATTTCCGGCCAGGCACTAACGGGCCGCGGCTTCCTGCAGGCGTCGAAGTTCGGTGCCGAGGTCGCGAGCGCCCGGCGGATTGAAACGATCACCTGCGGCGCGCCCCACACCCTGACGCTCGACGGCGGCGACACGGTTCGCGCAAAGAGCATCGTGATTGCCTCCGGCGCTGAATATCGCACTCCGCCGATCGAGGGGCTCGACCGGTTCACTGGCGGCGGCGTCCACTACGGCGCGAGCCACCTCGAAGCCCAACTCTGCAAGAAACGCGACATCGCAATCGTCGGGGGAGGAAATTCTGCCGGGCAGGCTGCGATTTTCCTCGCCGGCCACGCACGCCGGGTGCACATCCTAATCCGCGGCGAAAGCCTTGCCTCCAGCATGTCGAGCTATCTAATCGAGCGCATCGAGCAGACCGAAAACATCGACGTCCTTCCATTCACGGAGGTCGCTGAGGTCTGCGGTGAGCAGAGCCTCCAGTCGCTCAAACTGCGCGACAACCGCACCGACGAGACGCGGATGGCGGACATCGCACACCTCTTCATCTTCATCGGTGCCGTCCCGGCCAACGCCTTTCTGCCGCCGGACGTCACGCAGGATAAAAAAGGCTTTGTTCTTACCGGTACCGATCTGACTGCGGATCAGCTCACAGCAGCCGGTTGGGAACTGGAGCGGGCACCCGGACCGCTGGAGACGAGTTGCCCGGGCATCTTCGCGGTCGGCGATATCCGCTCCGGCTCCGTCAAACGCGTCGCCTCCGCGGTCGGGGAAGGCTCAGTCTGCGTCAGCGAAGTCCACCAGTTTATCGCCGGCCTCGCCTGACGTCCGCGGTTCCGGGGCCGAGCACAACGCAAACCGCAGCGATCACCGTGCGGCGCATGCCGCAGCTAGGGCCGCACCACCGGCAAGCCCGCGCGCAACCAGCCATCCATACCGGCGCGCATGTGGCGGATATCGGTGAAGCCGAGATCGCGGAACGCCTTCAGCGACCAACTGCTCCGCCCGCCCCGCTTGCAGTGCATGATGTAGGTTTTTGCCGGGTCGAGCTTGGCGAGCGCCGCGCGGTATCCATCGTCGTAATAGTCCACGTTGACGGCACCGGCGATGTGCCCGGCGCGATACTCGCCCGGTGTGCGGATATCGAGCACGACCACGTCCGCTCGTGCCTTGATCAGCTGCGCCGCCTTGGCCGGGCTGATATCCGGGAACGCATAGGCGCCACCCGGAGAAAAAACTGAAAACCCGACACCGAGCACAAGCGCGCCGAACAAACCGAGCAGCGCACTCCGGCGTGTTGCAAAGCGTGCGAGGAAGCTGCGCATATTTGATCTCCAGACCGTGAGCGCTGACATCCACCCTCATCTAGCATGCCGCAGCAGCCATGCTCAGTCCGTCACGATCAAACGATCGTCAGCCGCTCTCGTTCGTTGTGTCGCAATCCGCTCGGACCGGTCGCAGGCTCCCCGCCAACGCGCCGCCCAGCTTACGGAACTGCGCGGCAAGCGGGCTCGCAGCACGCCACACAACCCCGATCGTCCGCGTCGGCTCCGGCGTCCCGAAATGCGAAATCGCGACCTGCGCCGAGCGGGTCTCCACGTCGCGCGCCATGGCCGGGATCAACGTGACGCCAATGCCGGCACTGACCATCTGCACGAGGGTCGACAGCGAACTCGCATCCAGCACTTCGCGGGGCGCACTTGCACCAATGCCGCAGACAGCGAGCGCCTGATCGCGAAAGCAATGCCCCTCTTCGAGCAGAAGCAGCCGCATCTGCCGCAGCGCCTCGACATCCGGCGGGGGCGCCGCGGCTTCAGCGAGCGGGCGCACGAGCAGAAACGGCTCCTCGAACAGAGCGAACTCCTCAAGCGCCGCCTCGGACGTCGGCAATGCGAGGATCGCGAGATCTAGGCCACCGTCGGCGATCTCGCTGAGCAGCACCGGCGTCACCGTCTCACGGACATGCGGATCGGCGGTCGGAAAGGTCTGGCCCAACGTGGCGAGAATTTTCGGCAACAGATACGGCGCGATCGTCGGGATCACCCCAATCCGCAGCCGACCGGAAAGTTCGCCGCGCGCCGTGCGTGCAAGATCCCCGATGTCGTCGATGGCCTGCAGTGCATCGCGCGCGCGCGCCAACGCCGCCTCGCCAAAAGCGCTCAGCCGAACGTGTCGTCCGCTGCGCTCGAGGAGCGGTGTGCCGAGCGTCGCCTCCAGCTCCTTGAGCTGCATGGACAGCGCCGGCTGCGTCACGGCGCACGCTTCCGCCGCCCGACCGAAATGGCCGTGCCGGGCGATGGCATCGAAGTATTGAAGCTGTCGGAGTGTAAGGCTTTTCATCAGCTCTGATTATCAGGCCGATCATCGAATGCAATTGGTCCTGATCGGACATCACTGCTACCACGCAAGCACGGACGGCTCCCGAAAGCTGCCCAGCCATCTACGACCCCATCGCGCGCGCCACGCCGCGCCGGCGATCACGCGAGGGTCGATCACCAAGAGAGAAGGAACCCGCATGAACGATATGTCGAGCGATACCGGCCAATGCCCGGTCGTCCACGGTGTTGATCTGAATGCCGTCGTCTGGGGCATGTCGAATGATCTGTGGTGGCCCAACCAGCTCAACCTCAAGGTGCTGCACCAGAACACCCCGCAAACCGATCCGTTCGGTGGCACGTTCAACTACGCCGAGGCATTCAAGAGCCTCGACCTCGAGGAGGTAAAAGCAGACCTCTTCGCCCTGATGACCGACAGCAAGCCCTGGTGGCCGGCTGACTATGGTCACTACGGACCATTTTTCATCCGCATGGCATGGCACAGCGCCGGCACGTATCGGACGTATGACGGTCGCGGCGGCGCGGGCGCCGGCACGCAGCGTTTTGCTCCCCTCAACAGCTGGCCGGATAACGGCAACCTCGACAAGGCGCGCGCCCTGCTTTGGCCGATCAAGGAGAAGTACGGACGCAAGCTCTCCTGGGCCGACCTGATGATCCTCGCAGGGAACTGCGCGATCGAAGCGATGGGCCTGAAGCCGTTCGGTTTTGCCGGCGGGCGCGAAGACATCTTCGAGCCGGAGGAGGATATTTACTGGGGTCCGGAGAAGACCTGGCTGGGTGATGAGCGCTACAGCGGCGAACGCGAGCTCGCAAATCCGCTGGCCGCCGTGCAGATGGGCCTGATCTACGTCAACCCGGAAGGCCCGAACGGCAAACCGGACCCACTGGCGTCAGCACATGACATCCGCGAAACATTTGCGCGCATGGCGATGAACGACGCGGAAACCGTCGCGCTCGTCGCTGGCGGCCACACCTTTGGCAAAGCGCATGGAGCGGGCGACCCGTCAGCCTATGTCGGCCCGGAGCCCGAGGGCGCGCCAATCGAGGAAATGGGTCTCGGCTGGCGGAACACGATGGGCAAAGGCAACGCAAGCGACACCATCACGTCAGGCCTCGAAGGCGCGTGGACGTCCAACCCGACGCAATGGGACAACGGCTACTTCGACGTCCTGTTCGGCTACGACTGGGAGCTTACCAAGAGCCCGGCCGGCGCCTGGCAGTGGACGCCGAAAGACGTCAAGGACGCCGACCTCGCACCGGACGCACACGACCCGTCGAAAAAACATGCGCCGATGATGTCAACCGCCGACATGGCCATGAAGCTCGACCCGGCATATGGGCCGATCTCAAAGCGGTACCACGAAAACCCGGACGAACTTGCCGACGCCTTCAACCGTGCGTGGTTCAAGCTCTGCCACCGCGACATGGGGCCGAAGACGCGGTATCTCGGCGCCGACGTCCCGGCGGAAGACCTCATCTGGCAGGATCCGGTCCCCGATGTGGACCACGCTCTGGTCGAGGCCACCGACATCGCGGACCTCAAAGCCAAACTGCTCGACTGCGGCCTCAGCGTCTCGCAACTCGTGAAGACCGCATGGGCCTCGGCCTCAACGTTCCGCAACAGCGATAAACGCGGCGGTGCCAACGGTGCCCGCGTCCGCCTCGCACCGCAAAAGGATTGGGAGGCAAACGATCCGGCCCAGCTTGCCGTCGCGCTCGACAAGATCGGCGACGTGGTTGATGCCTTCAACGCAGCCCAGAGCGGAGACAAGAAAGTATCTCTCGCCGATGCGATCGTGCTCGGCGGTGTCGCCGCGGTCGAGAAGGCAGCCAAGGACGGTGGCCACGAGATCGAAGTACCGTTCGTGCCCGGCCGGACCGATGCGTCCGACGACCAGACGGACGCGGAGTCCTTCGAGGTGCTAGAGCCTGTGACCGACGGCTTCCGTAACTATGCGAAGTCCGATCTTGGCCGCCCGGTCGAAGAACTGCTCGTCGACAAGGCGCAACTGATGGCGCTGTCGGCCCCCGAGATGACGGTGCTCGTCGCTGGCATGCGGGTGCTCGACACCAATACGGGCGATACCAAACACGGCGTGCTGACAAACCGCCCGGGCGTTTTGAGCGCGGACTTCTTCCGCACGATCCTCGACCGTGAGCTTGACTGGCAGCCAGCCGCCGACGCCGACGGCATCTTTGAAGCCCGGCCGCGCGCCGGCGGGGACGTTAAGTGGACCGGCACCCGCGTCGATCTCGTGATCGGCTCGAACTCGCAGCTTCGCGCCATTGCGGAAGTCTACGGTGCGAACGACGGCGAAGCGGATTTCGTCCGCGACTTTGCCTCGGCCTTCGGCAAGGTGATGCACGCCGACCGCTTCGACCTGGCAAACTGATGCTTAACGGCCCTTCTGCTCCGCGCAGACGGTAGGAAAACGAACGGCGGCGCTCTTGATCGATGCAGGGCGCCGCCGTTTTGCGTTATACTGGAGAGAATGGTAGCGCGAGGGCCTCAGTCGTGACCGCATCCAACGCCTCAGACGACGAGACACTCGCGTTCTACGATGCGCATGCCGAGACGTACGCGGACGCCTTTGCCGACGCACGCGATGAGAAACAGCTTGCCCGCTTTATCGCGCGACTGCCGGAGGGCGGTCACGCCTGCGATCTCGGTGCCGGCAGTGGCTGGGCCGCCGCGTACATGAAAACCGAGGGGTTCGCCGTCACAGCGCTCGACGGGTCCGCCGGCCTCGCCGCACAAGCGCGTCGCCGTTACGGCCTCGATGTGACGGTCATGCGGTTCGAGGAGTTTAATTTCCACGCCGTGTTCGATGGCATCTGGGCGGCGTGGTCGCTGCACCATGCGCCTCGTGCCGCATTCCCGGATATTCTCACCCGGGTCGTCGCAGGCCTGAAGACCGGCGGCGTACTCTATCTCGCCATGAAGGGCGGGCGGGGCGAAGGCCGCGATAAACTTGATCGGCTCTACGCCTACTACGAGGCCGACGAGTTGCGGGCGCACCTGAGCGAGCGCGGCATGCGGGTCGAAACGTTCGAGACCTTCGAAGGTCCCAGCTTCGACGGCAGCCGAAGCCCACTTCACGCGATCTTGGCGACGAAGGCCCAGAGTGGCTGACGCCCGGCCCGGCTAGACCCGCCCGGCCCGGCCCGCACCTGCAGGTGCACTACGCGCGTAGCGCAAAGCCCCAACGGCATAGCGTGATGCCGCATTGCCCGGACAATAGACAGCACCCACCGCGCTCGGCATAACCGCGCAGCCCCGCTTCAACGCCCACCCTGCCGACCGCCCGGACCTCTCATGCGCTACGCCAGCGGAGAAGAATTCCTTGCCGCCCCCCGCAAGGCCGTCACCGTCTTCGGCATGTCCGGTCTCGGCAAGACCTGGCTCGCCGACCGCCTCCGCGCAGATTCGTGGTTTCACTATTCGGCCGATTACCGGATCGGCACGCGCTATATGGGCGAACACATCGTCGACAACTTCAAGCGCGAGGCCATGAAGGTCCCGCTTCTGCGCGAGCTTCTCCTGTCGGACTCGATTTACATTTCCTCCAACCTGCGCTTCGCCAATCTCTCGCCGCTGTCGACCTATCTCGGCAAACCCGGAGCCCCCGCGAAAGGCGGCATCCCGTTCAAGGAATATGTCCACCGGCAGCAGCAGCATCGCGCGGCCGAAATTTCCGCCATGCTCGACGTGCCCCAGTTCATCGACAAGGCGCACGATATCTACGGCTACGCCCACTTCATGTGCGACGCGAGCGGCAGTCTTTGCGAAGTCGTCGACCCGCAAGACGCAGATGACCCCGTCCTCCGCACCCTGACGGATCACACCCTGCTGGTCTATCTACGCGGCAGCAACGCCCATACGCGAACGCTGATCGAGCGCTTCGATGCCGCGCCGAAGCCAATGTATTATGCGCCGGACTTCCTCGCGAAGAGCTGGGACACCTTTAAGCGCGAGAACGGGGATCTCGCAGACGATGCGGTGGACCCGGACGCGTTCATTCGCTGGGGCTATGCCCAGCTTCTCGCGTACCGCCAGCCGGTCTATGAGGCGATCGCGGATCATCATGGCGTGACGGTCGACGCCGCCGCTCTCGCCGCCGCACCGGATACGACCGCTATCCTCACCCTTATCGCCTCGGCAATTGATGCGGCCGGCGCGAACGCCACATAAGGCATTCACGGCCGGTGCCGCTTGCACCTGTCGCACCGCGTCGCCCACTCGTCCGAGCCCACGAGCCACCATGCCCATTCGCATTCCAAACGATCTGCCGGCGCGGCCGGTGCTGGAAGCCGAGGGCGTGAGCGTGATGTCGCACGAGACCGCGGCGCGCCAGGATATCCGCCCTCTGCGGATCGCGCTCCTCAACCTGATGCCGACGAAGATCAACACCGAGACCCAATTCGCCCGGCTCATCGGCGCGACCCCGCTTCAGGTCGAACTGACCCTCGTGCGCATGTCGGAGCATGTCTCACGCAACACGTCCGCCGCGCACATGCAGGAATTCTATCGGCCTTGGCGGGACGTCGCGACGGAGCGTTTCGACGGCTTGATCGTCACCGGCGCGCCCATCGAGCTGCTCGATTTCGAAGACGTCGACTACTGGGGCGAGTTGCGCACGATCTTCGACTGGTGCGGACGCCACGTACACTCGCTGCTCGCGGTCTGCTGGGGCGCGCAGGCTGCGCTCTATCATTTTCACGGCGTCCCGAAACACGCGCTGACCGAAAAACGCTTTGGCGTGTTCAACCACCTGAACCGTCTCCCGGGCGCTCCAATGATGCGAGGCTTCTCCGATCGCTTCCCGATCCCCGTCTCGCGCTGGACGGAGGTGCGCGAGGAGGACTTGCCGAAGGATGCCGGCCTCGAGGTGTTGATGAGTTCACCGCATGCCGGGCTGTGCCTCGTCGCCGACCCGGCCAACCGCGCGCACTATATGTTCAACCACATCGAATACGACACGGACACGCTCGCCGGTGAGTATGACCGGGATGTCGAAGCGGGTCGTGCCCCACGCCTGCCGCTGGATTATTATCCGGAAGACGATCCGGCCCGCCCGCCGAGCAATCGCTGGCGCTCACACGCGCATCTCTTCTTCTCGAACTGGATCAACGAGATGTATCAGACGACGCCGTTCGAGATGCACGCGATCGGTACCGGCACCGAGTAATGGGTGCACGACGCCATGATCCTCGATGATCTTGCCACCTCGGCGCGGGACTGGCTCACGCCGACGGTGCGGCTCGGCGTCACCGGGCTTTCGCGCGCGGGCAAAACCGTCTTCATTACCGCGCTCGTCGACAATCTGCTGAATGGCGGCCGTCTGCCGTTTTTCGAGCCGGTCCGCCAGGGCCTGATCACCGCCGTCTACCTCGAGCCGCAACCGGACGACACCGTCCCGCGCTTCGCCTATGAACGCCACCGCACGACGTTACGCGGCACGGCCACAACCGACCGCTCGACGCGCGACTGGCCGGATGGCACGCGGACCATTTCGCAGCTTCGCCTAACCTTCGAATACGAGCCGGCGGATTTTCTCTCCCGCTCGCTCGCGAGCCTTACCGGTCGCAGCAGGCTTCACCTCGACATCGTCGACTACCCCGGCGAATGGTTGCTGGACCTGCCGCTGCTCGAGCGCACGTACGACGATTGGGCGCGTGAGGCCGTCGCTCTCGCTCGCGCCCCCCTGCGCAGCACCTACGCCCGCGACTGGCTCGCTTGGCTGGAACGCACACCCCCGTCAGCGTCGCAGGACGATGCCACTGCCGAGGAAGGAGCCCGGCTTTTCCGCGCGTATCTCTCCGCCTGCCGGGACGCGAGCCATGTGCTCTCGACGTTGTCCCCCGGTCGTTTTCTGCTGCCCGGAGACCTCGACGGTTCACCTGCGCTGACTTTTTCTCCGCTCGATCTCGAAGGCAACGACACGTCCGCCAGCAATGCGCGGTCCGGTACGCTTCATGCGATGATGGCACGACGCTTCGAGGCCTATAAGTCCCAGGTCGTCAAACCCTTCTACGCCGATCACTTCGCCCGGCTTGACCGCCAGGTCGTGCTCGTCGATGCGCTGGCCGCGCTTAACACGGGCCCCGAAGCCGTCGCTGATCTGGAACGTGCGCTCGCCCAGGTGCTCGCCTCATTCCGCACCGGCGGCAACTCATGGCTTTCGTTCATTATCGGACGTCGGATCGACCGTCTGCTGTTCGCCGCAACGAAGGCTGATCACCTCCATGAAACCAGCCATGATCGCCTCGTCGCGATCCTCGGCGTCCTAACGGACGCCGCGCGCGGTCAGGCGGATTTCAATGGTGCGGTGACAGCGAGTGAGGCGATCGCGAGTGTGCGTGCAACCCGCCAGGCGTCCGTGCGCGAGGCGGGAGAAGAACTCGCCTGCATCATCGGCACGCCAATGGCCGGCGAGACCATCGATGGCAAGAATTTCCACGGCAATCGGGAGGCAGCTATTTTCCCGGGCGATCTCCCCGACGATCCGCATGCGGCACTCGCCCGCGCTCACGCCGACGGCTTCCAGCAGCAGCACATCGCCACTCCCACCGCTGACGCCCTCACCACCCCACGCGAGCGAGCCCGCCACCGTGCCCGTCCCGCCCGTCAGGCTCTCGAACGTCCCGGCGAGCACGTCGAGGCGCTCGGTGGTGAGCGCGACGCGGACG
>JBCBJG010000005.1:0-30789 GCA_038523655.1 Pseudomonadota bacterium | reverse complement strand
GCGTGAGAATGCGCTGAACCCGCGGGTCCTTCGCCGCGATCCGCAGCACGCGCTCATGCCCACGCTTCCAATTCTCATTAACCTCCGTATCTCGCGGCCCGGCGAGCCGATAGCCGGAGATCGTCGCGCGCTCGTAGGCCGACAGCGGCCGGCTCGGCTTGGCCTCGTAACGGATATCGACATCGAGCCCAACCTGATGGCTGCGGTGACCGGAAAGCATCGGCCCCCCACGCGGCTGCGAAATATCGCCGATCAGCAGGCCCGGCCACCCGGGGGCCCGCGCCTGTTCCGCGAACTCCTTGATGAAGCGGATCATCTTCGGATGACCCCAGTGCCGGTTGCGCCAGACCCGCAACGCTTCCCATGACCGCCCGGTGACGGGCAACGCAACGCCGCCGGCCAGGCACCCATTGGTATAGAACCCGAGCGCTGCCGGCCGATTGGGCGAGCCGCCTGCGGCATATCCGAAATGCTGCTTGGCATGCTGCGGTCGCGGCGCCTCGTTCGCCGAAACGAGGCTCGGGGCCGCGATCAAACCGCTCGTGAAAACCACGCCGACAAGCACCTGGCACCACGGCGCTCTCGCTTCCCTGGCCTTGCTCTCTGCCATGCTTTGCCTCCTGGGTTGCGTCCGGTTGGATCGGGGTCGGCCCTACCGCCTGAATGGGCCGTTTTGCGGTCGAACGAAAAAACCGAAGGGCATCCTGTCGAAATGCCGCTTCTCAGGCGCGCCGGGTAAAGCCGGGCGACTGCGTCATCACACATAAAAGCTCGAACATGAGAGAGACCCCGAGCCACGCCGTGCCCCCGGAAGGATCGAACGGCGGAGAGACCTCGACGAGATCTGCCCCAACGATCTCGAGACCAGAGAGCGAACGCGCGACCTGCTGCGCCTGAAAACTGTTCGGCCCCCCCACCTCCGGGGTTCCCGTGCCGGGCGCATAAGCCGGATCGACGAAATCGATATCGTAGCTCACGTAAACCGGGTCGCTCCCAACGATCTCGCGTGCCTCGCGCATTACGTCCTCGATCCCGCGCGCAAACAGCGCCTCGATCTCGATGATCGTGACCCCTTGCGCGCGCCCCCACTCGATATCCGCACCATCGTACTGCGTACCTCGAATGCCGATCTGCACGACGCGTTTGGGGTCGAGCAGACCTTCTTCGATTGCGCGCCGAAAGGGCGTGCCGTGCGTGTACTTGAAGCCGCCGAAGTACGTATCGAAGAGGTCCGTATGCGCGTCGAAATGGATCATGCCGAGCGGCCCGTCGTCTGCCAACGCGCGCAGGATCGGCAGCGAGATCAGATGATCGCCCCCCGCCGCGAGCGGACGGACACCGGCCGCCTTGAGCTCGGCAAACGCCCGCGTGACCCGATCCATACTGTCTTCCAGTCCCGACGGATTGATCGCCACATCGCCCACGTCAGCGCAGTGCGCAATCTCGTACGGCAGGATCTTCGACACGGGATGGCGCACCCGGATCATCGTCGACATATCGCGCAATTGCCTCGGTCCGTGGCGTGGTCCCGGTCGGTTCGTCGTCCCCCCGTCCCACGGCACGCCGATCAAGCCGATGTCGACGTCTGCGATCCGCGCATCGTCCGCCGGCACATGCGGCAGCCGCATGAACGTGGGCACGCCCGAAAAGCGCGGCAGCTCGGCGCCAGATATCGGTTGGAAGAAGTCGTCGCCTGATTTCGTCATATTGGGTCGGTCGCTGGCGCAAGAGGATCGTGCCCGAACGCTAACCTGTTCGCACGACCAGCGAAACCGCGCGACAGCGCCCGCCTGCATGTGCGCAAGACCGCACGCGTCGCATCCGATCTCAGAGCATGGGGACGCTGCCGCCACCGCGCGAGAGCTTCGCAAAGTTTAAGTACCGGCGCCGCAATTCGGTCACGCCCAAAGCATCCTTACGCGCCGGCGCACCGGCTTATCCGTTCGGCCCGCTCGATGACGGTCGACCGCAGCTCATCCGAGCTCAGCGCCGCGGTGCACTTTTCTCAACGTTTGTGAGTATCGCGAATGATCTTTCGCATCCCGCGCACGCTGTGCGCCGCGGCCATGTTCGTCGCTCTCTCCATGACGGTTCTCGCGCCGGGCATCCCCTCAGCGCATGCGGCAGCACCGACAAGCTGCCTTCCGTCTTCCTTGAAATCCACGCTCGCCCAGATCCGCAAACGGTTCGGCGCACCGCGCATTCTCTCGACCCATCGCCCGGGGGCCACGGTCCGCGGCACCGGTCGCCGCAGCCTGCACGCGTCCTGCCGGGCCGTCGACTTCCACCCGCCGCGGGGAAAGTATCGCGCCGTCGTCGCCTGGCTGAAGCGCAACCACCCGGGCGGAGTGGGCACCTACAGCGGAACCCACAACCACATCCATATCGACTCAGGCGCCCGCGTGCGCTGGCACAAAAACTACTGAGCCGTCGCTAGCCGCCGCAGGCGCGAGGGGATAGTCTTGGGCGATGGCTAATCCCCTCGCACTCGCAGCACTTGGCGCCGGTCTTCTCGTCGGCGCCCGTTGGGCCCGCCGCCGCCTCGAACAGGTCGCGAGCGAACGTCAAAAAGCCGAACTGCGTGCGCGCAGCGATACGGCGAAACCGTCGGGCGACCTCGCGCCCGATCCCGGCACCGGCATCTATCAGCCGCGGGCCTGAGCGCAGATCACCAGATCACTGCCTCAGCGCAGATCACCAGATCACACGGAGATCGAAGCCGGATCGCTTCCGGATAACCGCTGGACCGCTGCTGGATCGCTGGCAGTTCGCGGCCGACGCGCTTGCCGGGCGGTGCGCGATGCCTATAGTGCCGCCGCACCTACCGGCCTGAAGCGCCACCCGCCGCGCACCCGAGGCGCCCTGTCATGCCCGCGAAAAAGAGCAAGGCCGCAGCCTCGGTGCTGCGCCCGCGCGAGTCGTTCCAAGATCTGATCCTGACGCTGCACCAGTATTGGGCGCAACACGGCTGCGTGATCCTGCAGCCCTACGACATGGAAGTCGGCGCCGGCACGTTTCACCCCGCGACGACCTTGCGCGCGCTCGGCAAGAAGCCGTGGAACGCGGCCTACGTGCAATCCTCCCGGCGCCCGACCGACGGCCGCTATGGCGAGAACCCGAACCGGCTACAGCATTATTATCAGTATCAGGTGATCCTGAAGCCGAGCCCGCCCGACATTCAGGACCTCTATTTGCACAGCCTCTATGCGATCGGCATCGATCCTAAAAACCACGACATCCGCTTCGTTGAGGACGACTGGGAAAGCCCGACGCTCGGTGCCTGGGGCCTCGGTTGGGAGGTCTGGTGCGATGGCATGGAAGTCTCGCAGTTCACCTACTTCCAGCAGGTCGGCGGCTTCGACTGCATGCCGATCCCGGGCGAGCTCACCTACGGCCTCGAACGCCTGGCGATGTATGTCCAGGGCGTCGACAGCATTTACGACCTGAATTTCAACGGTGGCGAGGGCGACGCACGCGTTAGCTATGGCGACGTGTTCCTGCAGGCCGAACAGGAGTTCTCACGCTTCAACTTCGAGCATGCCGACACCGACATTCTGCTTCAGCATTTTCGCGACGCAGAGCAGGAATGCCACGCCCTCCTCGCAGCCGGTGAACCCGACGCGGGCGCCGACGACCAACGCCACGCCATGGCGTTGCCTGCCTACGACCAGTGCATCAAGGCAAGCCACGTCTTCAACCTGCTCGACGCCCGCGGCGTGATCTCCGTTACCGAACGCCAAAGCTACATCCTCCGGGTCCGCGACCTCGCCAAAGGTTGCGCCGCCGCCTGGCTCAAGACCGAAGGGGGTGGGGTGGGTGCCTGAGCTACTTCTTGAATTATTCTCCGAAGAGATCCCGGCGCGGATGCAGCAGCAGGCGGCGAGTGATCTTGCGCGGCTGATTACCAAAAGCCTCGCGGATGCCGGCCTCGCCCACGGTAAGACAACAACCTACGCGACACCGCGGCGGCTGACGCTGGTCCTCGATGATGTCGCGGAGGGCTCCGAGCCGGTGGTCGAAGAGCGCAAGGGCCCGCGCGTCGGCGCACCCGAGAAAGCGGTTGCCGGGTTTCTGCGCGGCGCCGGCCTCGCATCGATCGACGACGCGACGATCGTCAACGATCCGAAGAAAGGCGATTTTTACGTCGCACGGACCGAAAAGCCCGGCCGCGCCGCCGCTGACATCATCGCCGAAGCCACCATCGAGACGGTAAAAAAATTCCCCTGGCCCAAGTCGATGGAGTGGGGCAACGGCGGGCTGAAATGGGTGCGCCCACTCGAGCGCATCATCTGCCTTCTGGATGGCGCAGTCGTCCCGTTCGAGGTTGCCGGCATCCAGAGCGGCGCGGAGACCGGCGGCCATCGCTTTATGGGCAAAGCTAAGATCAGCGTCACCGACCACGCAACCTATGCGGCGAAACTGAAGGCCCAGAAGGTCATTATCGATTCTGCGGAGCGTATGGCGATCATTCGCGATCAGGCGCGGGCGAGCGCCGCGGACGCGGGTCTCGAATGGATCGAGGACGAAGTACTCGTTGCCGAGAACGCCGGCCTCACCGAATGGCCGACCGTACTGATGGGCACCTTCGACGCTGATTTTCTCTCCGTACCACCCGAAGTGCTCACCACCTCGATGAAATCACACCAGAAGTGCTTTTCACTCCGCGATCCGAAAACCGGCGACCTCGCTAACCGTTTCCTCCTCGTCACCAACCTGCTCGCGGCCGACGGTGGCACGAAAATCATCGAGGGCAACGAGCGCGTGATCGCCGCCCGGCTCTCGGACGCGAAGTTCTTCTGGGAGAAAGACCTCACCACCAAGCTCGACGGCATGGCGGCAGGTCTCCCCGCCATCACGTTCCATGAGAAGCTCGGCACGCAGGCGGAGCGCGTCGCGCGCATGACCGAACTGGCCAAGGAGACCGCGCGCAGCATCGATGCAGAGCCTGAACATGCCGGTCGCGCTGCACAACTCGCCAAGGCCGATCTTGTCAGCGAGATGGTCGGAGAGTTTCCCGAACTGCAGGGCCTGATGGGGAGGTATTACGCGACTGCCGAGGGCCTCGAACCGCGCGTCGCCACCGCGATCGAGCAGCATTACTGGCCGAAAGGGGCCGGCGCAGACATTCCAAGCGACTCCGTCGCGATCGCTGTGGCGCTCGCGGATAAGCTGCACACCCTCGTCGGCTTCTGGGCGATCGACGAGAAACCTACCGGCTCTGGCGACCCCTATGCGCTGCGTCGGGCGGCGCTTGGTATCATTCGCATCTGTGTCGAGAATGATCTTCGGATAAAACTCAAAGAGTGTGCAGCGAGGCACATTGAAAGGCTTGGTAAGCGCAACGACGAAGGCGAACTCTGGATTTGGGGCGATGCGCCCTCGGACAAACGCTCCCGACCAGACGACGGCTTGGTCATGTCGCCGCAAACCCTCGTTGACAATGCACCCGGCAAGATCGACGACCTCCTCTCCTTCTTCGCCGACCGCCTCAAAGTCTACCTCCGCGACCGCGGCCAGCGGCATGACCTGATTGACGCGATCTTTGCGCTCGATGGCCAGGATGACCTCGCGCTCATCGTACGACGGGTGGAAGCGCTCTCAGACTTCCTCGCGACCGACGATGGCGCCAATCTGCTCGCCGGGGTCAAACGCGCGCAGAACATCCTCGCGATCGAAGAGAAAAAAGACGGCACGACCTTCGACGGCACAGTCGATACGGCGAAGCTGGACGCCGCAGAGGAAAAAGCACTGAACGACGTGATCGGCGAGGTCGCCAAAGCCGTGACCAAAGCGCTGGCTGGCGAAGACTTCGCAGGCGCAATGCGTGCACTCGCAGACCTGCGCGCACCGGTCGACGCGTTTTTCGACGCGGTCATCGTCAACGCCGACGATGCCGCGCTGCGCACCAACCGCCTCCACCTGCTCGCCGCAATCCGCAACGTCGCTTCCACCGTCGCCGATTTCTCGAAGATTGCCGGCTAGCGCAATGACCAAGACGGAGGACTATACGCAGGTCGAAATCTGCGCACCGGCCGGCTTACGCAGCTGGCTCGAGGCGAACCACGCGCAGGAAGCGAGTGTCTGGCTCGTCACCTGGAAGAAGGATGCTGCGCCGGAGAAATATGTCAGCCGCGACGATGTCCTCGACGAACTGATTGCGTTCGGTTGGATCGATGGCATCCGTCGCAAGCTCGACGACAGCCGCACGATGCAACTCATCGCACCGCGCAAAACGCAGCACTGGGCCAAGAGCTACAAGGTGCGTGCCGCCCGGCTCGAGGCGGAGGGCCGCATGCATGCAGCGGGACAGGCCAGTATCGCGGAGGGAAAAGCCAACGGGCTCTGGAGCATTATGGACGACGTCGACGCGCTGATCGTCCCCGACGATCTCGCAGAAGCGTTAGCGGATACACCGACGGCGGAGGATTTTTTCCACGCCGCTGCGCCAAGCTATCGACGCAACGTTCTGCGCTGGCTGAAGCTCGCGAAGACCGAAAAAACCCGCGCGAACCGCGTTGCAAAGATCACCTCGACCTCAGCCCGGGCAGAAAAAATCCCCCAGATGTAATTGGCCGCCGGCTTCCCTTCGTTTTTCGCCCGTCTGCAGATCTCCATCCCCACCGCGTTCGTCATACCGGCGAACGCCGGTACCCACGGGTCGGGCCGCAGCCGCGTGATCGTGGATCGACTGCGCGTTCCGCACCTCCGCATTCGCTGAGACCCCTCGTGAATCGTTGCGTGCGCCACAATGACGGCGCGGGGAGGGGAAAGCGGGCAGACGCGAATTCTCCGGCGGTCGGGTTGACTGCGATCCGGAATGGGAAGCCGCCCTTCCTCACCCCAGTCACGCGCAACGCCTCCATTGCCCCGCGACCGTGATGCCAGCGAACGCAGGTACCCACGGGTCGTGCTGCAGGGATCGTCTGCCGTCCAACACCGAGGCCCACCGCGCCAATCACCTAGTCCGCGGCGAAGCGATCTTTATAGTCTTCTGCCAGCGCGGCGTCCTGACGGTGTTTGCGTAAGAAACAGTTGCCGACCACGAGTGTGTCCATTTCGGTCCCCATAAAGCACCGGAAGGCGTCCTCGGGTGTGCAAACGATTGGCTCGCCCCGCACATTGAACGATGTGTTGACCACGATCGGGCAGCCGGTCTGCTCCTTGAAGGTGCGGATCAACGCGTGATAGCGCGGGTTAGTCTCCGCATGGACGGTCTGAATGCGCGCGGAATAGTCGACGTGCGTCACGGCCGGGATATCGGAGCGCGGCACGTTCAGCTTGTCGATCCCGAACAGCGCCTCGTCATCGCTGCGCATATGGCGGCGGCGGTTGCGCTTCACGTCGGCGACCATGAGCATGTACGGGCTATCACCCTCGTGCTCGAAGTAATCATCCACATCTTCACGCAGCACGGACGGCGCAAAGGGACGAAAACTCTCGCGATACTTGATCTTGAGGTTGAGGGTCTTCTGCATCGTCGCGTTGCGCGGATCACCCAGGATCGAACGGCCGCCGAGCGCCCGTGGGCCGAACTCCATCCGCCCGGAAAACCAGCCGACTGCATCTCCGTCGGCGAGCCGCGCCGCGGTGGCCGGCATAAGCTGCTCATCGCCCATGACATCGAAGATCGCGCCGGCATCCGCCAAGCGATGCTCAATGTCCGCTTGGGAAAACGCGGGCCCCAGATAGGCGCCGGACATCAGATCGCCAGATGCCGGCACAGCACGCGGCTGGCCGAGCTCGTCGTGATACGCTGCGAGCGCCGCACCGAGCGCGCCGCCGGCATCTCCCGCCGCCGGCTGGACCCAGATGTTGTCGAACGCCCCGTCGCGGAGAATTTTTCCGTTTGCGACGCAGTTGAGCGCAACGCCGCCGGCAAGACAGAGGTTGGGGATGCCATACCGCTCGCGTAGATCCCGCGCGATCCGCAGCATAACCTCTTCGGTCACCACCTGCACCGATGCGGCGAGGTCCATCTCGCGCTGCGTCACCGTCGAATCCATTGGCCGCGGCGGACCGCCGAACAACGCATCGAACTTATTCGTCGTCATCGTCAGGCCGGTCGCGTAGTCGAAGTAGCTCTGATCCAGCCAGAAGCTCCCGTCCTCGCGCAGGTCCATGAGATTTTCGAGGATCAGGTTTGCGTACTTGGGCTCACCGTAAGGCGCCAGACCCATGATCTTGTACTCGCCCGAGTTGACGCGAAACCCGGTGTAGTAGGTGAAAGCGGAATAAAGCAGCCCGAGCGAATGCGGCCAGCGTATCTCGCGCGTCCGCGTCAGTGAATTTCCCCGGCCGATCGAGACCGACGCGGTCGCCCACTCCCCGACGCCATCCATCGTCAGGACCACCGCCTCTTCGTACGGCGAGGCGAAAAAGGCCGATGCCGCATGGCTCTGGTGATGCTCTGCAAACATCAGTCTGTTTTCAACGTCACCCGATGGGGCGAACGGAGCGAGCGCCTTGATCAGCAGCGACTTCTGAAAAAGCTTTTCCTTCACCCAGACGGGGATCGCTGCGCGAAAGGATTTAAATCCGCGGGGCGCGTTTGCAAGGTACGTTTCCAGCAGCCGCTCGAACTTCACGAACGGCTTTTCGAAAAACGCGATGTGGTCAACCTCGTCCAGCGTGATGCCGGCTTCGTCGAGGCAGTAGCGGATCGCCTGCTCCGGAAATGATGCATCGTGCTTGATGCGCGTGAACCGTTCTTCCTGGGCGGCAGCGACGATGCGGCCGTCGTCGATGAGCGCGGCGGCGCTGTCGTGATAAAGGGCGGAGATACCGAGAACGCGCATGATCGATCCATGTGGGTGTGGCGGTGGAGTGCCGAGGCCGAGGGGCGGACCTGCGCACGTGGCGCGAGCCGGTCTGCCCCTCGTAGTCTCAGAAAACCGTGTAGATGAACGGTGAGATCGCCGAGCCTTGAGCCAGCACCAGCAGGCCGCCAAACAGCCCGATCACCAGGATGACGGGCAACAGCCACCACTTCTTGCGCGCGCCGAGATAGGCAACGAGTTCCCTGACAAGACTTCCCATGCGCTGCTCCTCGGTTGCGCACTAATCCTCGACGCCCATGATGCAAACGGACGGCCAAAGCGGATCGTTGCAGCACGATGTGGGGCGGAGGAACCGGCGGGGCCAATCGCAGGACAGGGGGAAAATAAAGCGCTGCGCGCGGCGGATACGATCCGACCGAGGTCACTTCGGTCAGGGAGCCGAAGTACCGCGCGACAATTCATGTCGCTCCGGTTCACCCAGTGTTGAGAAGAACCAACTCGGCGCCGGAGTGTGCGGGCTCATGCGGCCAACCGCTGCGCGCCCCACCCCCCGGCAGTGGCGGTCAGTCGATGCCAGCACATCCACGCCGTCGTTGTCTGATCAGAACTGGTTCTTCATCGACGTGGGCGGCGTGGTCTGCGGATCGATCTCGATCCAGTAGCTTTCCCCCTCCGGCGCCGGCTTCTTGCGCAGCGGGTCGCGGACAAGCTGCATCCCGAGGCCCATCGGGATGATCGCGATCGCAAACATCACGGCCATGACGACCGGATTGACGATGCGGTGGAGGAGTAGACCGAACCGGAACCACGCCCGGTTCAACGGGTCGAGGACGCTCGGACGCAACCAGGCAGCAAGGCCGAGCCCGGCGGCAATAACGCAGGCTGGCAGCCAAACCACGAGGGACGCGCGAAACAGGATCGCGACGATCAGCGAGACGACCACGAAAACGACCCCCGTAGCCCGGGGACTCGGCATCGGGACATCGCCGGTCTCGTATCGCTCATGAAAATTGCTCATCGATCGCTCCGGCGTGTACCAATACGAGACGGCTAGCGCGTTGCTGGCGGGTGGACCCGGTCGACAGTTGACCGATGCCCGGTATCCGCGTATGCCGCGCGCACGCTCGGTAGCCGGGATGCGAAACGCGTGCCGTGCGACCGCTCACATCTATTCAGTCATCAAATGAGCGCGCCATACGCGGGGGCAGTGCAACGGGTAGCGACACGCGTGCGCCCTGCACCCCGTCGAGCAGAGCGCCCCACCAAGGCAGACGTCGGAGCAGACCATGGCCAACACGAAATCGGCCCAGAAAGCCGTACGCAAACTCGAAAAGCGTACCGCCGTGAACAAGAACCGCCGCAGCCGCATGCGGACGTTCGTGAAGCGGGTCGAAGCCGCGATCGAGGCCGGCGACAAGTCGGCCGCGCAAGATGCGCTGAAGGCGGCGCAGCCCGAAGTGATGCGCAGCGCCAGCAAGGGTCTGCTTCACAAGAACACGGCGTCCCGCAAGATTTCCCGTCTCTCGTCACGCGTGAAAGCGATCTGAACGAGGGCGCTGCCGCATCGCGGTAACGCGAGGCGATCATTCAATTGAAAGGCGCGGCGCAAGCTGCGCCTTTTTTTGTGCCCCATCGCAGGACAGCTCTGGGTACCGAGCGTCAGAGCGTGTCCGGCAGACAGCGCGTGCAGCGGCGGCACACACGGTATCTCAGAAACCTATGCCGCCGATCGTGCGCGTATTCCTCGGCATATCGTCTTGAGGCGCTGAGCTCCGCCAACCGCATGTCGACGGCGTGACCGCGCTTCGTCAAACGGCACCTTTGCCCCCTTCCCCCCATCAACGCGCTTTCCGGGGCCACGCCATGACACCGCCAGGTCAGCGCTTACGATTACCGCGCGCGTGCGCATCGCGAATCCACATCTGCGTCTTGTCCCCCGCATCATCCAAGTTCGGAAGCGCACCGGCGGATGGTCTGACCACGTTTCCAAAAACCCCCGGGAACGGGGCGGTCGGGCGCAAATTTCAGCGCGCGAGCTCAGCAACAAGCGCTGTTGCAGAACCACAACGCGGCCGACTCGCGACCCGCGCGCGACCACCGATCGGAGCACCCTGACTCCATTACATTTTCACCCATCCATCGATGCAGCGCACCGTCATCAAAATGTTGGAGACGAGATCGACGCAACGACGCGTCAACGAAAATCTCACCAAAACTCGGAAAATTATCCCCGCCTCGAGCGCCGCTGATCCCCAGCCCACCACATGTGAATTTACCGTTGATTCCCCGATGTTTTCGCACCGGTGGACGACGCTCGAATGCTGCGGAAGACGGTCGATCCAGCTTGACGCTCGACGCCAAATCAGAGCCGCGGCCGATTTGCTCCCCGCTCACAGCCGGTGCTACCACCGGTGTGCACACGGGGCTGCCCCCCGGCAGGTGTGCGTAGAGAACCGGAAAAGTGGGGAAGCGCGTCGCTGACACGCGCGCTTCTGGGGTACCGGTCGTCCGGCGTCGTTTTCGTCGGCCTGCGTCACATCTGATCCTGATCGCCGAGCTTTGGGTAAGCGTGTCGGCGACCACGGGTTGCGTGACATTGGGCTGACAGAATTATAGAGGGAACGCGGCGCTTCGCGATGGACGAACCGATCCAGAATGTTGCGCCGAGAGATGCGTTCGCGCGTCTCGAGTTGGATGCGGAAGCACAACTGATCGACGTGCGCACGCCGGCTGAGTGGACCTTCTCGGGTCACCCGGACCTGGCGCCGCTCGGCAAGTTTGTGATCTTCGCTCAGTGGTCGTCTTTCCCTGAGCAGATCGTGGACCCGGGCTTCGCCGATCAGTTGTCGGACACCCTGGCAGAGCGCGGCGTCGCGAAAGACGCTCCGCTGTTTTTTATCTGCCGCTCGGGTGTCCGCAGTTTGGCCGCGGCCGATGCGATGGCCGCAAAGGGGTATACCCGCTGCTTCAACGTGGCAGACGGGTTCGAAGGCCCCCTCGACGGCGACCGTCACCGCGGTCACGTCGCCGGCTGGAAAGCATCCGAGCTCCCGTGGGTACAGGTCTAGCGCACCCGCGCTGACCACCCGTTCTGATTGTCCGATTTTTCGCTCCCCGGACGCTTCGCGTCTGGATCACGACCCGCGTGCTGAAGACCAAATGCGGCATTCAGTGGGGACTGAAAATGAGCAACGACCTGACGATAGACGAGAAGGCCCTCTCGACAAAAGACGTGACGAAAACTTTCGAGCGGGTACAGAAGCGCCTGCGCGCCAAGGTCGGCGAAGACGTTTACAACAGCTGGTTCAAATCTCTCGAAGCAACCCGCATCGATGGAGGAAAACTCGGCCTCAGCGTACCAACGAAGTTTCTGCGCAACTGGATCGAAAACCACTACCGGGACGATCTCGAGGAGTTGTGCCGCGCGGAGTACGACGATCTCGATGCGGTAGAGATTTCGGTCCGCCTGATGGGAAGCAATCGCCGTGCGGCAAGCGTCGATGACGCTCAGCGGCAGCCGGCCCTCTTCGCCGAGGCGAGCCAGCAGGCGATTACCGATCGCAATCCAGGCTGGACCGGCACCTCGAGCCTAACACCGGGTGGCGTACAACCGGGCGCGCGCACCGAGTACCACGGCTTCGAGGGCTCGCCACTCGATCCGAAATACACCTTCGACACCTTCGTTGTGGGTGCCTCGAACCGCCTTGCGCACGCCGCGGCCTGCCAGGTCGCCGAGACGCTGATGGACAAGCCGCTGCGCTTCAATCCGCTCTACATGCACTCGAACGTTGGCCTCGGCAAAACCCACCTCCTCCATGCAATCGCGTGGGACGTCCGCCGCCGCCACCCGAGCGCGCAAGTGCTCTATCTGACGGCTGAACGGTTCCGCTATCGCTTCGTCGAAGCGCTCAAGAGCCGGGACGCACTGACGTTCAAGGAGCAACTCCGCGGTATCGATATTCTGCTGATCGACGACATGGAATTCCTCCATGGCGCCAAGACAGAGCAGGAGTTCGACCACACGTTGAACAGCCTCCTCGACAGCGGCAAGCAGGTCGTCGTTGCCTCGGCCCGGGCCCCCTCACAGCTCGAAAGCCTCGACCCGCGCATGCGCTCGCGGCTGGCCGGCGGGCTGGTCACGGAAATCTCTCCGCTCGACTTTGATCTCCGTCTCAAGGTGCTCTCCAAGCGGGCAGACGAGCGTCGCGCTGCCGACCCGAGCTTTCAGTTGAGCGGGGACGTGCTGCAATTTCTGGCAGGCAAACTCACCGAGAGTGGCCGGGAGCTGGAGGGCGCCGTAACGCGTCTCTACGCAGCGTGTCATCTGACCGGTGCGCCGATCACCGTCGACAGTGCTGAGCACATCATTCGTGACTTGATGCGCAGCACCGAGCCGAAGCGGATCAAAATCGAAGACATCGTCAAGCTGGTCTCGAAGCATTACGGCATCAGCCGCAATGATATTCTCTCCCAGCGTCGGCACCGCTCGATCGTCTGGCCGCGCCAGATAGGGATGTACCTGTCGAAGAAGTTGACGTCGCGGTCGCTGCCCGAGATCGGGCGTCGGTTCGGCGTGCGTTATCACACGACAGTGTTACATGCGATCAGAAAGATCGAAAATGAGCTTAAGGAGAATAATCAGCTCCAGGACGAGCTCGATGACCTGAAGCGGCTCTTGAGTAACTGATGCGACGACCCGAACGATGGCAACCCGGGTGCGGTAACCGCCGTGCCCGGGTTTCTGCCATGAACAATCGCAGAACACGCAAGGGTTTTCAACCGCGACGCAGGCGGAAGACGGCAGGCGGCGCGAGTGCTTGCGCCTCAGGTTGTAGAGCCTCATTATCGGTGTTGATTCGATGCCGCGCCGGCTGTTGCTGCGCAATTCCGGGATGTGATTTCGGACAACGGAGCGCTTCACGACAGCGGCGCTTTGCCCATCGACAGCTTCGGCCATGCGAAAGCCTAGCCGCGCGACCTGAGACGAGGCGCGCGCCCTTTCAAACGACCACGAGGAGTACTCCGCAATGCAGATGGTGATCGAGCGCGGCGAACTGCTTCGCACGCTCGGCCACGTTACGAGCGTGGTCGAACGGCGGAACACAATTCCAGTCCTCGCCAATGTGCTGATCCGCACGGGCGACGACGGCATCGAACTCAAGGGCACCGATCTCGAGCGCGAAGTCGTCGAGCGCGTGCCGGCCGAAGTCTCTCAACCGGGTGCCATCACCGTCTCGGCGCACATGCTGCACGACATCGTGCGCAAGCTGCCTGACGGGTCGCAGGTCTCTCTCGTGCTGGAAGGGGAAGAGCAGCGGATCGCGCTTTCCGCCGGCTCGTCGAAATTCTATCTGCCAGTGCTTTCTGCCGACGAGTTTCCCGACATGACGGCGGGCGAGATGGCACACCGCTTCACGCTTCCGTCGCAGGACCTGAAGCGTCTGATCGAGAAAAGCCGGTTTGCGATCTCCACGGAAGAGACGCGCTACTACCTCAATGGAATTTTCCTCCACGAAGCGGAGACCAACGGCACACCGATGCTACGCGCCGTCGCGACGGACGGGCACCGGCTCGCTCAGGTCGAGGTGCCGCTGCCGGAGGGGGCCGCGAGCATGCCGGGCATCATCGTGCCCCGCAAAACGGTGCTCGAGCTGCACCGTCTCGTCGAAAACGATGAAGCCGCAGTCGAGATCGCGCTGTCGGCGCAGAAGATCCAGTTCACGACCGGTCCGATCGTGATGACTTCGAAGCTGATCGACGGCACGTTTCCGGACTATGGCCGGGTTATCCCACACGGCAACGACAAGCTCATGCAGGTCTCAAAGCAGGCCTTCGCCACAGCCGTCGACCGCGTGTCGACCGTCTCAACCGATCGGGGCCGTGCCGTGAAGCTCAGCCTCGATGCCGGCAAGCTGAACCTGTCGGTCTTCAACCCGGACGGCGGCAGCGCGCAGGAAGAACTCGAAATCGACTACGAAGCCGACGCCCTCGATATCGGTTTCAACGCCCGCTATCTCCTCGACATCGCCCAGCAGCTCGAGAGCGATACCGCCCGCTTCCACCTCGCCGATCCGGGGTCACCCACGACGGTGCGCGATGCGGCGGACGAAAGCGCGCTCTATGTCCTGATGCCGATGCGCGTCTAGGCGGAGCTAACGGGGAGCCCCATCGCTGCGAAGGGGATCGCGAAGTGAGTAGCCCGCGCGCCTGTCGACGATGAGCGCGCACTCGCTGACCGGCGCCGGCTTCGCCCCCCGCCATCAAGACGCGCAAAACGAAGACGGGAACGAGTGCTCCACCATGCCCGCGTCCCACGTCCGTTCACTCCGCCTGACCAACTTCCGCAACTACGCAAAGCTCAGCCTCGAGCCGGGTCCTCAACCCGTGATCCTGGTCGGCAGCAACGGCGCCGGAAAAACCAACCTCCTCGAAGCGGTCTCGCTCCTGGCACCGGGTCAGGGCCTGCGCCGCGTCCCGTTTCCCGACCTTGCGCGGCTCGACGGCGATGGCACCTGGTCCGTTGCCGCAACGCTCGAAACCGACAACGGGCCCGTCGCCATCGGGACCGGGCTGATCCCGGGTGGGGCACCGGGCGCGATGCCGGGGCGAGCGAGCCGGGGCGGTCGGACCGTGCGGATCGACGGCGAAACGGCGAGTGGCTCCGGCGCGCTGGCCGACTATCTCGAGATGGTCTGGCTCACACCGGCGATGGACGGCCTGTTCACGGGCCCGGCTGGCGACCGCCGTCGCTTCCTCGACCGACTGACCGTCTGTATCGATCCAGGGTATCGCCGTCGCGTCGGCATCTACGAGCGCGCCATGCGACAGCGAAACCGACTACTGGAGGCCGAGCACGCCACGGCGACGATATTCGATGGCCTCGAACTCCAGCTCGCCGAAGCCGGGATCGCCATGGCAGCCACCCGTGCCGAAACCGTGGCGCGGATCAACGCCCATATCGAAACGCGCCGTGCCGACATGCCGGAGAGCCCGTTCCCGTGGGCCGATCTGCGCCTCGAAGGTGACATCGAGGACTGGCTCGCGACGATGCCCGCTCTGGATGCCGAAGATCGGTTTCGCCGCGCCCTCGCGGCCGATCGCCCACGCGAGCGGGCCGCACGTCGGACCCTCACCGGTCCGCACCGCTCCGACCTTCTGGTCCGTCACGGACCGAAAGACATGCCAGCCAAACTCTCTTCCACCGGCGAGCAAAAGGCATTGCTCATCAACCTCGTACTGGCCCATGCAAGCCTCGTACGCGCCGCGCGCGGCAATGCAGCCCCCATCCTTCTTCTTGACGAAATCGCCGCGCATCTCGATCCCGGCAGACGCGCCGCACTCTTCGATGAGGTGGTCGATCTCGGCACCCAGGCATGGCTCACCGGCACGGATCGCGCCGCATTCGACACGCTCGACGGACGGGCCACCGGATATATTATGGAAGCTGCTGAAATCATTGATGAATTTTGAGCGCGATTACGCGCGACTCGCGTCGATTTATGGTACTTTCCGGCAATCGAAAGCAACGCGTTTGCGCCCCCGTTTGCCTGCCCGGTTTCAACCCGTGCTGACGCGGCGGCGCAGCCCAGCGGAACACTCGGCCCCGACGGCGCCTCATGACCGTCCGGCAAAGTCGCCCACCGCTCCACGCGCAATGAATCCAGGGTCCTCACGATGAACGACGGTGCGTCGACGCAATCCAGCCAGCCCACCTCCGATAGCGGCGCGGGCGCCGGCGGCAGCGCGAGCTACGACGCCGGTGACATCAAGGTCCTCAAGGGCCTCGATGCGGTCCGCAAACGCCCGGGCATGTACATCGGCGACACCGACGACGGCTCGGGCCTGCACCATATGGTCTACGAGGTCGTCGACAACGCGATCGACGAAGCACTCGCCGGCTACTGCGACGCCGCACGCATCACCCTGAACGCAGACGGCTCGGTCACGGTGCGCGACAACGGCCGTGGCATCCCGGTCGACATCCATCCGGAAGAAGGCGTGTCGGCGGCGGAGGTCATCATGACCCAGCTCCACGCCGGAGGAAAATTCGATCAGAACGCCTACAAGGTTTCCGGCGGATTGCACGGTGTGGGCGTTTCGGTGGTCAACGCGTTGTCGGACTACCTCGAACTCCGCATCTGGCGTGATGGCAAAGAACACTCCGTGCGGTTCGAGCGGGGAAACGTGGTGGCACCGCTCGCGGAAGTCGGTGACGCGAACGGAGAAAAAGGCACCGAAGTCACCTTCATGCCAAGCCTCGAGACATTTTCCGCCATCGAGTTCGATTACGCGACGCTCGAGCATCGACTGCGCGAACTCGCCTTCCTGAATTCCGGCGTGAAGATCGTGCTGACCGACGCGCGCAAAGCCGACGTGCACGTGGAAGAGATGATGTACGAAGGTGGGCTCGAAGCCTTCGTGCGCTACGTCGACAAAGCCCGCGCGCCCGTCATCGACGAGCCAATTAGCGTCGCGCGCGAGAAAGACGGCATGACGGTCGAAGCATCGCTCTGGTGGACCGACAGCTACCAGAACGACAACGTCCTCTGCTTCACGAACAACATTCCGCAGCGCGACGGCGGCACCCACCTCGCAGGTTTCCGCGCCGCCTTGACCCGAACACTCCAGGCCTATGCGGACGAGACCGGGCTCGCAAAGAAGGGCAAATCGGACATCTCAGGCGAAGACATTCGCGAGGGTCTGACCTGCGTCTTGTCCGTCAAAGTGCCTGACCCGAAGTTTTCCTCCCAGACGAAGGACAAGCTGGTCTCATCCGAGGTCAAACCGGTCGTCGACAATGCGATCAGCGGCGCGGTCGCCGAGTGGCTGGAGGAACATCCCAAGGAAGCCCGCGCGGTCGTCTCAAAAATCGTTGAGGCCGCGGCTGCCCGCGAAGCTGCTCGCAAGGCGCGCGAACTGACCCGTCGCAAAGGCGCACTCGACAGCATTTCCCTCCCCGGCGGTCTCGCCGAGTGCCAGAACCGCGATCCGGCGGAAACCGAACTCTTCATCGTCGAGGGTGACTCGGCCGGTGGCTCCGCCAAGCAAGCCCGTGACCGCGACTTCCAAGCCGTGCTCCCGATCCGAGGCAAGATCCTCAATGTGGAACGCGCCCGTCTCGACAAGATGCTGTCGAGTGAGCAGGTCACCAACATTATCGCCGCGCTCGGCACCGGCATCGGCAGCGGTGACTTCGACATCTCGAAGCTTCGCTACCACAAGATCATCATCATGACGGATGCCGACGTCGACGGCGCGCACATTCGAACGCTGCTTCTGACCTTCTTCTACCGCCAGATGCCCGAACTCGTTGAGGGAGGATATCTCTACATTGCCCAACCGCCGCTCTACAAAGTCGTGCGCAACAAGTCCGAGACCTATCTCAAGGACGAGCGGGCGATGGAGGATTTCCTGGTCGACGGCGGGCTGAAGGATGCCAAACTCATCCTCGGCAACGGCGAAGAGCGTACCGGGCGCGATCTCGAGGCGACGGTTGCCGATGCGCGGGCGGTGCAGTCGATCCTCTCCGGCGTGCACTCACGTTACCCGCGCTTCATCGTAGAGCAAGCCGCGATCGCCGGGGCGCTGACCCCCGCCGCCTTCGCCAGCGCGGAGATGGCGGCGGATGTCGCCCGACGGATTGCCGCCCGCCTAGACAGCATCGCGGATGAAACCGAGCGCGGCTGGGAGGGGCGCGCAACCGACGACGGTGGGCTTATGTTCACGCGCGAACTCCGCGGCGTGAAAGAGGCCTATGCCATCGACGCCGCGTTGATCCGCTCGAGCGACGCCCGCAAGCTGCACGACTACGCCGACGCGCTTGCGGAGATTTATTCAACACCCGGCGTGCTGCGCCGCAAAGACAACGACACGACGATTTTTGCTCCGTCCGATCTCGTCCAGTCCGTGCTCGAGTTCGGCCGCAAGGGTTTGTCGTATCAGCGCTACAAGGGTCTCGGCGAGATGAACCCGGACCAGCTCTGGGAAACGACACTTGACAAGGAAAGCCGCACCTTGCTGCAGGTGAAGATCGGCGAACTCGACGAGGCGAACGATATCTTCTCCAAGCTTATGGGCGACATCGTCGAACCGCGCCGCGAGTTCATCCAGGACAACGCGCTCAGTGTCGAAAACCTCGACGTCTGAGATGGCGCGCTTCAACCACCAGCTGGCCGACCAGAACACCAGTCCAGCACGCGGGTCGGGCTGCGGCACCTTCCGCGCCTTACTCAAACCCTTATTCTGGTTTGGACATAATCAGCGCGGGTGTCATAGTCGCGCGACGCGCGCGTGCGACGTGCCACCGCGTGCGGCACGTTTTTGGGGGAAAGCGTTCAAATGCTGAGCTTTTTCGGTCGGACCTCGCAGGTCATCAGCGTCATTTTCCTGTCGTTCGTGCTTGGCGCGATCCTCGCCGGCCTGACCGCGTTCTATAACGCCGAGTGGTTCGACCAGATCATCAACTTCGCCTCCGACGTGAAGGCCTATCTGACCAATGACTGGCTCCCGCTCGAGGTGAACGTCTGGTTCAAGTTCCTGCTGAAAGACGAGGCCCTCGTGCTGATGTTCTTCACCATGATCGCCCGCGTGCTGCTCTACGCGCTGTTCTTCGTCTTCAACATGGTGATGGCGATGTTCCGCGAGCCGATGCCGTCGCGCTACGAAGTGCGCACGCTGCGTGAGCAGAACGCGGCGATGGAGGAAGAAATTCGCCAGCTCCGCAAGGCGAACACCGTCGACCCCGGCCTCAAGCCGATCGGCTGATCGCAAACCACAGCCGCGCACGCGCCCACAAGCCCCCGCCGAACGATGCGTCAGCAATCCTGCGGTCGTCCCGTGGTTTGGACGCGCGCACTCCGTCCGCCCCCTAATCAGACTTCAACGCATCGACGCCAACGCGTCGCGGCTGTCTAACTGCTGAACGCCCGTTAGCCCCCACTTAACCGAGCCTTAAACCTCCTCGGCTACCCCAAACATGAGCTGCCATGGCGCGGCGCAAGGTTGGGGTTCAGGTCAGTGCGTTACGAGAACGGCGAGACACCGCGCGCCTCGGGCGTGGACGAACCGGCATCGCACCGCGAACCTGCCTTCGAACGGGATAGTATCCCCCCGGGCGCTGTCGACCCCGCAATCGATTCCGCCCGGCACCATGATCGACCCCGCGCGCGCTCTTACGACGGGGATGGGGACGTCCTCGGCAACCTCGCCCGCTCCTCCGCATCAGCCACGGTAGACTTCGCTCACCGAGCGATCGGCTTCGTCGGCACGCTCGCAGCCTTTGCCCGCCACCTCGCGCGATACCGCAAATTCTTCGCGGCGACCGCTGGGCTCGGCATCACCGCGCTGCTCGTCGTCGTGAGCATCGTCACCTGGCATGCGCTTCATCTGCCAACCCCGACGCTCGCCGAACTGCGGCGCCAATCGAACAGCGTGCACATCGTCGATGCGCGTGGCCGCACGATCGCCCGCCGGGGGGAACTGCATACCTTCGTGACGCTCGACGAGGTCCCGGACCATCTGGTCTCTGCCGTGCTCGCCACCGAAGATCGCCGTTTCAACCGCCACATCGGCGTCGACGTGATCGGTCTCGCCCGCGCGATGTACCGCAACATTCGCGCTGGCAGATATGTCCAGGGTGGCTCGACCATCACGCAGCAACTCGCCAAGAACGTCTTCCTCAAACCGAACCGCACGATCAGCCGGAAAATCCAGGAACTGATCCTCGCGTTCTGGCTGGAGTCGCGGCTGACAAAGCGTCAGATCCTCGAGCTGTATCTGAACCGCGTCTACTTCGGCGCCGGCGCGCATGGCATCGAGGCGGCGTCCAAACGGTATTTCGGCAAGCCGACACACGCGCTCACCATCGGTGAATCCGCCGTGCTCGCAGGGCTCCTGAAGGCGCCGTCACGTTTTTCTCCCCAGCGCGATCCGGCGCGAACGTTGCGGCGCGCGCGCGTTGTCCTCGCAAACATGATCGCGACCGGCGCGTTGACGCCCGCACGCGCCCGCGCCGTGATGCGCACGCCGATCCATTTCGTGACCAGCCGCCCACGCAAACGCATGCGTGACGCGAACTACGCGATCGATTTCATCTACGAGGAACTGGCCTCAAAGCTCGACAATCCGAGCGGCGATCTGGTCGTGCACACCACCATCGACCGCGACCTCCAGGTCCACGCACAGCGCACCGTCCGCAACCGGCTCGGCATCGATGCCCTGTCCCGCAAGGCAAGCGCCGCCGCCGTCGTCCTGCTGGACCAGAACGGAGGAATAAAGGCACTCGTGGGCGGGCGGTCGTACGCCGACAGCCAATTCAACCGCGCCACAAAAGCCCGACGCCAGCCGGGCTCGGCGTTCAAGCCGTTCGTCTACGCCGCCGCGCTCGAAGCAGGCTTCACCCCCGACACGATCGCCTATGACGAGCCGATCACCGTGAAAAACTGGACCCCGCGGAACTACGGCAACCGGCACGTCGGTGCAGTCACCCTGCGGGACGCGCTCGCCCGCTCGATCAACACGGTCGCGGTACGCATCTACCTCGAAGTCGGCCGCAGCGAGGTCGTCTCGATGGCCGAGCGCCTCGGCATCCGCTCCCGGCTCCATACATTGCCCTCGCTCCCCCTCGGCACGGCCGAAGTGACGCCGCTCGAGTTGGCGGGTGCGTACGTCCCGTTCTCGAACGGCGGGTTCCGCTCGACGCCCCACGTCATCTCCAAGATCACGACCGTCGATGGTCCGCTGCTTTACCACCAGCCCGAACCAGAGGAAAAACCGACCATCACACCCCGGGTCGTCGCGGCGATGAACGATGTGATGTCGGCAACCATGACGTCTGGCACCGGGCGGCGCGCGACCATCCCGGCACATCCCTCCGCCGGGAAAACCGGCACCACGCAGGACAGCAAGGATGCCTGGTTCGTCGGCTACACCGCCCATCTGACGGCAGCCGTCTGGGTCGGCAACGACCAGGCGCAGAGCATGGTCGACGTGACGGGAAGCGGCCTGCCGGCGCAGATCTGGCGTGAAGTCATGGTGCGCGCCCACGACCGCATCGACCCTGTCCCGCTCCCTGGCAGCTATGCCGCTGAACGGCGCAAGCTCGGACCTGCTGTGAGTGACGCCTTCGTCGCGGAAGTGCCGACGCCCAACGCGGCAACAAGCGGGCGCGGCCTGATGGCCCGCGTCTTCGGATACGATGCCAATGCGACGCAGCAAGCCGCCACGCCACGTGCCCGACCACGCCGACCCAAACGCCGCAAGGACTTGCGCCCTGACGCACCTGGATGGCGGAACGTCTTCTCGCGCAACTGATCTGCCTTCACCGCACGCCACCGCCGCGTAGGACGCACCGGGCGCGCGGCGTGCGCGCCGTCAGGCGTCGCTGACGGTATCCGACACCATGCCAAGGTTGGGCACGCGCGCGATCGTATGATCACGAACGCACTCAGGTCGCTCGAACCATCCCGTCACCCCGTCCCCTGCCGCGCGATACTGCGCGACAAAAGCCAGCAAGCCATCGACGTCAGTTTCAACGGCAAGATCGCCGACCACGTAAGTGAATTTGTCGGCGGCGGAGACCGCGACGGTGCACGGCCGGTTGCATACCCCGAGACAGCGCACCGAGCGCAACCGCACGGTTTCGCCGAGTCCACTTTCGGGCAGCGCGGCCCGCAAGGCATCGATCAGCTCTTCGCCGGGCCGACGACGTGTGTCGATAGCCGCGCCGTTGGGGCGGCACGTCGCGCAGACGAGAATTTCCGTATCGGCGACGCTGGCGGCGGTCGTCTTGGTGGCACCACCAATGGCCGCATCGTCTAGGGCAGCATCGTCTTGGGCGGCATTGCCCGGGGCAGCATCGCCCGCGGCGGAATTTACCAGGGCGGACGTCGCATCAAACTGGCTTGGCATGATGGGCTCGCAATTCAGGTGAGGCGCGCTGTCCATCAATCCATCGGGTGCCCGGGTCAAGACCGGACGTGCTGACTGCGAGCCGCGCAGGTCGGACAGATTGCGTGAACCGCCCGCCCATGCTTATCGCTCCCCGCGCGTCTCATCTATCGGTTGCCCTCGCGTGCCCATGTCGGAAATCGCCTTTACCGCCCTTCTCGGCAGCCGCATTCTCATCCTGTGTATCGCACTCGCCATCGATGCGATCTTCGGCGAACCCGACGTGCTGTGGCGCCGCATCCCGCATCCCGTTGTGGTGATGGGGCGGCTGATCGACCGCCTCGACCGCACCCTTAATCGACCGGATACGGCAGCGCGCGTGAACCGTCTTCGCGGCATCATCGCCCTGACCATTCTGCTGGGTCTCACAGCACTGGCAGGGCTTGGACTTATCCTCCTCGCCGGGAGCGGCATTCTCGGCTTTGCCCTCAGCGTGATCGTCGTCGCGATCCTGCTGGCCGCCCGCTCGCTGCACGATCACGTACGCGCTGTCGCGGTGCCGCTTGGCGAGGGGAAGCTGGCGGCTGCCCGTCATGCAGTCTCGATGATTGTCGGGCGCGATACAGCCAACCTCGATGAAGCAGGCGTCGCGCGCGCCGCGATCGAATCCTGCGCGGAGAATTATGCCGACGGGGTTGTCGCGCCGGCGTTCTGGTATCTGGTCGCCGGGCTGCCGGGGATCCTCGTCTACAAGGCGCTGAACACCGCCGACAGCATGATCGGCCACCGCACCGAACGCCATGTGACCTTCGGTTGGGCCGCCGCGCGCCTCGATGATGTGGCAAATTTCATCCCCGCGCGACTGGCGGGCATGACGCTTGTCGCAGCGGCGATGGTCCAGCCCGCGCGGTCTGCGAGACACAGCTTCGGAATAATGCTCCGCGATGCCGGAAACCACGCCTCACCGAATGCCGGCTGGCCCGAGGCTGCAATGGCAGGCGCACTTGATGTCGCGCTCGCCGGACCGCGCAGCTACCGCGAGTACACATCCGACGATGCGTGGCTAAACGCAGACGGCCGGCGAACACTTACGGCAGGCGATATCGACGACGCACTGCGCCTGATGCATCGTGCAACGATCATTGCCCTCGTCGTCTGCGTGCTCGGCGGACTTCTCGTCGCGCTCTCCTAGCGCTGTCGCGCCCAGCCCGCGCCTAAGTCGTCACGCGACCCTTGGCGAGCGACAGCAGCGCGCCCACATCAACGGTCGCCTCGACGTGCGCCGCAAGCGCGTCCAGCACCTGCTCGATCCCCGCCTCATAGGCCGCGCCGCTTACCGCACGCGCTCGCAGGCTGGAGAGAAACGCATGCCGGAACGCATCTGACGCGAAGAGGCCGTGCACGTACGTACCCGCGACTTTGCCGTCCGCACTGATCGCGCCCTCCGCCCGGCCGCCGGCACCATCATCGAGCACGACGAAAGGCCGTTCACGTGCCGGCCCCTCGGTGACCCCGATATGCATTTCATATCCGTGCACTGCGGCGCTGCTCGCGTGATGTCGCCCGTGCACCTCGACGAGCTTTTTCTCCTCGGTCAGCCGCGTAGCGACCTCGAGGAGCCCGAGGCCGTCGACCCGCCCACGGCGCCCTTCGATCCCGTCAGGATCATCGATCGATCCACCGAGCATCTGATAACCGCCGCAGAGCCCGAGCACTGCTCCACCACGCCGCAGGTGGCCGGCGAGATCGATGTCCCAGCCGTTCGCCCGCACCACATCGAGATCGCTGCAGGTCGCCTTGGAGCCAGGGAGGATAATCAGGTCCGCATCACCCGGCAGCGGCGATCCGGGTTCGATGAGGGTGAGCGTGACGTCCGGCTCGACCGCAAGCGGATCGAGGTCATCATGGTTGGCAATCCTCGGAAACAGAGGCACAGCGATCCGGATTGGCGCCGCGGCATATGACACCCGCGCGCGGTCCGCGATGCCGACCGAGTCTTCTGCCGGCAAGCGATGCGCATCGTTGAACCACGGCACCACACCGAAACTCGGCCACCCGGTCTGCCGGGTGATCGCCGCCAGCCCGTCGTCGAACAGCGACACATCTCCGCGGAACTTGTTGATGATGTATCCGGCGACACGCGCGCGATCATCCTGCGACAGGACCATCTGCGTGCCGACGAGATTTGCGATAACGCCACCTCGGTCGATATCGCCGATAAGTACGACCGGCACACCTGTTGCCTCCGCAAAGCCCATGTTCGCGATCTCGCCGTCGCGCAGATTAACCTCCGCCGCACTTCCCGCCCCTTCGATGAGGATGATGTCCGCACCGTCACCGAGCTTCGCATAGCTTTCGAGAGCAGCCGCCATCAGGTCAGGCTTGAGGCGTGCAAAGTCACGCGCTTGCGAGCGGCGAAGACGCTGCCCCTGGACGACGACCTGCGCACCGAGTTCGCCTTCGGGTTTCAAGAGAACCGGATTCATGTGCACGCTCGGCGCAATCCCGCATGCCCGCGCCTGCAACGCCTGCGCGCGACCGATCTCGCCACCGTCACCCGTCACGGCCGCGTTGTTGGACATGTTCTGCGACTTGAACGGGCGGACCCGCAGCCCCCGCTGCGTCAACGCCCGACAGAGCCCCGCAACCAGCGTGGATTTACCGACGTCTGACCCCGTGCCCTGGAACATCAGGGCCGGAGTGCGCCGACGATCGCCAGCGTTCACAGCGGACTTCCGGCCAACTGCGCAAGCGAATGTCGAGGCAAAACTTCGGGCGAGGTTCGGGGCGAGGTTCGGGGCAAGGTCGGCAGCATCGTTCTCTCGCTTCTCAACCATACGCGTGAGGGAGGAAAAAAGCTCGACCACGCATGGCGCATCGTTTGCGCGGCAATCGTTCATGGCGCGTCACGGACAACCGCGTCTAGTTATGATCGGCTGTTGCTAGCGCGCGCACCTAGCGCAGACCATTGCGCCACGGCGAGCCCGTCGGCGAACGTGTACGGCGAAGCACACCCGACCGTCGCCAGCCGCGCGTACCTGTGGATGCGATGCGGCACGGACGCACGATCCTCGCTCAAATGTTCACATTTTGTTCGGCGCGGGCTATATACGAGACATGCCTGAACCAGCTGGATACCGGCCCCGCGCGCCGATCGACCTCGAACGCCTCGCCAAGCGTCTCGAAAAGGTCGCGCGCCTCGTGCCGTCTCATTATCCGGAACACCGCCTGGCCCGGGTAACACTCTCACCACACGACCATGATCGCCTTATGGTTGCGGTGGACGGGTTTCCCGCGACGGGGCCGATCCGCCACGAAATTGCGGTTGCAGGCATCCCGATTGGGGCTGATCGGCGGGTGCTCGAAGGCACCATGCGGCTTCAGATCGAGCGACCGTCGCGCAGCTTAGCGAAATCCGTGTCGCTCGCCTGCTAGGCTCCCAAGGGCCAGCGCACCCGTCTCGCCAGCCAGTGTGTCCGGGGCAACCACGTTATCGCCGGCTACGCCGGCTTAGCGGCGCCCATCAGATAGTTCACGTCCGTATCTTCGGAGAGCGACCAGACATCCCGCAGCGGATTGTAGACCATGCCGCGCGTATCGCGGACATGCAGCGCGTTCGCCTCGATATCGCGCTGCATCTCGGTGGGTTTGACGAACTTTTCCCACTGATGCGTACCCTTCGGCAGCCAGCGCAACACATACTCGGCGCCGACGATGGCGAGCGCGTAGGCTTTGATCGTCCGGTTGATCGTCGACATGATCAGCACCCCACCGGGTGCAACCAGCGAGGCGCACGTGGCAACAAAGGCCGCCGGGTCGGGCACGTGCTCGATCACCTCCAGGGCCAGCACCACGTCGAACGTCTCACCCGCTTCCGCGAGGCTCTCGGCCTGCACGGCGCGGTAGTCGATCTCGAGGCCCTCGCGCGCCGCATGTACCCGCGCTGCCTCAATTCCACTGCCGGCGGGATCGATGCCGGTCACCTTGCCACCGAGCCGCGTGACCGGCTCGCACACCAGCCCACCACCACAGCCGATATCCAGGAATGTCAGCCCTTCGTAGGGCTGCGCGGACGACGGATCGCGCTGCTTCACCGCACAGACATTATCTTTGATGAACTGGAGCCGCGCGGGCCCGATCGCGTGGAGCGGCTTGAACTTGCCCGACGCATCCCACCAGTCGTCGGCCCAGCTCGAAAACCGCGCCACCTCCTCTGGATCGAGGTTGGTGTGCGCCGGGTCGAGCGGCATGTCGCGGGGGAGGGTCGTTGCATCGGTCATAGCGCGTAGGTGTCTGCGTGGCGGCCAAAGTCAAGCGAGTTGCGGCAATCGGACCGTCCCGCTATCACCGCGACGTCCGGTCGGCACGCTTAGCGTGCTGCCTTCCCCATCCTGAAACCCGATGGTTTCCCGACACCCGAAAAGGGCGCACGGCCATGGCCGTCGTGGTGATGAAATTCGGCGGTACGTCGGTCGCTGACCTCGACCGCATCCGCAATGTCGCCGCGCACGTGAAGCGCGAAGTCGACGCCGGCAATCACTGCGCCGTGATCGTCTCCGCGATGGCCGGTCAGACCAACACACTTGTCGGGTTCACCCGCGAGGCCGCGAGCCTGCATGACGCCCGCGAATACGACGCGGTGGTTTCCTCGGGCGAGCAGGTAACCTCGGGGCTGCTGGCGATTGTCCTCCAGTCGATGGGTGTGTCGGCGCGCTCCTGGCAGGGGTGGCAGATCCCGATCCAGACGACGGACGCGCATGGCAGCGCCCGGATCGCCGATATCGACGGCGCCGAACTGAAGCGCCGGATGACCGATGGCCAGGTCGCCGTGATCGCCGGCTTCCAGGGGCTTAGTCCCGACAACCGCATCACCACGCTTGGGCGCGGCGGGAGCGACACCAGCGCCGTCGCGATCGCAGCTGCCGTCGACGCCGACCGATGCGATATCTACACGGACGTCGACGGGGTTTATACGACCGACCCGCGCATCGTACCGCAAGCCCGCCGGATGGACCGCGTCTCTTACGAAGAGATGCTCGAAATGGCCTCGCTCGGCGCCAAGGTGCTTCAAACCCGCTCGGTCGAACTCGCCATGCTGCGGGGGGTCCGCCTGCTGGTTCGCTCGAGCTTCGATCCGCCCGACGGCGTTCCACCCGCTCGAGCCGATTTCGACGACGGCATCGGCACTCTGGTCTGCGACGAGGATGAGATCGTGGAAAAACAAATCGTAACCGGCATCACCTTCGCGCGCGACGAAGCAAAGGTCACGCTCGTCAAAGTGGCTGACAATCCGGGCGTTGCAGCGCGGATCTTCGGACCATTGGCGCAGGCCAGCATCAACGTGGACATGATCGTCCAGAGCGTCTCCGACGACGGAGAGTCGACCGACATGACGTTCACGGTTCCGAGCGGCGATCTGGAACGCACGCTCGCCGAAATCGCAAAGAACCGGGACGACATCCAGTATCAGGACGTGCGCGGCGCAACCGACGTCGTGAAGGTGTCGGTTATCGGCATCGGCATGCGCAGTCATGCAGGCGTCGCCGCGAGCATGTTCAAGGCGCTTGCGGACAAAGGCATCAACCTGGAAGCGATCTCCACCTCGGAGATCAAGATCAGCGTCTTGATCGATTCGGCGTATACCGAACTGGCGGTACGGACCCTGCATGCGCTTTACGGTCTGGAGCAGGCCTGAACGGGCATGGGCGAGGCCTGCGTGGGCCTCGAGCAGACCCGGATCTGACCTGGCACCGCAGCACCTGACACCGCAACACCGGGGCGCCAGGTGCGGCGGGACACCCGGCGCGGCGCGAGACGCAAACATGTATATCCACGGCGCCGGTGGAGCCGCAGGCCCAGTCCGGCTAACACCACAGGCGCTGAGACGTTCGGCGCAACCCGGCGTGCCTCGCAATGAACGCAGGGCAGAAACGACACCACCGATGTGCGGTGAGGGAAGGATTGTCACACTCACCGGCTAGGTGCCGCGCCTGAGAAAAAACAGAGTTTGGCCGGACCTAGCCCGATCAAGAGCCAGGCGGGCCGGACGCGTTCAAAGCCGAACCGGGCAAAGACAGGAATTGACCCTCAACGCGCCGCCAGTTCGGCCCGGACGAGGCCACAGGGGCGCGGGCGGCCCGATCCGCCGCGCGAAAAACGAGGAGACCACTGCGATGCATCCGGGCGATGCCGGACCGAGACTGCTGATCCGCACGCTGCGCCAGATCATGGCGGAGCCGAGCGATCCGCAAACGCGCCTTGATCGCATCGTCCGCCAGATCGCCCGGATCATGGTGGCGGAAGTCTCATCGCTTTATGTCCGGCGCCGGGATGACAGCTACACGCTCGTCGCCACCGAAGGCCTGAACGCGTCGGCCGTCGGCAACACCCACATGGTCCGTGGCGAAGGCCTCGTCGGGCTCGTCGCCGAGACCGCACGGCCGGTCGCGCTCGCCGACGCGCAAAAACATCCATCGTTTTCATATCGACCGGAGACCGGCGAGGAGAGTTTCCAATCGTTCCTCGGCACGCCGATCCTGCGCGGCGGCCGCGTGCTTGGTGTGCTCACGATCCAGAACGAAACCCGCCGCAGCTATTCCGACGACGAGGCCGAGGCGCTGCAGACGACCGCGATGGTCCTCGCCGAGCTGCTCGTCACCCATGACCTGCTGCTCGATGCCGACGATCCCGAAAGCGGAGGCCGCAGCCGCAGCGCCGTGATCGACGGCGTGACCCTCGTTGACGGGATCGCACTCGGTCATGTGGTCCAGCACCGGCCGCGCGTGGTTATTCGCAAACTCATCGCCGACACCCCGGCCGTGGAACGCGATCGCCTCGAGCGAGCCGTCACCCAGCTGCGCGATGGGATCGACGCCATGCTCGAGCGACGCGAAATCTCGCGCGCCGGCGAGCATCGGGAAATTCTCGAGACTTACCGCATGTTCGCGCACGATCGCGGGTGGCTGGACCGGATGGGCGATGCCATTCGCGGTGGGCTGACTGCCGAAGCCGCTGTCGAGCGTGTCCGGAACGACCAGCGCGCCCGGATGCTCCGCACCGGCAGCGCATACTGGCGTGAGCGCTTCCGCGACGTCGATGATCTGTCGGACCGGCTCCTGCGCACCTTGGTCGGTGAAGACGAGACCGCAGCGTCGATCGACCTGCCGATGGACGGCATCGTCGTCGCCCGCTCCATGGGGCCGGCAGAACTGCTCGACTATGACCGTTCGCGCCTGCGCGGGCTGATCATCGAGGAGGGCGGTGCGAACGCGCACGTGGCCGTCGTCGCCCGCGCCCTCGGCATCACCGCGATCGGTCAGGCCCGCGGTGTCGTCGATCTGGCGGAAGCCGGCGATGAAATCATGATCGACGGCGACACCGGCGAAGTGCACCTGCGCCCGACGCCGGAACTCGTCGAAGCGTTCTCCGACAAGGTCCGCTTCCGCGCCCGCCGCCAGGAACAGTATCGCGCCTATCGCGACGTCTCTGCCACGACCCGCGACGGTGCCCGCATCACGCTCGGGATCAACGCCGGCCTGCTGATGGACCTGCCGCATCTCGACCAGTCGGGTGCGGACGGGATCGGGCTTTTCCGCACCGAGCTCGAGTTCATGGTGTCCTCGTCATTTCCGCGGCGCGAACGGCAAACGGAGATTTATCGCCAGATTTTCGCTGCCGCGGGTGGGCGCCCCGTCACCTTCCGAGCACTCGATATCGGCGGCGACAAGCTGCTGCCCTACCTGCGCCACGCCGACGAGCCCAACCCGGCCATCGGCTGGCGCTCGATCCGCATTGCGCTCGACCGGCCGGTGCTTTTGCGCACGCAGTTTCGAGCGCTACTGCGTGCGGCCAACGGGCGGCCGCTGCGCGTCATGCTGCCGATGATCTCCGACGTCGCGGAGTACCGCGAGGCGCGCGCGATCCTCGATCATGAATGCACGCTCCACACCGCACAGGGCCATCCGCTTCCCGAACGCCTCGATATCGGCGCGATGATCGAGGTGCCGGCACTGCTCTGGCAGCTCGATGCCCTGCTGCCGGAGACCGATTTTATCTCCGTCGGCAGCAACGATCTCTTGCAGTTCCTTTTTGCGGCCGATCGGGGCAATCAGCGCGTATCAGACCG
>JBCBJG010000004.1:0-30921 GCA_038523655.1 Pseudomonadota bacterium | reverse complement strand
GTCGACAAATGCCGGTGCCTTTCGCATCGGGTGGCGTGGTCACGGCGCCCACCGCCTTCAGCTTTGGGAGCGGACAACTTGGCGTGATGGGTGAAGCGGGCGCCGAGGCGATCCTGCCACTGGCGCGTGGGGCTGACGGTCGTCTCGGTGTGCGCGGCGGTGGGCGTTCGGTTGCTGTGACCTTCAATGTCAGCACGCCTGACGCGGAGAGTTTTAAAAGCTCTGAAGCGCAGGTCGGGGCGTTGCTCTCACGTGTGATTGCGCGCGGCGAACGGAACCTGTGAGGCTTGAAGGTGAGCAATTTTCACGAGATCAGATTTCCAACGGCGCTTTCGCGGGGGGCGAGCGGTGGGCCGGAGCGACGAACGCAGATCGTCACGCTTGGTTCAGGGCATGAGGAGCGTAATGCGCGGTGGGCGGACAGTCGCAGGACCTACAACGCGGGTTATGGCGTACGCACGGTTGATGACCTGCACGAAATCATTGCCTTCTTCGAAGAACGGCGCGGATCACTGCATGGTTTTCGCTGGAGAGATCACGCGGACTGGCGGTCACAGGCCCCAGGTCGGTCGATTTCTCCGCTTGATCAGACGATCGGCGTCGGCGACGGCGTGCGCACGGAATTTCAGCTCGTAAAGCAATACGGGCGAGATTTTGCTCCCCATGTTCGAGAGATCACCAAGCCGATCGATGGGTCCGTCAGGATCGCGCTGGACGGCATCGAGACGACGGAACCGGACGCATTTTCGGTGGATGCCGGAACGGGCGTGGTGACGCTAAGTGTGGCGCCGGCGCCTGATGTCATCGTCACGGCTGGGTTCGATTTCGACGTACCGGTCAGATTCGCGTCAGACCGCCTCGAACTCACGTTGGAGTGCGTGACGCACGGTGCAATTCCCTCCATCCCGGTCGTCGAGATCCGCGTATGAAGCTCATCCCCGCAGCTCTGAGTGCGCACCTCGGAGGTGGTGTGACGACGTTGTGCTGGTGCTGGCGCATTACCCGGCGGGACGGCACCGTCATGGGTTTTACCGATCACGACCGGGCGCTCACGTTCGACGGGGTTACGTATGAGGCGACGTCGGGCTTCGTCGCGCAGGACGCCCGGACCGCGGTCGGCTTGAATGTCGACAACACGGTGATCGAGGGTGCGCTGCAGAGCGAGCGGATATCGGACGCCGACCTCGCGAATGGCGACTACGATGAAGCCGTCGTCGATCTGTACCGTGTGAACTGGAACGATGTCGGTTCGCGGGTGCAGGTTCGCACTGCCCGGCTTGGCGAGGTCACGCTTTCAGACGCGGGATTTAGTGCGGAGCTTCGCGGGCTGTCGCATGGCCTCAATCAGCCGCAGGGTCGGACGTATCAGCGACAGTGCGATGCGCGTCTCGGCGATGCTCGGTGCGGCGTAGATCTCTCGGGCAGCGGCCATGTCATGCGTGGTCGCGTTACGGACATTATTCCGGGCGGGGCGATCGGCGTCGAACTGGACGATAATGCGACGGTCGCCGCATCATGGTTTGCGCATGGCATCGTTGCATTCGTTGACGGCTCGCTCGCGGGCTTCCGCGGTGCGATCCGCACGCACCGCGTTAGTGGCGGCATACATATGATCGAGCCTTGGGTGCCGTTCCGTCGGTCGCCACAAACCGCGGACCTCGTCGACCTCACGGTCGGGTGTGACAAGTCGTTCGGCACCTGCGGAGAGAAATTTTCTAACGCCGCACGGTTTCGCGGTTTTCCGCATCTTCCGAGCGCCGACTACGTGACCGCCTACCCGCTCTCAGGAAGCTGACAGGATGTACGAGGACATTGGGACGCGCGTCGCAACGGCGGCGCGCGCATGGCTTGGCACGCCCTATCACCACCAGGCGAGCTGCCGATTGGCAGGGTGTGACTGTCTTGGCCTTGTGCGTGGCATCTGGCGCGAAGTCATGGGTGCGGAGCCGGAAGTGCCGGAGCCTTATTCGCCAGACTGGGGTGAATTTTCTCCGCGTGACAGCCTGCTCGATGCCGCGCGACGACACTTGGTCATGGGCGAAGGGCGCGCGGCAGGCATTGATCGTGTGGCGGGCGACGAGCGCCGGGCCGCCGCTCCTGCCGCCCCGCACACCGGTGACATCCTCATATTTCGCATGCGTGCAGGTGCTGTCGCCAAGCATGTCGGCATCGCAACACGTCCGGGGTTTTTCATCCACGCGCAAGAGCATCTTGGCGTGGTCGAGGTTCCGTTGACGCCCTGGTGGCGACGGCGTGTCTGCGGTATCTTTTCTTTCCCTCAGCGCGGGAGCTGACAAACGACATGGCGACCCTCGCACTCAGCACGGCCGGCGCGGCACTCGGAGGCAGTTTCCTGCCGAGTGTCGGCGTGTTCGGCGCGACACTTTCTGGCGCAGCGATTGGGCGTGCGGCGGGCGCCATTGCCGGTCGTGCGATTGATCAGGCGTTGTTTTCGCCAAGCGGTCAGGATCGCGTCGTGGAGGGACCACGCCTCTCGGATCTGCATTTGCTCACGTCCGGTGAGGGCGGGCCGGTGCCCCGTCTTTTTGGGCGCGCCCGGCTCGGCGGTCAGATCATCTGGGGGCCGCCGTTCGAGGAGCAGGTGGTTACGTCCCAGACGGGGGATGCGTCGGGAGGGAAATCATCCAGTCAGTCGTCGGGCGGCGCAACGCGGCGGGACTACAGGTATTTCGCCTCGTTCGCGATTGCGCTGTGCGAAGGGCCGATCACACGTATCGGGCGGGTTTGGGCGGATGGTCAGGAGATCGATTTCTCGCAGTACGTTTTCCGGCTGTACACGGGGACAGAAACGCAAACGCCCGATGCACTGATCGTTGGGCATGAGGGGGTGGATCGCACGCCCGCCTATGCGGGCATTGCCTATATCGTAGTCGAGCGGATGCCGCTCTCGCGATTTGGCAACCGCGTGCCGCAGCTCTCCTTCGAAGTGTTTCGCGCGCTTGACGGGCTCGAGGACCGGGTGCACGCCGTCACGATCATTCCGGGTGCCGGTGAGTTTGCCTATGACACTGCGGAGATTATCCGCCGGGCGAACAAAAGCGAGAGTTTTCCCGCCAACACGCATACGCAACTCGGCGGGACCGATTGGCAGGTTTCGCTCGATCAGCTTCAGGCGACGGCGCCGAACCTGAAGAATGCCGGTCTTGTCGTGAGCTGGTTCGGGACGGACCTGCGCGTCGGCGCATGCGATGTGCGGCCCGGCGTTGATCGGCGTGACAAGGAGACCGTGCCACACGCGTGGTCGGTCCAAGGTATTTCGCGTGCCGAGGCTTATGAGGTTTCCCGCACCGAAGGACGGCCAGCGTATGGTGGTACGCCTGCGGACCGCTCGGTCGTTGCGGCGCTGCAAGACCTCAACGCACGTGGCGTGAAGGCGACTTTCTATCCGTTTCTGCTGATGGATATCCCGGCCGGGAACTCGCGCCCCGACCCCTACGGCAACGGCTCGCAGGCCGCGTATCCGTGGCGGGGACGCATTACAGTTGCGCCGGCGCCCGGGCGTGACGGCTCGCCTGACGGGACGCCGGCGGTGGGCGTGGATGTGGACCGGTTCGTCGGCAGTGCAGCGATTTCGGACTTCCAGATAGTGGGTACGCAGGTGCGCTATACCGGACCTGCGGAATGGTCCTGGCGGCGGATGGTGCTGCATTACGCGCATCTTGCGAAGGCTGCTGGCGGTATCGATGCCTTTCTGATCGGTTCGGAATTACGCGGCCTCACGTGGTTGCGGGACGAAACGGAGAATTATCCGTTCGTCGACGCGTTGGTGACACTGGCGCGCGACGTGAAAGCCGTGCTTGGTCCGCAGACCAAGGTCAGCTACGCCGCCGACTGGAGCGAATATTTCGGGCATCAGCCGGGTGATGGAACGGGCGATGTCACCTTCCATCTAGACCCGCTTTGGGCGAGCGCGGATGTCGATGCTGTTGCAATCGATTGCTACTGGCCGCTGGCCGACTGGCGTGATGGCGATGCGCACCTCGACCGCGTGAGCGGGGCGCCATCTATTTATGATCCGCAATACCTCATCGGAAACATCCGAGGAGGTGAGGGGTACGACTGGTACTACGCGTCGCCGGAGGCACGGGCTGCGCAGGAGCGTACGCCGATCACCGATGGTGCGGGAAAGCCATGGGTTTATCGCTACAAAGATGTCTTGTCGTGGTGGCGCGAGCCGCACATTAATCGTCGCGGTGGGACGGAGGTGGGGCAACCGACTGCTTGGGTGCCACAGTCGAAACCGATCTGGTTTTCCGAAGTTGGCTGTCCGGCGGTCGATAAGGGCGCCAATCAGCCGAACGTTTTCATTGACCCCAAAAGCATCGAATCTTCCGTACCTTATTTTTCATCCCGGCAGAGGGATGACCTCATGCAGCGGCGTTACCTCGATGCGCTGCTGGGTTTCTATGACGAAACTTCGCCGGGGTTTCAGGAAGAGAATAATCCTGTCTCGCCGCTCTACGGTGGGCGGATGGTCGATGTCGAGCGCATGTATCTCTACACGTGGGATGCGCGGCCGCATCCGGTCTTTCCCGCCGCACGGTCGATCTGGTCGGATGGTGCAAATTGGGAGACCGGCCATTGGTTGACCGGGCGGCTGGGCGGGCTTGATCTGGCGCGGCTCGTCGCGGCGCTATGCGAACTGTACGGCTTCGATGCGTACGATACCCGCCGGCTCGAAGGCGTTCTCCATGGGCTGGTGATCGATCGCCTAATGTCGGCGCGACAGGCGCTTCAGCCGCTCGAACTCGCGTTCTCATTTGACGCTGTCGAAAGCGGGGCGTCGATCCGCTTTGCCCACCGGGGTGAAGGAGAAATCCTTCGCGCTGTCGTGCCGGAGACCTGTGTTGCCGGCGACAGTGCCGATGCACCGGTGATCCAGCTGACGCGGGACGAAGAAGGTACGCTCCCCTCGGCGGTCAAACTCAGTTTCGTCGACGGCAATGCGGATTACGCACGTGCGGCCGTCGAGTCGCGCCAGCTCGATACCGTGAGCCGTCGGGTCTCGAGCGCCGAGCTTCCAATCGTGCTCGGCGTCGCCGAGGCGCGCGGGATCGCGGAGCGGTGGTTGCACGAGACCTGGGCTGCGCGCACGCGCGCGTCATTTTCGCTCCCGCCGAGTGCGCTAGCGCTGGAGCCGGGCGATCTGCTCTCCGTTCCGGTCGGTGGTTTACCGCAACCGTTCCGCATCACCGGCGTGACCGATGGTGCAGCGCGGGAGATCGAAGCGCGCACGGTACTTCCGACAACACCGGCGCAGGTATCGATCGCCGATGAGCAGGACGAGCCGGACATTCCGACGGTCGGCCCGGTGCGTGGCGTCTTTCTCGATCTGCCTCGTGCGATCGGCCTTCCCGGTAGCGACGGGGGTGGATGGTTTGCAACGTCGGCAAATCCGTGGCCGGGCGCGGTCATGCTGATGCGCTCGGACGGCGCTGACAGTCGTACACTCGTTGAGACGATTACACGTCCCTCGACCATCGGGCGGACGGGCGCGGCAGCAGGCGGTCGTCCTACATGGCGGTTCGACAGAGGCATGCGGCTTACGGTGACGCTGGAAAGCGGAGCGCTCGCCGGGCGGTCGATGGAAGCCGTCCTCGAGGGAGAAAATCTCGCGGCGATCGATCACGGCGGCGGCGAGTTTGAGATCATCCAATTCATGGATGCGGAGTTGATCGGAAGTGGTGAATATGCGCTCGGTCGCATGCTTCGCGGCCAAGGCGGCACGGAGCATCTTGCGGATCGGCCAATTCCGGAGGGGGCCTTGTTCGTCCTGCTGGATGACACGGTTCGCCCGCTTGGATTGACGCTCGATGCCTTGGACCGACCGCTCACCTGGCACTGGGGGCCGGCACAGCGCGGGTACGACCATTTCAGTTGGGCGCAGGATGTCTTCAACTACCGGGGAATGGACTTGCGGCCGCGTGCGCCGGTGCATCTGCGGAAAGAAAAGGTCACGGATGATGTTGCCGTGCGCTGGATCCGCCAGACGCGTGTCGGCGGAGACACTTGGGCGGCTGTTGATGTGCCGCTCGGTGAAGAGGCAGAGGCTTACCGCATCGAAGTGCGCGTGGGCCCGGATGTGCGGCGGGTCGCGCACGCGAGCGGGCCGGAATTTCTCTACACCGCGGCGATGCGCGCAGCAGATGGGATCGCGCCATCGGATGTGACGGCGATTGCTGTTGCACAAACGAGCGCGACCCTCGGCCCGGGCGCTTACGCCACGATCACGATCTGATTCCTGCGCGGTGCGGGTGCAGCTCGTTGGCTGCCCCCGTGTGACGTCTGCGGCGCTCAAGCCGCTTGTTTCCAACATTCGGGAGTATAATCCCTTGACCACTTCGGAGCGGACGCCGCCCTGGATGCAACGGGCGCTGCGTGAACGCGGCACCACTGAGCGACCGGGCGCAGCGCACAACGCCAAGATCGTCGCTTATTACGCTGCGGTCGGCCACGCGGGGATCAAGCGTGATGAGGTGGCGTGGTGCGCTGCGTTTGCCGGCGCGATGCTGGAGCGAAGTGGCATTGCGAGTTCGCGGTCGCTGATGGCGCGGTCATATGCGCGTTGGGGGCAGCGTCTGAAACGCCCGCGCCGTGGCTGCATTGTTGTGCTGTCGCGAACGACAAATCCAGCTCTCGGTCACGTCGGCTTTTTTCTCCGTGAAACCGCAACGCATGTCGTTCTGCTTGGCGGCAATCAAGCGAATGCGGTCAACGAGCGTCGCTATGCCAAGGCGCGGGTCGTAGCATACCGGTGGCCGAGGCCTGCGAACGTGCGGAAGACGCCGCCCCTCGACGAAGCGTTCGAGCATGCCCTCGAACATGTGCTCAGGTTTGAGGGAGGATATTCAGACCATGCGGCAGATCCAGGTGGACCAACGTTTCGCGGCGTGACGATCGGTCTGCTCGCGGACCACCTGGGTAGCCGCTTGCGCGACTGGCGACGGTCGACACTCATTTCCGGCGTGAAGGCGCTCGACCCGGGGCAGGTGCGCACGATCTATCGCACCCAGTTCTGGGTGCCGATCTCGGCGCATCGTCTGCCTGCGGGCGTTGACCTGATGGTCTTCGATGCAGCCGTCCAGCACGGGCCGCGCCGCGCCATCAAAATGCTTCAGCGCGCTGTCGCGGTCGACGATGACGGCGAGATCGGCCCGATCACACGGGCGGCGATCGCAGCGCATGTGCCAGCCAAGATCGTAAGCGCGATCGGCGAAGATCGGCGGCGTTTCTATCGTTCGCTAAAGCACTTTATCCATTTCGGTCGCGGCTGGATGCGGCGGCTCGATGCAACGATTGCTCAGGGGCTTGAGCGTGCAAATCATGCGTCTGCGCCTGGCCCCGTCGATAATGTTTCACCCGTAAAGGAGCCGACGCTTATGGAGAAAAACAAGAAATGGTGGGCCGAGTCGCTTACCCTCTGGGGCACGTTTATCACGGCCCTCGCTACTGTACTTCCGATCGTGGCGCCTCTGCTCGGTCTCGATATAACCTCCGCGATGGTTGAGCAGTTCGGGGATGCGGTTGCGACGCTCATCCAGGCGGTTGGCGGGGTTGTCGGCACCGCGCTCGCGATATTCGGGCGTCTGCGTGCCACGACTGCGCTTTCGCAGAAGCTCGTGCAGGTGAAGCTGTGACGCATCATGGTCATGAGCTGTTCACGCATGGTTCAGCCGCTGACGCATATTCAACTCAACATGCTGACCCGGGGCCTGCATAAACGCACTGCTGCGCGGTATGCCGCGCGCATTGCTCTCATGGTGCTCGCCCTCGCGGGTGTGTCCGCCAATGAGCGGGCGTCGATCGCCGGCGAGCTTGTTTGTGAGGCCGATTGGTCCACAGCAGGCCCGATCGTGCGCGCCGAGAGACTAACCCCGGTCGAAGACATTCGTTCACGCTTGGATGTGCAACGCGCCGGGCGCCCGCTTCGCGTACAGCTCTGCCGCGACGGTACGCGCTGGCTCTATCGCATCACTGTCGTGCGATCGGACGGTGAAGTCCGCACCCTGGCAGTCGACGCGCGAGAGGGAGCCATTATATCCGATGGTGGGTGAGCGTTGGCGCCGGATGGGCCTTCGCGCTATAGGGGCATCCTCAATGCCAGCGGCAAACAGGCGAGACGAAGCGTGCGACTGCTCGTTGTCGAAGATGATCCGGATCTCAACCGCCAGCTTGCCGAAGCGCTCGGCGATGCCGGCTATGCTGTCGACACGGCCTTTGATGGCGAAGAGGGGCATCACCTCGGAGACACTGAGCCGTATGATGCGGTGATCCTCGATCTCGGCTTGCCTGAACTGGATGGCCTCAGCGTTCTCGAGCGTTGGCGCCGGGCCGAACGAGGCATGCCCGTGCTCATTCTCACCGCCCGCGACCGCTGGAATGACAAAGTCCTCGGTATGGATGCGGGTGCTGACGATTACGTCTCGAAACCGTTTCACATGGAAGAGGTTCTCGCGCGCGTGCGGGCTCTTCTGCGACGGGCGACCGGCCACGCGAAGAACGAGATCGAATGCGGCCCGATCCGGCTCGATACGAAAATGGCGCGCCTAACTGTCGATGGGTCGCCGGTGAAGCTCACGTCGCATGAGTATCGGCTGCTCTCCTACTTGATGCATCACGAGGGCCGCGTCGTTTCGCGCACCGAACTCGTCGAACACATGTACGACCAGGACTTTGATCGCGACTCAAACACGATCGAGGTGTTCGTCGGTCGGTTGCGGAAGAAAATTCCGGGAGAGATGATCCGCACCGTGCGTGGGCTCGGCTACTGCCTGTCCGATGGCGGGGATGAAGCTTAATTCACTCGCGCTCAGGCTATTCCTGTCGGCGGCCGTCTGGGCGATCCTCGCTCTTCCGCTCGCGGGGCTCGTACTGACGTCGCTTTTTCGAGCGCAGGCGGAGCGCGACTTCGATATCCGCCTTGCCAATCTGCTGCCGCTCCTCATCTCCTCAAGTGTCTCGGACAGCGGCGATATCGTGAAGCCGGCGCAATTTGGGGATGAGCTGTTCCAGTTTCCGGGCACGGGTTGGTATTGGCAGATTACGCCGGTTGGGGGGCGCCGCGCGGCGCCATTTGTCTCCGAGTCGCTTACCGATCAGTTGTTGGAAATCCCCTTTGACCGCGCGCTGAAGATCCCGGATCAGCAGTTTCGGTTCATGCGGATGGATGGGCCCTCGGGCAAACCATTGCGGGTCATCGCGCAGGTTTTTCCTCCGCCCGCTGCCGACAACACACCGCGATATTTGTTTGCGGTGACCGGCAGCCTTCAGGAAGTGGACTCGGTGGTCTCGGACTTCGCCGCGACGGTTGCTCTGACGTTCGCTCTACTCGCGGCCGCACTCATTGCCGCAATTTTCTTCCAGGTGCTTTTCGGCCTGCGCCCGCTTCGTTGGATCGAGCGTGGTCTCGCGAATATCAGACGCGGCGATGCCGAGCGGCTCGAAGGCGATATGCCAATTGAAATCCAGCCGCTGCAGGAGGAGATCAATAAGCTGATCACATCAAACCGGGAAATCGTCGAACGGGCACGCACGCACGTCGGCAATCTTGCCCACGCTCTCAAAACACCCCTTGCCGTGGTCACCAACGAGGCGCGCTCGGGATCGGATAACGCGGCGCCGAAGATCGTCGAGCAGGCCGACATCATGCGCCAGCAAATCGATCTGTATCTGGATCGCGCGCGCATGGTCGCGCGCAGTGGCGTGATCAGTGATGTGACGGACGTGAAGCCGACGGCCGCGGCCTTACAACGGGCCCTCACCCGCATCTACGACGATAAAGGTGTCGTGATCGGCATCGAGGTGTCGGACAGCCTGCGGTTTCGGGGCGAAAAACAGGATCTGGAGGAGGTGCTCGGGAATCTTTTGGACAACGCGTGCAAGTGGGCGGGGGAGCGTGTGGTGCTTGCCGGCGAGGCAACTGACGGTGAGATGCTGCGGATCACCATCGACGATGATGGCCCGGGCCTCACCGAAGATCAGCGTAAAGTTGCAATGCAGCGCGGGCTCCGGCTCGATGAGAGTACGCCGGGTTCTGGTCTGGGCTTGTCGATTGTGCGCGACGTGGTCGAACTCTACGGCGGCACCTTTGTCCTCGACGCCTCGGACCTAGGCGGTCTCCGCGCCGAACTAAGACTTCCACGGGCCGTCTGAACCGCCTTCAATCACCCTCATCTCACCGGATTTCCGCCCGAATCTCGGCGCAGGAGCGCCGCTAGATGTGTCGGATTGTCCGACCGGAGGATACGAGATGAAGACCTTCAGCGCGATTGTCGCCCTTTGTTGCTCCGTGGCATTTGCCGGATGCAGTGGCCCCAATGGAACGCTGACGAAATCCGATGCGGGTCTCGCAGTCGGCGCGGTCGCTGGCGGTGTAATCGGTAATCAGTTCGGCAAAGGCTCGGGCCGCGTGGTGGGTACGGCACTTGGCGCGGTGATCGGCGGGATCGTGGGCAGCGATATTGGCCGGCAGCTCGACGATGCTGACCGGCGGGCCGCCGCTGAGGCCGAGTATGCGGCCCTTGAACGCGGCCAGTCTGGCGTGGCGACCCCGTGGCGAAATCCGGACAGCGGCCGGTATGGCACGGTTGTCCCGAGCTCACCCTACAAGGTGGGCGGGAGACGTGACTGCCGGGACTTCACGCATACGGTATACATCGACGGTCGTCCCGAAACGATGAAGGGCAGCGCGTGTCGTAATCCGGACGGAACGTGGTCGAAGGTCTAGTCGGAAAGCCACTGCGCACGCATATGCGTATGAGAATTCAGCGCTAGCGGGGATCGGTGCAGAACGGATGGTTCTGCAATACGCGTCGGCGCAGGAATTGATCGCAGGCCGACCACCGGACACATGGTTTTCTGGTTCCTCATTTCCGTAATGACGGCGGTGGTAATCATCGTTGTCGCGCGCCCGCTCATGGCCGGGGGTACGGCAACGGATGATCACGATCGTAGCGCTGACCAGGTCGAAGCGTTGCGCCGCCAGATAGCCGACGTAGACCGCGATATCGCGGCCGGGCGTTTGTCTCGCGGCGAGGCAGAAGCATTGCGCGCGGAGCTTGCCCGCCGGCTCTTGGCCGCCGACGCCGAGGTGCGAGCCGGGGCGCGTGAACCCAGACCAGCCGAAGCTGAAGCGGTTGATGGGCCAGGTGGGTCGCGTAAAGCCGCCGCGCGCAGCGTGATGGCCATGGCGGTGTTTGTGCCGCTCTTTTCCCTCGGGGTCTATCTCACCGTCGGGTCGCCCGATGTGCCAGATCATCCGCATGGTGCGCGTTCCGCCGATCAGCGCGGCACGCCAGTTGCCGAAATGATCCGCCGCGTGGAAGCCCGTCTTAAAGAGGCGCCGGAGGATGGGCAGGGATGGGATGTTATTGCACCCGTCTACATGCGGCTTGGGCGCTACCGGGATGCGCAGGAAGCTTACGAGAACGCTGGCCGCATTCTCGGCGAGACGTCGGCTCGGTTGTTCGGTGCGGGTGAGGCCGCTGTGTTTGCGGCGAACGGGATCGTCAGCGCCGACGCGCGTGCGCGGCTTGCTCGGGGGCTGGAGATCGATCCGGTCTATCTGCCGGCCGAGCTGTGGCTCGCCGTCGCAGACGAACAGGACGGCAAGTTCGACGAAGCGGCACGGCGTCTTCGCTCGCTGGAGGGGCGCACGTCAGCCGAGACGCAGTTTGGCAAGGCTGTCCGCGCGCGGCTCGCAGAGGTTCAGAAGCGCGTGAGCGGCGGCTCCGTCGAAGCACGCGACCCAGATAACGCACCAGAAGAGGATGCCGACGCTCCATCCGCTCGGCTCGGAAAGCTCGACAGCGAAACCCGGAAACAGATCGAAGGCATGGTCGCGGGTCTGGCGGAACGTCTCCAGGCCGACAGCGACGATGTTGACGGTTGGATGCGGCTGGTTCGCTCATACATGGTGTTGGGACAACGCGACGACGCGCTCGGCGCACTCGAGCGCGGCCGTGGCGCACTTTCGGCGCGTGCAGACGATCGTGCGCAGCTAGATCGGTTGGCACAGTCGCTCGGGCTCGAGCCGGGACAGTTGTCGATACGGACAGAATAACGATCAGGCGGATGGATCGGTGACACGAAAGCAGAAACGCGGTGCTTTGATTGCCGGCGGTCTGGGAATTCTCGGAATCGCGGCGGCCCTTGTGCTCGTGGCGCTGCAGGACTCGATCGTTTTCTTCCACAGCCCGAGCGATGTCGTCGAGAAACGGATCGAGCCCGGCACGCGTTTCCGGATTGGCGGGATCGTCGAGAAAGGAAGCGTCATACGCGGTGAAGGTTTGGCCGTTTCGTTTAGGGTGACGGACGGCGCTGCCGCGCGCGAAATCTCGTACGCGAAAATTCTGCCCGATCTCTTTCGGGAAGAGCAGGGCATCGTCGCGGAAGGCCAGCTCGATGGTCGCGGCGTGTTCGTTGCGGATACCGTCCTTGCCAAACACGACGAAAATTATATGCCGCCCGAAGTTGCCGAGGCTCTGAAGAAGCAGGGTGTCTGGCAGGGACAGAAAAGCGGAGCTGCCGAATGATCGTTGAGCTCGGACATTTTGCGGCGGTTCTCGCGCTCGCTGCCGCTGTCGTGCAGTGCGTTTTCCCGCTCTATGCGCAAGTGACGGGGCGTACCGAAGCATTCAGCGCGGCTGCACCAGCTGCAAATGCCCAGCTTGCACTGCTGGCGATTTCGTTCGCTGCGCTGACGTACGCTTATGTCGTCTCGGATTTTTCGGTCAGCAACGTCTGGGCGAACTCGCACACCGCGAAGCCGCTGATCTACAAGCTCACCGGCGTCTGGGGCAATCACGAGGGCTCCATGCTGCTGTGGGCACTCATTCTGGCGCTGTTCGGTGCGTTGGTCGCTAACTTCGGCAGCAACCTTCCGCTCAGCCTGCGCGCCACGGTGCTCGGCGTGCAGGCGTCGATCGGGATCGCGTTTCTCTGGTTTATTCTCGCGACGTCGAACCCGTTTTTGCGGTTTGCTGAGGTCCCGGTCGAGGGGCAGGGGCTAAATCCAATCCTGCAGGATCCCGCGCTCGCGGTGCATCCGCCTCTCCTTTATGTCGGCTACGTCGGGCTATCGCTTACATTTTCCTTCGCGGTCGCTGCGCTGATCGAGGGGCGGATCGACAGTGCCTGGGCGCGGTGGGTTCGACCGTGGGCTCTGGTCGCCTGGATGTTCCTGACGCTCGGGATCGCGCTCGGTTCGTGGTGGGCATACTACGAGCTCGGTTGGGGTGGCTGGTGGTTCTGGGACCCGGTCGAGAACGCGTCGTTCATGCCATGGCTGGTCGGCACCGCGCTGTTGCATTCCGCGATCGTGATGGAAAAGCGCGAGGCGCTTAAAATCTGGACGATCCTGCTCGCGATCCTGACATTCTCGCTTAGCCTCGTCGGCGCGTTCATCGTGCGATCGGGCGTGCTCACATCCGTGCATGCGTTCGCTGTCGATCCGGAGCGGGGAACTTTTATCCTCCTCATTCTCGCGGTGTTCGTGGGGGGCAGTCTGGCACTTCATGCGTGGCGGGCGCCGCTGTTGCGTCCGGGTGGCATGTTCACACCGATCAGCCGCGAAGGCGCACTGGTGCTGAACAACGTCCTGCTTACCGTGTCGGCGGCAACCGTTCTGGTCGGCACGCTCTACCCGCTCGCCCTCGATGCACTGACCGGACAGAAAATCTCGGTCGGTCCGCCGTACTTCAACTGGACGTTTGTGCCGTTGATGATCCCGCTCCTGGTGGCGGTACCGCTTGGGCCGATGCTGGCGTGGAAGCGCGGCGATCTCAGCGCGGCGTTTCAGCGGCTAACGACAGCCTTCATCGTGGCTCTGTTGGTGGCCATCGCGGTGCTCGCCTGGCAAACGCCCGGGCCGTGGTTTGCTGCCATTGCCGTTGGTCTCGCGGTTTGGCTGATCGCCGGCGCTGCAAGCGATATTGCGGAACGGGTCGGCCTATTCCGGATTTCCGGCGGTGATAGTTGGCGCAGGGCGAAGGGGTTACCGCGCAGTGCCTACGGCGGTGCGCTTGGCCATATCGGACTCGGCATCATGGTTCTCGGGATCACGGCGACGACGGCATGGCGAACGGAGGATATCGCCTTAATGCGCGCAGGTGAGACGCGCGATATGGCCGGGTATTCGGTGACGTTCGAGAAGCTCGAGAACCGTCGCGGTCCGAATTTCGCGGAACAGCAAGCGGTCTTCTCCGTGCGCAACGGCACCGAGCAGATTGCCCGGCTCATCCCGTCGAAACGGCTCTACGATGCGCCGCGTCAAGCAACCACGGAGGCTGGCATCTCCCCACGCTGGGGTGGCGATCTGTACATCGTCCTCGGCGACATCACGGGCGATGCGGCTGCGGTGCGGGTGTATTTTAATCCGCTTGTGCGGCTCATCTGGATCGGCGCGTTTGTGATGTTCATTGCCGGAGCTATCTCGCTCACGGACCGTCGTCTGAGGATTGGCGCGCCGAAGCTGCGGCGGCGTCGGGTGGATGCAACACCGGAAGCTGCCTGAGATGGCCCGGGGTCTCACACTTTTGGTCGCGGTGATGATTGCCGCTGCGGCCACGCTCGGGTCGCATGGCGTTGGTCTGCGCTACGCCTTCGCGGTGACACCCGGTGAGCAACTGGACGACCCACGCCTTGAAGAACGGGCGCGTGCTCTGTCGCTCGAGTTGCGATGCGTCGTGTGTCAAAACCAATCGATCGATGACAGCGATGCGCCGCTCGCGGCCGACCTTCGCAGGGTGGTGCGTGAGCGACTGTTGGCGGGCGATAGTGATGCCGACGTGATGTCGTTCGTCACGGATCGGTATGGCGAGTTCGTGCTGTTGCGGCCGCGTTTCGGTCTCCACACCGCATTGTTGTGGGCGACGCCTGCGTTGCTGCTCGCGCTCACCGGATTCGTGATCGTGCGGGCACGGCGGCGACAAGGTGAAGCCGCGACGACCGAGCGGGGCACAGTCCAATTGTCCGAGGCGGAAGAGGCGCGTCTCGCAGAACTCCTGGACCATAAGTCCACGGACCGCGCGGCTCCCTGACCCGGCGGTTTGCTCTCGTCGGTCTCATCGAAAAGAACGTCACTGTGACGTGAGAATGGCTCACGCTGGCTGGGTCTGCGCGCCTCGGCAAGCTAGGGGTATCGGCCTCAGCTAGCGATGGGGCACGACATGTCGGTTCGAAGTGAGAAGGTCACGTTCACGGGTGCGCTCGGCGAGACGCTGGCAGCGCGCCTCGACCTGCCGGATGGTGCGCCGCGCGCGTACGCGCTTTTCGCACACTGCTTCACCTGCTCGAAGGACGTGTTCGCGGCCGCGCGCATTGCGCAGGGGCTTGCGGACCGCGGCTTCGCGGTGCTCCGGTTTGATTTCACCGGCCTCGGGGCGAGTGCAGGGGAATTCGCTAACACGAACTTTTCGTCCAACGTTGCGGACCTCGTCGCCGCAGCAGATTATCTCCGCGCCGAGCATGCCGCGCCGCAGCTTCTCGTAGGGCACAGCCTTGGCGGCGCGGCAGTCCTTTTCGCCGCAGAAGAAATCGCCGAGGTCCGGGCGGTTGCCACGATCGGTGCGCCGGGTGACATCGCGCATGTCGCCCATAATTTTGGTGCGAAGCTCGACGAGATCGAGCGCGAAGGTGTGGCGGAGGTCGCGCTCGCAGGACGTTCGTTCACGGTCAAGCGCCAGTTCCTCGATGACATCCGGGCGCAGAACCTGGCCGAGCGTGTTGCGCGGCTGCGTGCGGCGCTGCTCGTGTTCCATGCGCCGCGCGATGAGACCGTCGGTATCGAGAACGCCAGCACGATTTTCGCTGCGGCGCGGCACCCGAAAAGTTTTGTCTCCCTCGACGACGCCAATCATCTTCTGACGCGACGTTCCGATGCCCGCTATGTGGCGCGCGTCCTGAGTGCGTGGGCGTCCCGCTTCGTCGAAGAAGCAGCGCGCCCGGCGATGACGATTGGGGTGCCCGGTGCGGACGATGTCGTGAGCGTTGCCGAGACCGGTCGCGGTGTCTTTCAGCAGCAGATGGTGGCCCGGACGCACACGCTGCTCGCCGATGAGCCGGCCGATGTGGGTGGGACAGATACCGGGCCCACGCCCTACGATCTGCTCGCGATGTCGCTCGGCGCCTGCACGTCGATGACGTTACGCATGTACGCGCGACACAAGAAGCAGGAGCTGGGTTTGGTCCGGGTCGACGTGAGCCATGCGAAGATCCACGCGAAAGACTGCGCCGATTGCGGCGAGGGGCGCGAGGGACGGATCGACCGCTTCGAGCGTCGAATAACGATTGGCGGTGAAGTATCTGAGGCACTTCGGGAAAAGTTGCTGGAGATTGCCGACAAGTGCCCGGTGCACAAGACGCTGGCAAAATCCTCCGTCATCGCTACCGCGCTCGTCGACCCGTAGCATCACGTCGCCCCGCGGTCTTTTTGCTCTTTATGGTCCTCATGACAGCACGCTTTGCAGCGGCTCTCTCCGCATCTGCATGCGGACCGGAGCGCTATTCGCCCCGGTGCAATAGCCGGGCGATGCCGTCGGCTCCGGTCGTCGCCGCGCGCGTTACTGCAGACCGTCGCGTTGCGCCGATCTCGGCCGAGCCACGTGCGGCAGGGTTTGCGGCGGGCAACGGCAAATCGATCGCGCCACCGGTCATCGCGAGCAATGTGCGGGTCGGCAGCCCATCCGGTGCTAGTCCGCGTTTTTTCTGAAATGCAATGATGGCGGTGCGTGTGTTGTTGCCAAACACGCCGTCGACGTTCCCACGGTAGGCGTCGGCGCGTGCCAACCCGCGTTGCAAGTTCCGGATGTCGATCCGCGCGGTGAGGATGTTCGCGCTTGCGAGCGTGTCGATGTGCGCGATGAACGCTGAAGCGTTGATTGCCGTGTTCGCGACCGGGCGTGCCTCGAACTTTCGCGCCACCTGACCATTTCGGATGAGTACCTTCGACTGGATGTAGGTGCCGACGTTGATGCCGATCGCGACGATCCCATCGTCGGTTTGCTCGAGCAGTGGCGAGCCGGACGATGCGCCCTTCGTATCGCAATGATGCAAGATGAGGTGACGCACATTGCGGAAGTCACGTCGGATGGTGGCGCGCCGCAGGCTCGGAAACTCGCCACGCACCTTGCAGGGACGTGAATAGGCGAGGGACCAGTCGTCCCAGTCGCTGTGGTGGGCAATCTGAAACATTCTGCCGCGGTCCGAGGCCCGCTCAATCGATCGGATCTTGCGCACCTCGACCGGCAGCGTGCGACCCTTGCAAATTGGCGTTTCGGTTCGCGCTAGCGCCCAGTCGCTCCCTGCATCGATCGGCGGCCGCACACGCAGGCGCGTCGTCCCGGTCACGATATGCTGACCGCCGGCACGCTCGCGCGCTCCGGCAATCCGTGACTGTCGCTTTTGGGGGCCGCTGCCCATTTCAACGGTGAAGTCCTGTAGGCGCAGTATGCGACCGGGCGGCTTGCGGAAAAGGCAGTGGGCGGCGGTGGCCACGACATTCGGCGCGACGCAGAACGCGGTGCAGTTGGTGCCGAGCATCGGGTTGTGAAGCCGGCCGATCTGCGATCCGAGTTGAACCAATCGCTCGGGTACGGGTTTACGGTCGTCCGCCCCAAAAACCGCCGCAGCGGCAGGTGAGGCAAAGCCGAATGTCCCCAACGCGCACACGAGAACACCGAGTGTTAACCAGCCGGACCGCGCATTTCTCCGCAGCCGACGCCCCTCCCCGGGGGCCGGAACGCACAAACCCACCACGACGCACTTCCCACAACTCACCGCCCCATCAGATTACCAAACCGTAATGCGACCGAAAGGCCGCTGTAAGGCGGGGCGCCCCATACAGCGGCATACGATCCGGTCAAATTCGACAGAAGTGAGATGCAACTCATGTCAGCTGATCAAACCTCACACGGGGCGTTGGCGCCTCGCAGCCAGGATTTAGCAAGTTCTGCACCATCGCCGCTGGGGCGACGTGTGCTCGCCGCCGTCGGCCTCGCCGGCGCCGTTGCGGTTGGTGCTGCCGGGCTCGGGTCCACCGTGCCGTCGAGCGGGGCCGTGGCGCAGGAGCAGGGCAATACGGTCGTCACGCCTTTCCCAGGCGCGCCGGCCTCTTTCGCTGATCTCGTCGAACGTGTGAAAGGCGCTGTCGTCAGCATTCACGTCACGGGTAAATCGCGCCAGGCATCGCGGCCTGAGGGGCTTTTCCCGCGGCTGCCTGACGGGCATCCGCTGGAGGAGTTCTTCAAGCGCTTCAACCCGGATCAGAATCAGGGACGGCGGCGCGGGCAGTCTCGCCCTTCGCGTCCGTCACTTGCACAAGGATCGGGATTTATCATCTCGCCGGACGGCTACATCGTCACCAACAACCACGTGATCGATAACGCCTCGAAGATCAGCGTCAGCGTTGACGGGGTCGAGAAGTGGGATGCCGAGATGGTCGGTAAAGACGCCCGCACCGATCTGGCATTGCTCAAGATCAAGAACCCTGATCGTCAGTACAAATTCGTGCGGTTCGCGAAGCGTCAGGCGCGGGTCGGTGATTGGGTCATCGCTGTCGGCAACCCGTTCGGCCTCGGCGGCACGGTGACGGCCGGAATCGTCTCTGCGAAGCAGCGCGATATCGGATCGGGCCCCTACGACTATCTGCAGATCGACGCGGCGGTGAACCGGGGCAACTCGGGCGGGCCGACCTTCAACCTCCAGGGTGAGGTCGTTGGAGTGAATACTGCGATTTTCTCTCCGTCCGGTGGCAATGTCGGCATCGCGTTTGCGGTTCCAGCTGCGCTCGCGACCGAGGTGGTTGGTGATCTGCGGGATGAGGGTACTGTGCGCCGTGGTTGGCTCGGTGTCCGGATCCAGAATGTTACGGACGACATCGCCGACAGCCTTGGCATGGACAAGGCCGCGGGCGCGTTGATCACGGACATCACCGCCGATGGTCCGGCTGAAAAGTCGGCGTTGCGGGTCGGTGACACGATCGTTGCGGTGAACGACACGGAAATAGCGAACTCTCGTGATCTTGCGCGCAAGGTTGCGCGCCTCGAGCCGGATGAGACTGCAGCGATCCGCGTGCTTCGCGATGGTGGGGAGCGGACCGTTGACGTGAAGCTCGGAACGTTCCCAGGCGCGGAGAAAGTCGCTAGCCGTACCACGCCGAAGCGGGAGAAAGTTCCCGAGGAGATGGAAGAGCTTGGGCTGACGCTCCTTCCGTCCCGTCTCGCGGAGGATGAAAAAGTCCGCGGTGTGATCGTGACAAAGGTCACGCCGAATTCGACCGCGGCCGATAAAGGCATCGCGGCGGGCGACATCATTCTCGAAGTGTCGAACCGCAAGGTGTCGGAGCCGGAAGACGTCGAGGCGGGCGTCCGCCGGGCAGAACGTCAGGGTCGCAAGGCGGTGCTGCTTCGTGTGCAGTCGGGCGACAACCAGCGCTTCATCGCGCTGCCGCTGAAGCGAGGCTGATGACGCGGGGCGTGCCATGGCCCTGGCTAGTTCCGCGGCATGGACACCTTTGGCTGTGACGACGAGGGGCGGTGCGCGTGTACCGCCCCTTTTTCTTTCGCCATTCTGCCGACGCCGGAGAACTGCTATTCGTTCGACACACGCTCGGAGCGTGGCGTTGGGTGGCAGATTGGCTCGCTGGGCTGTTCCCCTTGAACTGACGTGAAGGACGAAAGCCAATGCGCGTGCTTGTCGTCGAGGACGATGCGGAAACGGCGCAGTTTTTGCGAAAATCACTCCGCGAAAGCGGGCATGTTGCCGAGATCGCGGGCGACGGTGAAACCGGCCTCGACCTCGCACGCAATGACGATTTCGACGTGCTGGTCGTCGACCGGATGTTGCCGGAGCGGAACGGCTTATCGCTCGTCGAGACGTTGCGCGACGGGGGAGACCGGACGCCGGTTCTGTTCCTAAGCGCGCTTGGCGATGTCGATGACCGCGTCAAAGGCTTGCGCGCCGGCGGCGACGACTATCTCACGAAGCCCTACGCCTATAGCGAATTGCTCGCCCGGGTCGAGGCGCTTGCGCGCCGGGCAACCCCGGAAGAGGCGGAAACGCGGTACGCAGTCGGCGATCTCGAGCTGGATCGGCTGTCGCACAAGGTGACGAGAGGCGGAGAGGATATCATCCTTCAGCCGCGCGAGTTTCGCCTGCTCGAATACCTCATGAAGAATGCCGGCCAGGTCGTGACCCGCACGATGCTGCTTGAACATGTCTGGGACTATCATTTTGATCCCCAGACGAATGTCATCGATGTGCACATCTCGCGGCTACGGGCGAAAATAGACAAAAATTTCGAGACGCCGATCCTGCATACCGTGCGGGGCGCGGGATACATGATCCGTGACGGCGCTCACTAACCTTTTCCGATCGTGGACGTTCCGGTGGGCGATCCTCTACCTGCTGATCTCGGTCACGGCGTCCGGGGCTGTGGTATCCTACCTATTCTGGCAGACGAATGACCTTCTTGCAGTGCAGTTGCTGCAAACGCTTTCGTCGGAGGAAAAAGGTCTGCGCGAGCAGTATGCGCTCGGTGGGATCGGCCTGTTGCGTGAGACCGTGCGGGAGAGGGCCCGCGCGCCCGGTGCCGGCATTTATCTCCTGACAGACGCAAACGGTCGCAAGATCGCCGGTAATCTGAACCGCGTGCCGCCGGAATTGCTGGAGAACCGCGGTGGACTTTTCACGTTCGACCGTCAGGGGCTGGATGGCGCGAAGGTCGAGCGTCTCGCTGTTGGTCGCATCATTCGGGTGCGACGCGGCGCGCTGCTGGTGGTGGCGCGCGATATTCAGGAGCAGCGGGACTTCGCTTTGACGAGCCAGCGGATACTGCTTTGGGGGGTTGCCGTCGTTGCGTTGATTGGGCTCGGCGGTGGCGTCCTGGTCAGCCGATATATTTTCCGCCGCATCGATGCCGTCACGGAGACCAGCCGGCGGATCGTGGATGGAAATCTCTCCGAACGTATACCCGTGAACGGTTCCGGCGATGAGATCGATCGGCTCTCGACCAACCTCAATGATATGCTCGCGCGGATCGAAGACCTGATGACCGGCATGCGTGAAGTGTCAGACAATATCGCGCACGACCTCAAGACGCCGCTCAACCGGCTGCGGAACCGGGTTGAGGGAGCGTTGCGCGCCGACGGTGACAAACAGAGCTATCGCGCAACCCTTGAGGCGACGATCGACGAAGCGGACGCCTTGATCCGGACGTTCAACGCTCTGCTGAGTGTTGCGCGGCTTGAGGCGGGTGCGCGGTCAGTTTCTAGCGAGACGCTATCGATTGCGACCGTGGTTGATGAGGTTGCGGAGCTTTATGCGCCGGTGTTTGAAGAGGCCGGGCGGGAACTGCGGGTCCGTAACCATCTTGTGATGCCCGCGATGATCGACGGGGATCGCCAGCTCATCGGACAAGCGCTGACAAACCTGGTCGAGAATGCGTTGAAGTATGGACACTCGGTCCACGCGCCTGCCGTGAGGGGCGCGGGTGGAGGAGAGAGCGAAAAGTTTGAGACTGAGCTGATCGAGGTTGGCACGCTTTCGCCCGCACGAGCTGCCATACACGACGTCACGATTGAACTCGGCGAAAGCGCGACGTGCGATGGCGTCACGGTCGTCGTCGGAGACCGCGGTCCCGGTGTGCCGCCGGATGAGCGAGAACGGGTGAAAAAACGCTTTGTTCGGCTCGAGGAGAGCCGCTCGCGGCCGGGTAGCGGGCTCGGTCTCAGTGTCGTCGCCGCGGTGATGCGGTTGCACGGCGGGGAGCTTGTCCTGTCGGATAATCGCCCCGGATTGCGTGCGACGATGCGGTTCCCGAGGGCCAGTGAGGGCGCCGATGCCGTGCTGGACCGCTCTCCATGACCGGGGCACGTACGTTTGACGAGACTGCCGAAGTCGACGCGGGCGGTTTTGCCGAGCGGCTGGATTGGTCCGCGCCGTCAGAGACTTCGCCGCCCCTCCCTGATCCCCTGCGCGACGTAATCGACAATTCATCGCTCGCTGCGTTCATCGCGGCCGTTTGCGTGGGGTCGCCCTATCTACGTGGCCTCGCCTGCCGCCATCCAACCCGTCTTCGTCGCCTGCTGGTCAGTGGGCCCGAACTATTTCTCTCCGCGGGTGAAGACGCCCTTGCTCAAGTGATCACCCCTGCGCACACCGAGCCGCCGACGGACGCGGATGTGATGCGGGCGCTGCGTGCCTACAAACGTGATGTGGCGTTGGCCGTCGCGCTGGCAGACCTCGGCGGGCTCTGGTCGGTCGATGAGGTCACCCGGGCGCTTTCCCGCGCGGCGGATATCGCGGTCCGGGCTGCGTTGACGTTCCTGTTCTCCCGCGCAGCGCAACAGGGGCGATGGGATCCAGGGGCCGACGATGCGGCCATGCACGGTGGTTTTTTCGTGCTCGCCATGGGCAAGCACGGCGCCTGCGAACTCAACTATTCGAGCGACATCGATTTGATCGTCCTGTTCGATGTATCGGAGGCGCGGGTGCGCGACCGGGCAGGCCCGCAGACCTTTTTCGTCCGTCTCACGCGTGATCTGGCACGGTTGCTTCAGGAGCAGACCGAGGACGGATATGTTTTCCGTGTTGATTTGAGATTGCGACCTGATCCGCGGTCAACGCAGGTCGCGATGTCGACCGAAGCTGCGCTGATCTACTACGAAAACTACGGGCAGAACTGGGAGCGCGCTGCGTTCATCAAGGCGCGGGTCATTGCGGGTGATACGAAAGCCGGCGAGGAATTTCTCTCCGCGCTCCAGCCGTTCGTCTGGCGGAAGTATCTAGACTATGCTGCCGTCGCGGATGTTCACGCGATGAAGCGCCAGATTAACGCCTTCAACGGGTTCGACGGCATCGATATCCCCGGACACGATGTGAAACTCGGGCCGGGGGGCATCCGTGAGATCGAATTTTTCGTCCAGACACAGCAACTGATAGCGGGTGGCCGACAGCCTGAGTTGCGTGTGCGCGGCACGGTAGAGGCGCTTGAGCGGCTTGCTGCGAACGGATGGATCACGGAGCAGGCGTGCGATGAATTGACGGCTGCTTACTGTGCGTTGCGATGCGTCGAGCATCGACTGCAGATGGTCGATGACCAGCAAACCCACACCGTCCCGACCGCGGATGATGCACTTGCGTCGATCGCGTGGTTTGCCGGTGCGCGCGACGTCGCGACCTTCGAAGCCGAACTCGGCGACTCTTTCCGAACGGTGCGCCGGCATTATGCAGCGCTTTTCGAGGACGTACCGAGCCTCTCGTCCGACGATGGCAACCTGATTTTTGCCGGCGAGCAGGATGATCCTGAAACGCTTGAGACACTGGCGACCTTCGGCTTTTCCGATCCGCCGCGCGTGATTGCGACGGTGCGGAGCTGGCATACGGGGAGATATCGAGCGACCGCCAGCGAACGTGCGCGTGAAAGCCTGACGAAGTTTCAGCCATTGTTAATCGCGGCACTTTCGGCGGGCGGCAATCCGGATCAGGCTCTTGCGGCCTTCGACCGGTTCCTCGGTGATCTCCCTGCGGGCATTCAGCTTTTTTCTCTCCTCGAGGGTAATCCGGAGCTTCTTCGGTTGCTTGCAGACATCATGGGGAGCGCGCCGCGGCTGGCGCAGGTCCTCGCGCGCCGCAGTCGCACGCTTGAGGCGATGCTGGACCCCTTGTTCTATGCATCTCTTCCGACACGGCAGGATTTGCGCAACGCGCTCGCAGTAGCGCGGTCCTCAAACGTTGCGGGTCCGCTCGATGCGGCGCGGATCGTTGCGCACGAGCAGCGTTTGCAGATCGGGGTCCGCCTGCTTGCCGGGACGATCGATGCGCGATCGGCCGGGGTGGCTTTTTCTCTCCTCGCAGAAACCGTCATCGACGACATGCTCACATGGGCGATTGACGAGTTGGCACCGCGCCATGGGCGGATGCGCAGTGGTCGTGTCGCGGTGCTCGGCATGGGCAAGCTCGGCGGCGCGGACATGACCGCGACGTCTGATGTCGACCTGATCCTCGTCTACGATCATGACGCGGAGGAGCGGTCGAGCGATGGCCCGCGCCCGCTTGCTGCCTCCCAGTATTATGCGCGCGTCACGCAACGCTTGATTGCAGCGCTCTCGGCACCGACCGCGGAGGGCGTGCTGTACGAGGTCGATATGCGTCTTCGCCCCTCCGGCAACGCGGGACCGGTCGCGACCAGCCTCAGCGCCTTTCGGAGCTACCAGCTGAGCGATGCCTGGACGTGGGAGCATCTTGCGCTCGCACGGTCGCGGACGATTGCAGGGGATCGCTCGCTTTGCGACGCCGTCGAGGAGGCGCGCCGCGATGTATTGACGATGACACGCGATATTGACGCGACCCGAGAGGCCGTCGCCTCGATGCGCGCGACGATGGCCCGCGAACGGCCGGCATCCACATCGTGGGATCTCAAGCTGGCGCGCGGTGGCACGGTCGATATCGAATTTATCGTCCAGTACCTGCAGCTGGCGAACGGCGTGCAGACACTGGATGGCCCCGCAGCCAGCATTCTCTCACCGGACCTGAGCATCGCTCTTGGTGCCCTCGGCGATAGCGGAACACTTCCACCATTGCAGGCCCGCACATTGAGCGAGGCGCATGTGCGTCTCAGCACGCTGACCCATCTGCTGCGATTGTGTGTCGGCGACGCGTTCGACCCGGCTGACGCGCCGGAGACGCTGCGACATCGTCTTGCGCGCGTCCTCGACGTCGATGATTTTTCTCGGGCAAATCATGCGCTTGAGAACAGACTCGCCGGTGTCAGCGCGATTTTTTCAGAAATTTTCACTTCCTAGCGACGGGTTTTGGTCGGCCCGCCCGTTCTCCAAATAACCGCGGCATTCACTCGCTTCTGCCGCGCGACATGGAGAATGGTCAGATGAAAACGATGACAAAAGCGATGGTAGCGGTTGCCGGTGTTGGCGTTCTTGGCGCGGGTGTCGCGTTCGGGCCCGCGGTTGCTGGACAGGGCGGCTGGGGCAAGATGGCTGGCCACGGCGGCAAAGGTCTGCAGCGCATGCTTCGCAGCATGGATGCGGATGACAATGGCGAGCTTACGCTTCAGGAGCTCGAGCAGGGTCAGGCCAGGCGTTTCGATCAAGCCGACGCGAACGGCGATGGCCAGGTGACGGCGGACGAAATGAAAGCCCAGCGGATGCGTCGGATCGAACGTCGCATGGAGCGTCGGATTCAGCGCCAGATGCGCCGGCTGGATGAAAACCGTGATGGTGTGGTGTCGAAAGCCGAGTTCGTCGATGCGGCCAAGCAGCGGTTTACGTGGGCGGATCTCAATGATGATGGAACGCTCACGCGCGACGAGCTTCCGCGTCGGGGCAAGGGCCGTCGCGGTGGCGGACGATACTAGTCGCCGGATCGGCTGAGGTAATGCGCGCCGGCCCCGTCTCTCGGGCCGGCGCGTGTTTGGCCCGTCAGATGATAGCGCGTATTGCAGGCCGGGATCAGCCGTGCGGTGGGTTCAGCTCGATGTCGAACGCCGAGGATCAGGACTCAAGCGCTGCTGTGCGCAGGTCGGCACTGGCGCTGGTCGTCTCTCATGCTGATGGCGCGCCAACCAGCGATGCGATGTTGATTGCTCAGGCACGGGATGGAAATGCGACCGCATTTCGGGAGCTCGTTGCGAGATATCTTCCGCGCGCGCGGCAGACTGCCGAACGGGTTCTTGGGCGCAACAGCAGCGCCGATGATGCGGCGCAGGAAGCGTTTATCCGCCTGTGGCAGAGTCTTGCTGACCTCGATGTCGGCAAGCCGGGTGTTTGGCCGTGGTTGCGGCGGGTCCTCGTCAATCTGTGCATCGATCGGCGCCGGGCGCGACGTGATGGATCGCCCGCGCTGCTGGAACGGCTTGTCTCTCCCGACGCTCCGGACAGCGATGCGGAGAAGCGCGATCTTTCGCGGCGGGTGCGCACGGTGATCGATGCACTTCCCGATCGCCAGCGCGCCGCAATGCTTCTTTTCCACTTTGAGGGTGCACGCGTGCAGGAGATCGCCGACACACTGGACGCCAGTATCGAGGCGACGGAGTCGCTGCTCTCGCGGGCACGGCGGCAGGTGAAAAAAGAACTGGCTACGGAATGGCGGGATCTGTTGCCGGAGAGCTGTGAGGATGGTCCCGCGGTGTCGTCGTCCCTTGGCGAATTCAAGGAGTGAAGCGATGAGCGATCTGACCCTGCTGCGCGACACCCTCGATGTGTACGGCACCGATGTGTCGAGATGGCCCGATGGGCGTCGCGACGCACTCGCTTCGGTTCTGGATGCCCCGGAAGGTCGCGAGGCCTTTGCCGAAGCGGCCGCGCTCGATCAGCTCGTTGGCATGCTCGAGATGTCGGGCAATGGAACACAAGCCGACGCTCCGCCCGCACGCGCCGACGAGGACATGCTCGAGGCGATCATGTCGCGCACCGTCGGCGCGCGGGCAGACGGTGCTGCATCCTGGAAAGACAGTCGGCCGTCTGCAGCCGTCCAGTATGGCGCGGGTCGTCGCCCGCTGCGCGCAGCCCTGATTAGCGGGGCGTTGGCGGCATCGCTCGTGATTGGATTTTTCTCCGGGTATTCCGGCACAGGTGCCGTGTTGACGGAGCGCGGTGTTGCGCTCGCGTCGATCGAAGACTTCAGCGGCGATGACGATGAGTTCGACTGGGCGGAATTGGCCCCCGGCGGGTTCGACGCACTCGAGGACGACCTGTTATGACGGATGAAAATGGCGGTGGGCAGCACGTGCGCTGGCGGATGCCGCGATGGGGCTGGGCTTTGCTCACCCTATCGCTGGCGCTCAATCTTCTCGTGGCCGGATCGATGATCGGGATCGCGTTATCGGGCAAACACCACGGTTGGCGCGATGGTCGTGGTCCGGGGGAGGGGCGCGGCGGTCTTGGTCGTGTGCTCCGTCAACTCCCCGAAGAACAACGTGTCGCGGTGCGGAACCTGTTCGAACAGCAGCGGGAAGCCGTGAGGCCGCTACGGCGCCAGGTGCGCGAGGAGACGCGCGCGCTGCGCAAACTGGTTGCGGAGGAAAATTTTGATCGCGCAGAGTTCGAGCGGAGGCTTTCGCGGATACTAGATATGCGGATCGATATTCAAAAACGCGTGGGTGCTCTGGCGCGGGACGTCCTTCCACTGTTGCCACCTGAAGTACGCGGCCGGGTTCTATCCCGCCTGCTTGGTCGGGGTGGGCCAAAACGACGACGGCGTGGCGGCTAGGAGGCGAGGGGCAGGGCGCAACGAATGACGCGCTGACCATTCGTTTCGGTGATGTCGAGCGTCCCGTCCATGGCCTCGACGAGCACACGGCTCGCGGTCTCCTTGAGCGTGTCGCGGTTGTTGCGCGGTTCACCGGCTTTGGAAACAGGTTCGATTGCAGAGAGCAGCGGCGCTGTCTCGACCGCGTGCAACGCGTCCAGATTGCTTTCGAGCATGATGACGGCATGTCCGTCCTCGGCGCTCACGGTGGCATGTACCGCAGTACCGGAGCGGGTGTGCGCGTTGGCAATTGCCGCGATGTTGCGCAAAGCATGGGCGAGCTGCATCGGTGGTGCGATCACAGCAACCGATGCATCAGAATGCGCATTCACGACAAGCGACGGTGTTTCGCTGGCGGAGAACAAGCAGGGCTGATCGCCGTCCCACGCGTCGCGCAGTGCGGCGACAAGTGCGTGTTTTTCTCCGCGAAGCGTTGTGCCGGCGCGCTCCGGCTGTAGCGCGAGCAGATCGTCGACCGTTCGGAGCAGATCGTGACCGCTGGCGCTGATGTGGGCGCAATACTCGTCATACTTCGGATGTCCGAGGCTGCCGAACGCCTGTGCGTTCATCAAGCTCGAAAAGCCAATCACCGCGTTCAATGGCGTACGCAACTCGTGCGACAGGCTTTGGGCGAGCCGAAGGCGCGGATCGTTATTGTCGGGCAGGCGGACGTTCGCGATGTTGCCGACGGTGGCTGGTGTAGTGGTCTTAAGACCATCACCGATGGTGCGTGACAGCGCTGGTGGGTTTTCGTCTCCGGCACTCGCCCTCATCGCTGTCTGGTTGGACGTATTTTCTCCCAAAACGAATAGTTGTGCCGCAGCGGCGAGAACGGCGGCCAAAGCAAAAATGAGTACCGACCATTCCAGCACTGTCTGAAGCGGTGCCATCTGCAACCCGGCGGGCAGGCTGTCGAGTGCCGCATCCGACACCTTGATGGTGATGGCGAGTGCGCAGGCCGAGGCGGCAACGGCCCAGGGGAGTGTGCGTTTGGGCGTCGAGCTGGATGCATTTGCAGAGGGCCGGAGGGAACGGTCCCGCGTGCGCTTCGGCGACCTCCGATCGTTTTCACCGACCCCGACGTGGGACGTATTCTGCGGCCGCACCGTTGACGCGGTCGATCGACCGTTCCGCGGGAGTGGCGCGAACCAGCCGACGCCTGGCGCACCCTTCCCGTCATGGCGAGCGTTGCCCGACATGCCTGCCCTCACAATTTCCCATCCGCCCGATATCGCGCCCTGCCCGGCAACGACCTGTTTACCATGGCCGCAAACCGCGGGTCTGTCCATAGGCGTGGAGGAAAATTCTGAAATTTTGTGGATTTAAATCCCTACTCGAGTGTCCGGGAGGTTATTTCGAATACATCGGGGGAGAGGTTTTTCTGCCGGGCGATCCGCCGCAGCTCCTTCGCAGCGAGCCGGCGACGGCCCGGCTCGAGCGTGCGCCAGGTGCGGAAAGCGTTCAAAAGGCGGGCGGCAATCTGCGGATTTACCCGGTCGAGCGCTAGTGCAGTATCTGCAACCGTGCGATATCCCTCTCCATCCGGCCGGTGGAACTGCACCGGATTGTTCATCGCGAGCGGCGCGATGAGTGCGCGGACCTTGTTGGGGTTGGTGAGCGAAAAGAGCTCGTGCTCCATGAGTTCACGAACGCGTTCAACGGTTCCCGGTGCCGTCGAGGCTGCCTGCTGTGCAAACCACGTGTCGATGACCAGGTGGTCGTCCTTCCAGCGGCGGTAGAAGGCGGCGAAGGCACGGTCGCGCTCCGGTGTGTCCGTATGCGTCAGGATTGAAAGCGCGGCGACCTGATCGGTCATATTGGATGCCGCGCGGTAATGCCGGAGAACCCGCGGCCACGTCGCGGCGTCAGGGTTCGCGGACCACATCGCCAAAGCCGCATTGCGTAGCGATCGCTGCCCAACCGCTTCGGCCGACGGGCTGTAGGAACCGGTGTCGCGCTGGGCGCGGTAGATTTTCTCCAGATCGCCAGAAAGCACGCGGCCGATGGTGCGGCGCAGTTGGTTGCGGGCGCGGTGGATCGCGTCAGGATCAACGTCTTTGGCGATCTGGCGGGCGATGTCGCCCTCGCCGGGGATCGCCAGCATCAGAGCGCGGAACGCAGGTTCGAGATTTTCGTCCGTGATCGTCGGGGCAAGCGCCCTGGCGAAGGCGGTGCCGAGCGGGGCGCGGTTGCCACCGCGCAGGGCGTCAACCATTTCGCGGATGACGCGCGTGGCATACGTTTGCGCCGCCTGACAGCGATTGAAGGTATCGCTGTCGTGCGCCATCAGGAATTCTAGGTCCGCGTCGGTCTGCTCGAAGGTCAGATTGACCGGCGCACTGAAGCCGCGGAGGAGTGAAATACGCGGCCGCTTCGAGATTCCCTCCAGCTTCCAGGTCTGCTCGCGGCGTGTGAGATGAAGTAGCCCGTCCTCGAGCGGCCCAGTCTTCGCGGTGCGCAGCGGCATTGCGCTCCCATCGGATGCAACCAGCCCGACACGGACCGGGATGTGGTGGGTCTTTTTCGTTGCCTGGCCCGGGGTTGCCGGAACGTGCTGGCTCAGCCGGATCGTCGCCGTGCCGCGCGCTTCGTCCCATGTGCTCTCGGCAATCACTTCCGGCGTGCCGGCCTGCTCATACCAGCGCATAAATTGCGTCAGATCGTGCCCGGATGCTTCCTCGAAACAGGTAATAAACTGCTCGATGGTCGCGGCTTCACCGTCGTGCCGGTCGAAATAAAGGTCCATGCCCGCACGAAATGCATCTTCGCCAAGGAGGGTGTGGACCATACGGACGAGTTCGGCTCCCTTTTCATAGACCGTCGCTGTGTAGAAGTTGTTGATCTCGATATACTTGGCAGGTCGGACCGGGTGAGCCAGCGGGCCGGCATCTTCCGGGAACTGATGGGCCTTGAGGGTGCGGACATCCTGGATCCGCTGGACCGCCCGCGAGCGTTCATCGGCAGAGAATTCCTGGTCTCGGTAGACGGTCAGCCCTTCCTTCAGACAGAGCTGGAACCAATCGCGGCAGGTGATCCGGTTGCCGGTCCAGTTATGGAAGTACTCATGGGCGATCACGCTTTCGATCGCCTCATAGGCCGCGTCGGTCGCGGTTTCGGGGGAGGCGAGGATCAGCTTGTCATTGAAGATGTTGAGGCCTTTGTTCTCCATCGCCCCCATGTTGAAGTCCGAGACCGCGACGATCATGAAAATATCGAGGTCGTACTCCCGCCCGAAGCGCTGCTCGTCCCACGCCATCGAGCGCTTGAGGCTGTCCATCGCCCAGTCACAGCGATTTTCCTTCCCCGGCTCGACGTAGATGCGCAGGTCGACATCGCGTCCGCTTTTCGTGCGGAAGGTGCCGGCGACGCTGCGCAGGTTGCCGCCGACCAGGGCGAAGAGGTAGCTCGGCTTGGGGTGTGGATCGTGCCAGACCGCGTAGTGTCGTGTGCTGCCGAAGACCCGGCCGTGCTCGACGAGGTTGCCGTTCGACAGGAGCGCGGAAGCCGCGTCTTTTTCCGCCGGATCACGTACTTTCTTGATCGACCGGACGTCCTCTCCGTCTACACGACACGGATCGAAGCGGAAAAAGACGCGGCTTCCGCGCTCCTGTCGAACGGCAACCTCGTCGAGCACGGCCG
>JBCBJG010000003.1:0-32797 GCA_038523655.1 Pseudomonadota bacterium | reverse complement strand
GGTCAGGAAGTCGACGGAGAGGTCGGGATGTTTGAGCGCCTCATCCACCGCGGCGTAGTGCGTTGCAAGGTGGACCGCACCGACCAGCGGCAGGCGGGACGCAACAAGCGCGCCCTGCTCCCGCAACACCTGACACGGCGGGCCGGGATCTCGACGAAACGCGTCGCCCATGATGTCGATATTTGTGGCAGGCTGCTCGATCATCGCCGACCCCGGTCAGATTTTCTTTCCGCGTCCGTTGCCTCGCGGCGCTCGTCGACCGGAACGCAGCGTCGCGATCACCACGGAGCCGACCACGAGCGCGGCACCGGCGATCCGTAGTGGCCCGACTGGCTCCCCGATCACGACGATCGCCAGCGCCATCGTGAGCACCGGTTCGAGGTTGAGCAGCATCGCCGTCAGCGCCGCGCTCGCGAAACGGATAGCGGCGAACATCGCGATGAATGCGGCAGTACTTCCGGCGATCGCGAGGCCGAATGCCAGCACCCCGGGCTCGGACGGCAGCGCGAACGCGCCGTTTGCCGCCGCAAATGTGGATGCGACGAGTAGGCCGCCGAGGGAGAGCAGGGCCGTCGCCCGCCAGGCCTCGACGTGGTTCAGCCGGCGCTCGCTCAGAACAAAAGAAGCGGCGACGCAGACCGGCCCGCCCGCCGCCATGGCGAGACCGCGCCGATCGAGGTCCGCAAACGAAACATCCAGCGCGAGCGCCACCCCGGCAAGGGCGGTTACGAGGACCAGCGTTTCGCCCAGCGTCGGGACCGTGCGCTCGATCGCTGCTTCGAGGAGACGCGTCAGTGCGGGGAATGTGAAGAGGATCAAAATTGCGAGCGTGACGGGGATGTACGCAATCGCACCCAGCGTCAGGAGGGCGCCGAGGCCATAAAGAACGCCGGCGGTCAACGCTGTGAGGTTCGTCGCAATGCCGGTTTCGGATGCGGAGCATCGGAAGGTAGCGGGTCGGGCGCCTGATTGTGCGCCGGCCGACGTCGATGCTGCACGATGGGCGCCGACGGCAAGCGCGACGATGGCGATTGCGAACGCGAGGCCGTAGCGCGCGAAAAGGAAGGTCTGGATATCACCGCCATACGCATACACGGATGGGAGGGAAATATTCGAGATACTGATCGCCAACGCGGCACCGGCGGCGAGCACGCAGCCGAGCAGTACGCGCCGTGACGCCCAAGACGCAGAGCGCGCAGGGGACGCAGGGCGCGCATTCATGATCCGCCGGACACCTCGGCCGGCGTTGCTGGTCCAGGCTTTCGGCCAGCGCGTTCCGCGATGATGACAGCGCCGACAACGATGACCGCGCCGAGCACATTCGCTGCGGAAAGCGGCTCGCGGAGGAAATATGCGACGAGCGCAAGCGTTAAGATCGGCTCCAGGTTCATGGCCATGGCGGTCGATGGACCGCCGACGCGTGCGAGCGCCATGAACATCGTCAGGATGCCGAGCGTGTAGGCCGCAACGGCGAGCGCACCGGCAAGGGCGCCGGATACCGTTGCCGGCAGACCGGTCTGCAGGCCCCCACTCCCCCGCAGCGCACCCGAGGCGACCGCAGCGCCGGCAGTGCCCAGATCGCTTGCGGCGCTCGGGGCACTCGGGGCGCTTAAGGCACCTGAGTTTGCGAGCAGCAGCCAGCCGACAAAAAGAAGGGTCATGGCTCCGAGGCCCGGGAGCGAAATACGGTAAGAGAGCACCATCGCAGGGACGTCACGGAACCAGCGCCCGCTCAGGACGAAGGTCAATGCAAACCCGGCCGCCGCGAAGACTGCTGCCGCGAGCCCGACCGGCTCATGCCGCAGGTCGGTGACTTCGAGTGCGATCGCAAGGCCCGCAAGCGCCGCTGTGAGGCAGGCAAGAAATAGCGGGCCGGGAAGACGCCGATCCAGCGCGGCGATCAACAGCGTGGTGAAGATCGGGAACAGATAAAGTACCAGCACGGCGAGCGGGATCGGGATGCGCGTGAACGCGGTCAAAAGGGAGAGAATACCGCCGGCGTAAAGCAGGCCGATGATGCTGACGCGCAGGCGGTCCTCACGGGGGACCGCAAGAGAATGCCCCGAAGCCCGGCAGGCGAGCCCGACGGCGCCGCAGTAGAATGCGTACCGCGCAAACATCATCGCGGCGATTGTTCCGCCGGCGGCATAGTAAGGCGACAAGGCGGTGTTGTTGACGCTCAGGAAGAACGCTGCACCGATCGCATAGGCGAGCCCAGCGCGCATGGCGCGGTCCGGCTGCCCCGCTTCAACGGCCCGGGGGGTTGGCGCTTCTGCATTCATCGCTGCCAAACCTGCCCTGCGGGTGCTTGATGATCCCTGTTGGTGGGGTCGCCCCCGGCTTGCCAAACACGTCGATCACCCGTCAATCTCAAACGGGTGCACACGCACCGCCCGAGAGACGCCGCCGAGGCAACCGGAGAATGTGATGGACCAGTCGCGAATGGTATCTTTCCGCCAGATGAAGGACGGAACCGCGGCCGACTACGCGCTGCTCGACGAACTCGAAGAGAAATTCACCGCCAAGCTGCCCGCCCGGATTCTCCGGGAGCTGCGCGAACTGGACGAGGGGCTTTCCGGATATCAGGTGTCGCGGCTCGAGCACTCATTGATCTCCGCGACGATGGCAGAGCGCGACGGGGCGGATCTCGATTGGATCGTCACCGCACTGATCCATGACATCGGCGACGGCCTCGCGCCACACAACCACGACAGTCTCGCCGCCGTGATCGGCGCGCCGTATCTGCGCGAGGAGTGCACCTGGACCCTGCGCACGCACGGTATTTTCCAGATGTACTATTATGGCCATCTGATCGGCGCGGACCGCGAAGCCCGGAAAAACTATACTGACCACCCATACTACGAGACCGGCATCGCCTTCACCGAACGCTGGGACCAGTCCGCGTTCGATCCGGACTATAATTGGCACCCACTCGAACACTTCGCGCCGATGGTTGCGGAGGTTTTCTCTCGCAAGCCTTGGGATGCGGCGGTGATCCGTGCGGGTGAACAGGTTGCGCTGGTGGGTTAGACACCCAGTCGGTCGCGCAGTGCGTACCAACTCATCGCGAGGACGAGAAGCGGGTGGCGGAGGTGACGGCCGCCGGGGAATGGGAGCGTCGGGAGGCGAGACATGACGTCGAAGCCGTTCGTCTCGCCTTCGATGGCTTTTGCAATCAATCGCCCTGCCATGGGCGCGAGCGCCACGCCGTGGCCGGAAAAGCCGCTGGCTGACCACAGGCCCGAGGCGGGTTGGCGAAATAGCGGCAGGCGAGAGCTCGTGATCGCGAGCGTGCCACCCCACGCGTGATCTATCCGCACATCGGCGAGCTGCGGAAATATGCGACCCAACGGTTTGCGCACGAGCGCAGCGATGTCCCGCGGGAAGCGATAGGAGTAATTTTCTCCCCCGCCAAACAGCAGACGATGATCCGACGAACGACGGAAATAATTGATCACGAAGTTGCTGTCCGCGACGGCGATGTTGCCGGCGATCAGATCCTCGGCGGCTTCCGCACCGAGTGGCTCTGTCGCCGCGATGAAGTTATTGATGGGCATCACGCGTCTCGCGATGCGCGGCACGAGGTCGTCGAGATAGCCATTGCAGGCGACGATCACATGGTCCGCGGTGACGGTCGAGGCTGGGGTATCGACGCGGGCATGCGGGGTGGTCGCAGAGCGCGGGGTGATGCGGACCGCCGGGCTGGCCTCGTGGATCGTCGCTCCGGCGGCTTCCGCTGCGTCGGCAAGCCCCGTCACATAGGCGAGCGGGTCGACGTGCCAGGCGCCGTGGTCGAGCGTCCCGCCGACATAGCAAGGACTTGCGATCCGATCTTGAACGGCCGCTGTGTCGAGCACGTCGAGGCGGTCATAGCCGTGGGTTTGCGCGAGGTAAGCGACGTCCCGCACCACCTCGTCGCGGCCGGGCCACGCGTCGTCGCGACTGGCTTTGTGGTTCGGTGCATAAACGACGTGGGCGATGCCGGGGGTGAGGTCGCACGCGATGTCGTGGCTCGTGATCCGCTCGATAGCGAGGGCCTTGGCAGCTTCCGTGATCTCCCAAACATGCTGCGCGTCGTGCGGACCGATGCGCTTTGCGAGCGCCGCCTGGCCCATGTTGAGACCGCTGCCGAGCTGCCCGCCGTTTCGTCCCGACGCGCCCCAGCCAATGCGATGCGCTTCGAGGAGGATAACGCGGCGGCCGGCATCCGCGAGATCGAGCGCCGCTGAGACGCCCGTCAGCCCCCCGCCGACGACGCAGACATCCGCGCGTAAATCTCCGACGGCAGCTGACCGTACAGCGGGTGGATTTGCTCGCCCCAGCAGCTGCGCGGCGTACCACGACGGCGGATAGGCGCCCGGCGACTGGTCCGGCGCAAAGAGCAGACCGCGGGACGCTCCGCTCATTTTATCTCTTGCTCATCGAGGCTGTGCGTCAGTCGACAGCCGCATGGCCGCCGGTCATATGCGCCGACATGTCTTTCGCCGTGTGATCGAGCGCTATGCGGGCTTTTGTGACGAGTTCGTCCACCTGATCACAGGTGATGATCAACGGAGGAGAAATCACCATCCTCGACTGGACCGCGCGCATGACGAGCCCGGCTTCGAGGGCACGGTTTCGGCAGTGTGATCCGACGGCGCCCGGGTCATCGAACAGACGGTTGGTCGATTTGTCGGCCACGAGTTCGATGGCGCCGAGCAGTCCGATCGCGCGGGCCTCGCCGACGATCTCATGGTCGCCGAGCGACAGCCATTGCTCCCGAAAGTAAGGACCGATGTCGTCGGCGACGCGGGCAACGAGGCCTTCGCGATCGAAGATCTCCAGGTTGGCGAGGGCGGCGGCGCAGGCGGCCGGATGGCCTGAGTAAGTGTAGCCGTGATTGAACTCGCCCCCGGCTTCGAGCCCCTCGACCACACGGTCGCTGACGATTGTCCCCGCGATCGGCAGGTAGCCGGACGAAAGACCCTTGGCGATCGTGATGACGTCCGGCGCGATGTCGTAGTGTTGGCAACCGAACCAATGCCCGAGCCGCCCGAAGCCGCAAATCACCTCATCGGAGATGAGAAGAATATTGCGTTCGCGGCAAATGCGTTCGATCTCCGGCCAGTAGGTATCCGGTGGGATGATCACACCGCCTGCGCCCTGGACCGGCTCGCCGATGAACGCGGCAACGCGGCCTTCGCCCAATTCGTCGATCTTGGCTTCGAGCTGACGCGCGCAGGCGAGGCCGAACTCATCGGGGTCCATGCCTTCGGCCTCGCCGAACACATAGGGCTGATCGATGTGGACGATGTCCGGGATCGGCATGCCGCCCTGGGCGTGCATGTAGCCCATGCCGCCCAAGCTCGCGGCGGCCATCGTCGATCCGTGGTACGCGTTTCGCCGGGCGATGATCACTTTTTTCTCCGGCTCGCCGACGCTCGCCCAGTAGTGGCGGACAAGGCGCACGTTCGTGTCGTTCGCATCCGATCCGCTGACCCCGAAGAACACACGGTTCATGTGCGCCGGGGCGATGCTGGCAAGCTTTTCGGCAAGAGCGATCGCCGGTGGGTGGGTCGTGGAGAAGAACGTGTTGTAGTATGGCAGTTGGACCATCTGGCGATGGGCGGCATCGGCGATCTCGCTGCGGCCGTAGCCGGCGTTGACGCACCAAAGCCCGGCCATCCCGTCGAGCACCTTGTTGCCATCGCTGTCGAAGAGATAAACGCCCTCCGCCTGCGTGATGACGCGGGCGCCGCGGGCATTCAGCTCGGCCGTATCGGTAAACGGATGCAAATGATGCGCTGCATCGCGCGCCTGGAGCTCTGCCGTCGGTGGCAGATTGGCCATGATGTTCATCGCAGTTCTCCCATTCTTCGGCTGCCGCCGGTGGCCAATGGCCCGTTTACACGCTGAGGAGCAGGTGCTCGCGCTCCCACGGGCTGATGACCCGCATGTATTCCTCGAACTCCTCGAGCTTCACGTCGCGGTAAAGCTCACTGAATTCTTCTCCCAGCACTTCACGGAGGGGCGCACAGGCAGCGAAGAGTTGCAACGCCTCCTGAAGCGCGCGCGGCAGGCCGTGGTCGGCGCGATATGCGTTGCCACTCACCTGCTGGCGGGGCTCGATCCGATCGCGCATGCCGAGGTAGCCGCAGGCCAGCGTCACGGCGATGGCGAGGTACGGGTTGGTGTCGGCCCCGGCGATCCGATTTTCCACGCGGCGGGCGGCCGGCGAGGACACCGGCACCCGCAACCCGGCGCTGCGATTATCCTCTCCCCATTCGAGATTTATGGGGGCGGCGTTGTCGGGCGTCAGCCGGCGATAGGAATTCACATACGGCGCAAGAATGCACATAGCGGCCGCGAGATAACTCTGCAGGCCACCCAGATGATGGCGAAAGGCCTGTGTCTCCTCGCCGTCCGCGTCCGAGAATACGGTGCGGCCGGTCTCGGCATCGACGACGCTCTGGTGGATGTGGAGCGCACTGCCCGGCTCGTCCGCCATCGGCTTCGCCATGAACGTGGCGTGGCAGTCGTTGCGCAGCGCGGCTTCACGGATCGTGCGCTTGAATAGGAAGGCCTGATCGGCAAGCAGCAGAGGATCGCCGTGCTGGATATTTATCTCCAGCTGTGAGGCGCCGCCCTCCTGGATGATCGTGTCGATCTCCAGCGCCTGCTCTTCGGCGAAGTCGTAAATTTCATCCACGATCACGTCGAATTCGTCGACCGCGCTGATGCTGTAGGATTGACGGCTGGCGGCTGGTCGTCCCGACCGGCCGATCGGCGGCTCGAGCGGGTAGTCGGGGTCTGTGTTCTTCTGCGTGAGATAGAACTCGAGTTCCGGCGCGACGACCGGCTTCCAACCCTCGGCGTCATACAGCGCGAGCACACGGCGCAGCACATTGCGCGGGGCAAACTCGAGCGGAGAGCCGTCGCGCTTCATCGGGTCGTGAATGACCTGGGCGGTCGGGCTCTTCGCCCAGGGTACCGTCCGCAGGGTTGTCAGGTCGGCGAGGAGATCGAGGTCCCCCTCGGCGTAGACTTCGTCTCCGTTACCTTCGATGTATCCGCCGGTGATCGTCTGGAAGAAAATTGAGATCGGAAGGTGAGACGGTTCCAGCTCGGCAAACTTGTTCGCGGGCATGACCTTGCCGCGAGCGACCCCGGCCAGATCGGGCACCACGCACTCAACTTCCTCGATCCGCCGGGCACGAAGCCATTCGGATGCCGCAGCGCGACGCACGGCGGGATCGGCATCGGCCGCGAGAGAAAGACCGGCGACCGCCTTCGCCAGATCGCTCTGCTCGGCACCGGTGAGCGGCGGAGTGAGGGGTGTAACGCGGCTCACGCGACCTCGCGGGCGGTCGGCGTGGGCGCTTCCGGCCGCGCAGCGTGCGCTGACGTCTGCGCGCGGGCATAGGCGATGAAGCTCAAAATCGCCCGTGCCGCAGCCGCCCGATCCAGCGCGTTGCCGAGCGTTTCATGCGCGGCGGCGATCCGGTCACTCGGCACGATCGGGCGGAGGCGGTCTTCGAGCAGATCGCGTTTGAAGGCGTCGTCAAACTCCGGGTGCGGCTGCATGGTGAATGCGCTCGTTCCATAGGCGATGATCGCGTTGGGGCAGAAGTCCGACCTGCCGATCACTTTGCCTCCCTTGGGAACGTCGACGACCTGATCCTGGTGCACTGCGTTAATGTGCCAGGTGCGTTGCCCGTCGTCTTCATCGCCGTCGAGCCAATCCGGCGCATCGTTCAGCGTGTAGGTGTGGTGCCCCACGCCCCAGCCTCGATCAGACTTGACGACCCGACCGCCGAGCGCCGTCGCGACGATCTGATGACCGAAGCAGATGCCGATCACGGGTACGCGCGCGTCGACCACATGGCGGATGAAACCCTCGAGCGCATGCATCCAGTCGAGCTGCTCGTAAACGCCATGCTTCGAGCCGGTGATGAGCCACGCGTCCGCTCCGGCCGGATCGCTCGGCACGTCGCCATCCAGAGCGGCATACGTCGAAAAGCTCAGAGCGCCGTCTGCTTCGTCCGCGCCCGTGGTCAACAGGCGCTCGAACATGTCCGGGTAGCTTCCGTGACGGGCGCCGAGTGCTTCCGGTGGACGACCGGTTTCGATGATCCCGATGTGGAGCGGCATTGGAGACGACCTCGATACAGAGCGCATGCTTCAGAACGCCCTTTGGGCCAGTGGCACCCCGTGTGCGTATCATTGATCGTGACCCGTTTAAACCGCGACAGGAGCCCGCCATGCCTCACCCATTGTCCCCTCACCGCACGCGCGGCCGAGCGATTGCCGTGCGCCGCGATGAAGCCGAGACGACCCGCGCGATCCGGGTTGCCGGCAACCATCTTCTGCTCGCGCTGGGTGCTCTATTGGCGCTGGCGATCTCAGGCGCTGCCGCAGCTGCCCTGGCACAGTCCACCACCGGCGTTCCGAGCGCGGGGAATGCGGACGAAGGCGCGACCGATCCGCGGTCAAAAGGCATCCGCGCGGCGATTTCGAAGCAACTGACAGCGTTCAAGAAGGCGGATGCGGATACCGCATGGTCGATTGCGGCGCCGACGATCCAGTCGAAATTCGAGTCTAAGGAACGCTTCATGCGTATGGTGCGGACCTATTACCCGCAGGTGCACAACGCGCGCTCGGTCATCTTCAAAGGATTGCGCGATATCGACGGGACGCTCGTACAGAAGGTCTTCATAGACGGCGGGCCGGGTGACTATGTCGATGCGTATTACTCGATGCGCTTGATCGACGGTGTCTGGCGTATCACCGGCGTGTTCATGCAGAAAACCAAGGCAGGCGACGCCTAGAGGCAGGCGGGCATCGTTTTTTCGCACGTTGGCTCATTGATACATGGAACGCGTCGGTCACCGATCGTCGCGCGCAAGGCGGAGGCGGATTGCGCCTCGAATCGCGTCGAGATCCGGAACCGGCGACCCCTTCTGCGTAATCTCTATCGCGCCCGTTCTTGCGAGGACGACGGCTTGCGCCCGGACGGCAGGCATCAGCGGGCGCCACGCGTCATCGTCGGCGCCATGGGATACCAGTGCCCGCGCCGCCTCTGACGGGCAGATCGATTTTTCCGGCCCGCGTGTGCGCGTCAACGCAAGGATCACAGCGGAAATTTCCTCCGCCGTCGGCGATCCTTTCGCGTCAGGATCAGTCGGCGATATCGGCGCGGCCATAATCATCCTCGATCCGAACGACATCGTCTTCGTCGAGATATGAGCCGTACTGCGTCTCGATCAACGTGAGGGGAACGTTGCCCGGGTTGGCGATGCGATGCAGCGTGCCGAGCGGGATATAGGTCGCCTCGTTTTCCGACAGCAGCATTTCTTCTCCGTCGCGTGTCACAAGACCACTGCCCTCGACGATGACCCAGTGCTCCGCGCGGTGATAGTGTTTCTGAAGCGACAGGCGCGCGCCCGGATTGATCCGCAACCGCTGGACCTGAAACCGCGGTCCACGCTGGATCGTCTCGCAATAGCCCCACGGGCGATGCGCGCGCAGATGGCGTTCGGCCTGGCGGCGTTTTTCCGCAAGCAGGCGGTCCACCGCCCGATTTACGGTTTTGATCTCCCGTTGCGCACCGACGAGAACCGCGTCCGGGGTGGCCACCACAATCGTGTCCTCCAGCCCTATCCCGACGACGAGCGGGCCGTCGCTGCGCAGGAAGGAGTTTGAATTTTCCTGCGACACCGCATCACCGACGAGCACGTTACCGTCGGTGTCCTTGCTGCCGAGCTCCCAGATCGCCTGCCAGTTGCCGACGTCGCTCCAGCCAATCGCGCAGGGAACGGTGGCGGAGCGGGTGGTCTGTTCCATAACCGCATAGTCTACCGAAATCGACGGGGCGCGCGCGAACGTCTTCTCGTCGAGGTGGTGGATGCCGCCGAGCTCTGCACCGAGCGGTACTGCCGGTGCGGCGGCAGCGACCACATCGCTCGCGTGGGTGCGGACTTCGTCGAGGAACGCGCGGACGGGAAAGACGAACATCCCGGAATTCCAGTAATGATCCCCCTCCGCCAGCAGAGCTTGCGCGCGTGCGCGGTCCGGCTTTTCGACAAACCGTGCGATCTCGCGCGCATCGTCGACCTCGGGGATCGAGGCGCCGGCCTTGATGTATCCGTACTCGGTTTCCGGCTCGGTGGGCTCGATGCCGAAGGTGACGAGGCGGCCGGTGTCCGCAACGACTGCCGCTTGCTCGATCGCGCGCTGAAAAGCCTCCGGCTTGGTGATCACATGATCGGCGGGCAGCACCAGCATAAGTGCGTCCGGGGCGAAGCGCTGGATGAAGGCGGCCGACGCGACGACCGCGGGCGCCGTGTTCCGCCGGACCGGTTCGGCGAGGATCGTCAGGTCACGGAACGCACTCAGCTGCTCGGCGACGAGCAACGTGTGCTCGTGATTACAAACCACGATCGGTGCGCCAAGCTGCTTCATGCCGCGCAGGCGGGTGGCCGTGTCCTGAAGAAGGCTCTGGTCGGTCGCGAGGTTCTGGAAGACTTTCGGCAGGCTCTCTCGCGACATCGGCCAGAGGCGCGCGCCACGGCCGCCGACAAGGATCACAGGATAGATCGTTCGGCTCACGCGCAGCTCCCTCGGCCCTGACATTGCGCCACAGCGAGCATCATCGCATACGAGCGGTGATTCGCGGCGCGGGTCCGCATGCGCAACCGGGAAACGACCATGACCGACGGGGCTGAGGGGACGACGACGCAGGACGCCGGTACCCCAAACAGCGGCAACGAAGATAGCGGCACCGAAGATATCGATCGGGCGTTCGCGAGCCGATCACCCTACGGCATGAGCGAAGAAGGGGCGTTTGCCGGCGCGCTGAGCTTCCTGCGCCGACCGTACACCAAGGATGCGACGGGAGCGGACGTCGTGGTCAGCGGCGTGCCGTACGATCTCGCCGTCACGAACCGGCCGGGCACTCGGTTCGGCCCGCGTGCAATCAGAGAGGCGAGTGCGCAGATGGCTTGGCCCGGCGGGCTCTGGCCATGGCCGGCGAATTCGCTCGACGATTTTGCGGTGGTCGACTGGGGCGACATGGCTTTCGACTTCGGCGCGCCGGAAAAAGCGCCCGAGGTCATCGAAGCGCACGCCCGCAAGCTGATTGAAACCAATGCCTCGCTCGTCACCCTCGGCGGCGACCACTTCATCACCTATCCGCTGCTCAAGGCGCACGCGGCGAAGCACGGCCCGTTGGCGCTCGTCCAGTTCGATGCGCATTCCGACACCTGGCGCGAGGATGAAAAGAGGATCGATCACGGCACGATGTTCTTCCACGCGGTGCACGAAGGCATCATCGATGCGTCGCGATCGGTTCAGATCGGCATCCGCACCGGCAATCCGGAAACCCACGGGCTGACGATCATCGATGCCGATGCTGTCCATGCGCGGGGTATCGACGATGTCCTCGCCGAGGCGACGTCGGTGATCGGCGGCGGCCCCGCCTACCTGACCTTCGACATTGACTGCCTCGATCCGGCGTTTGCGCCCGGTACCGGGACCCCCGTCTGCGGTGGCCTTGCGACCTGGCAGGCGCGCAAGCTGCTTCAAGGCCTCGGGGATGTCGCGTTCGTCGGGATGGACCTCGTCGAGGTGTCGCAGCCCTACGACCAGAGCCAGATCACAGCCCTCGCCGCGGCGATGTTGCTCGTCGATTACATCTGCCTGCGCGCAAGCCAGCGATCGACGGGCGGCGCTGGCGCGTAACCTCTTCACGCGCCAGACGTTTTGCGCGGTCCGCAAATCGCCTACATGAGCGCTATGGCCAACCCCATCGCAAGTCTCGCGCATCTTGCGCGCGCCGGTTTCGTGCTGGCGCAGCACGGTGTGCGGTTTTTCCCTCCTGGCACGCCGGTTCCGTTGCTAGTGCGGCTCGGCAGTTGGGTGACGTGGCCGGTCCGCGTTATCGGGCGTGCGTTCGCGCCGGCCTCTGCGCGCGGGACCGCGCCAATCGCGGCGGCGTTCACCCGGCTCGGGCCGAGCTACATCAAGGCCGGGCAGTTTCTCGCTGCGCGCCCCGATCTCATTGGACAGGATCTCGCGGGCGATCTTGCGTCGCTGCAAGACCGCCTCCCTCCGTTTCCCGATGCCCGCGCCCACCGGGTGATCCGGGAGGAGTTCGGCCACCCGGTCGATACGCTCTATGCCGAGCTTGGCCCGCCGGTTGCCGCTGCCTCCATCGCGCAAGTGCACAAAGGTCGCGTCGGTGGTCGCCTCGATGGCGATCCGGCCGCTGGCAGGCCCGCGCGCGACGTCGCCGTTAAAATCCTCCGCCCCGGTGTGGAACGGCGCTTCAAACGCGACCTCTCTTCGTTCTCTCTTGCCGCGCGCACGCTCGAAGCGATCTATCCGCCGTCGCGCCGGCTCAAACCCACGCTGGTCGTCGATACCATCGCGGAGTCGACCGAACTCGAGATGGACTTGCGGATGGAAGCGGCTGCCATTTCGGAAATGGCGAGCAATACGGCGGATGATGAGAATTTTCGGCTGCCCGACATCGACTGGCAGCGCACGTCCAAGCGGGTTTTGACGATCGAATGGATCGACGGTGTGCCGGTCAGCGATCTCGAGGCGCTCCGTGCCCGCGGGTTCGATCTCACGGCACTCGGCACGGAGATTATCCGAACCTTTCTGCGCCATGCCATGCGTGACGGATTTTTTCACGCCGACATGCATCAGGGAAACATCCTGATCGACAACAACGGCAAGGTCGTCCTGATCGATTTCGGGATCATGGGCCGACTGACGGGCCGCGAGCAGCGGTTTCTCGCGGAGATCCTGTTCGGCTTCATCACCCAGAATTATCGCCGCGCCGCCGAGGTGCACTTCTGGGCGGGCTACGTGCCGGAGCATCACTCGATCGACGTCTTTGCCCAGGCGCTTCGCGCGATCGGCGAGCCAATCATGGACCGGCCGGCGGAGGATATCTCCATGGGCCACCTGCTGGGCCAGCTCTTTGTCTATACCGAGCTCTTCGACATGGAGACGCGGCCGGAGCTTATTATGCTCCAGAAGACGATGGTCGTGGTCGAAGGTGTCGCGCGAACGCTCGACCCGAAACTCAACATCTGGACCACCGCCGAGCCGATCGTGCGGGACTGGATCGAGCGAGAGCTCGGGCCGGCCGGACTGCTCAAGGAAGCGCGCAAGGGCGCGGGCGATGTCGGCAAGTTTGTTGGCGAGCTGCCGGGCATCCTCGTACGGGCCGAGCAGACGGCAGAGCGTTTCGCCAACATGGCCCGAGACGGCATCCGCCTCGATGATGCGACGGTCCGCCAACTCGCGCGCGAACAGGTCGGGCGGGAGCGCTGGCTGCACGCCGGTGTGTGGGCCGGTGCTCTTGCGCTCATCGTGCTCGCAGTCGGGCAGGTGCTCTAGCGCGCAGCGCGCGGCGCCGCCCTTTTGCCCGGCGCGGCCCTGACGTTCGCCGGCCGCCACCTACACCCTTTCCCCTCTGTTCCTCCCGAAGAGCGCTTGCCCGCCATCCGCGTCCGCGTTAGACGCGCGGACTTTTTTCGCATGGGAGGACAGGCCGATGGCGATGCTCGCGCGACGGGAATGGGTGCCGAGCGAAAGCGAAGCGCGCGTGCAGGCGCTCGCCACCGAGTGTCTTGGTGCGCTCGACACAGGTGGGGCGGAGGCGATCGCCGGGCAGCTCCACGACCTCGTGGCGCTTAACGACACGATCCATTCAGCGCAGTGTTTCAATCTCAACCCGGCGACAAACGTGATGAACGCCCGGGCCGAAGCGCTGCTCAGCGCCAAGCTCGGATCGCGCCCCTCGCTTGGGTATCCTGGCGCGAAATACGAAATGGGGCTCGAGGCGATCGAGGAAATCGAGGTCGTTGCGGCTGCGCTGGCGGCGCGGACTTTTGATGCGCAGTTCGCCGAGATCCGCGTGGCATCGGGTGCGCTCGCGAACCTCTACGCGTTTATGGCGACATGCGCGCCGGGCGATGCCGTGATTGTTCCGCCTGCCACGATCGGCGGACATGTGACGCATCACGACGCGGGCTGCGCGGGCTTGTTCGGGCTAGAAATTCACGAGGCACCGGTCGCGGACGACGGTTACACCGTGGACCTGGACGGTCTTGCAGCGCTGGCTGCGCGGGTGAACCCGCGGCTGATCACCATTGGAGGGAGTTTAAATCTGACGCCACATCCGGTGCGCGAGATCGTGGCGATCGCTCGCGCACACGATGCCCGCGTCTTGTTCGATGCCGCGCACCAGTGCGGATTGATCGCCGGCCGGGCCTGGCCCAACCCGCTTGCCGACGGCGCCGACCTCATGACGATGAGCACCTACAAGAGCCTCGGCGGACCGGCCGGCGGGTTGATCGTCACCAACGATGCCGCGCTCGCCGAGCGGCTTGACAGCATCGCGTTTCCTGGGATGACCGCAAACTTCGATGCCGCGAAATCAGCCGCGCTCGCAATGAGCCTGCTTGATTGGGAAGTGCACGGGCGGGCGTATGCCGAAGCGATGATCGCGCTCGCGGCTGCGCTCGCCGACGCGCTGGCGGCAGAAGGGTTACCGGTATTTTCCTCCGCCGGAGTGCGCACGCGCTCCCACCAGTTCGCGCTTGAGGCGGCCGCGTTTGGCGGTGGGCAGGCAGCGTCGCGCCATCTGCGCAAGGCAGGCTTCCTCGCGTGCGGTATCGGATTGCCGATCGCGCCGGTTGCAGGCGACATGAATGGACTGCGCATCGGCACGCCGGAACTCGCGCGGATCGGGGTTACGCCTGCTGACGCACCGCAGATGGCGGAGCTGATTGCGCGCGCGCTGCGAAGTGCACAGCCTGCAGATGTGGCCGACGAGGTCGCCGCCTGGCGCCAAACGTTCGACCGGATGCATTTCGTTCTCGGGTAGAAGTCCGTAGTCTGCCGATCGCGTGGACGGGCGTCACGCGCCCAGAGCAGAGGATGCGGACATGCGGAAGTTTTGTCGTTTCGGCCAGTTTGTCGCCGGCCTCGGTGCCCTCGTTGCCGTGCACGCGGCACCGTCGGCGCACGCCCAGTCCGCCAGCACGCCGACAGCCGCGCAATCGGATGATCTGTTCCGCGCTGCGGCCTATGCCGGGCGGTTTGCGGAGGGCGCACGTGCGCTTGAGGGGAAGCTCATCGCGAACCCTGACGATGCTCAGGCGGTGCTCGGGCTTGGCGCGCTCAAAGCCTTTGATGCAATCGCCCAGTTCCAGCGCGCGCTGTACGCACGGACCGGAACGCTCGCGTCTGCGCCAGGGCTCGAGACGTTCCGCCGCAACGCGCTTGGTCAGCCAGGTCGGAGCGTACTGTCACTGGTCGTTCCGGTGAACCCTGATGCAACGCCCATGACGTACGCGGCACTGCGCGAGATTTTGACCGACTTCGTCATGCGGCTCGAAGCTGCGGAAAAGGTGCTTGCGCAGGTCGCAGACCGGGACGTGAAGCTCGTCGTCCAACCGGGCCGCGTCGCGATCGACCTCGACAGCAATGGCACCATCGACGCCCAAGAGCGGATTTTTCTCTCGTTTCTCGGACGCGTTTCAGCCGAGCAGCGGACCGCGTTCATCACGAGCGAACTCGCACTCGACGCCACCGATGCGTCGTGGATGCGCGGGTATACGAACCTGATCATGGGGACGGTCGAATTGCTGCTCGCGTTTGATTTCTCTCCAACCTATGAGGCGGCCGGGCACCTGCTGTTCGGTGAGGACGCCACTGCGTTCGGGCTCGAGCTCAAACGCGACGCCCGATTTGGTCGATCTCAAGCGGCGATCGCGGCCGAGTTGGCGTCGGTCAAAAAGCGCCTCGACGACGCACAACGCCGCGCCCGAAGCCTTGTCGTGCTCAACGCCCTGACCGCGCGGTTGACCGAACTCGTCAAGCGCGACGCACCAGCCGCCGATCGTGAAGAGCTTTTGGAGCGGATCGCGGAAGAACGCGCCCGGAGAAAAACCGCGCAGCGCGAGGTACGTCAATTGCAACAGCAACGCCGCGCTTTGCAACGTGAGAACTCTGGACAGGCGGACGTGGGTTTCTTCGACCTGGTCGCCGCCGTCCATTCATTGAACTGGCGCGTCGCAGATCGCGTTCGGCTCGAAAGCGCACGGCGCCGCCTGCTGCGTGCACTTGCGATCAACACGACGACGTGGCGGCTTGCGCGCGCCGAACGTGACGATGATCGTGAGTTTCTGCCCAACGCCAAGCAAACCGCACCGTTCGGCGTGGCGCCCGTGACGGACGACATCATCGATGGCTGGCTCGCAACGACGGCGCTGATGACCGATGTGTTGGAAGGACGGCGGCTCATCCCCCACCCACGGTTCCAGCGCGGCATCAACGTGAAACGGCTCCTCGAAACAGCCACCCGCATCGATTTTATCGCCATCGCTTCCGGTCACGCACTCGTCCCTTATCTCGACTCGGGACCGGTCATTACGCAACGCGAATGGCACACGCGTGTCGCCCCGTTCGGGCAAGATTTCCCGCAGTTCGCGATCTGGTTTAATTAGGAAACGACCGTCGGCGACGCGGTTCAGAGGATCGCAATCATGCGGCTGCGATTGTTCTGACGTAGATCGAGCTCGACACCACATCGGGTTTTGAGTGTTGCGGCGGAGGAGGAACAGGAATTCAGACTCTTTAGGTCTTTTACCTGTCGCTTTTCATAAGACCTGGGTTTCACGCAAAACGACCAGTTGGTCGAGGAAGCGTAATTGTAGTTCGTCACGACGCCAGCGGGCGAAAGACTAAGGTCCTTGAAGCCATATAACCAGCCTTCTTCCCATGCGCCCATGATCGCAAACCCCGCACCTTCACCGACCCATGTCTTGGACGTGCACGCACCCGACGCCAGCCGGTAGGGACCGGTAAAAGTCCAGCGCATAAAAAGTAGATCCATGCCGGCTCTCGAGGCCATGGCGAAATAGACAGGACCTGAGCGCTTGTTGCAGACCGTGAACTGAGAGTGATGTGCGCCAGCAGGAAGTCCTGAAGCAAGGAAGCATGAGGCCGCGATTAAAAATCCGATCAGATCAGGCGTTTCGCGAACACGTTCATCATTATGTTTGACCCTTTCATTCTGACTCTTAGCTCACCCCATCCGCCTCACCAGCACACTGCCGACCGAATATCCGGCACCAAACGAGCAAATGACGCCGAGGCTGCCGGCGGGGAGGTCGTTGTTGAACTTTGAGAAGGCGATGATCGAGCCGGCGGAGGAAGTGTTGGCGTAGTCCTGCAGAATGTTCGGCTGTTCGCCGGGCTCGGGTTCGCGGCCGAGCACGCGTTTGCCGATCAGATCGTTCATGCCCTTGTTGGCCTGATGCAGCCAAAGGCGCGAGAGATCGTCGGGGCGAACATTTTCTTCCGCGAGATGCGACAGGATCAGATCGCCGACGATCGGCACAACCTGTTTGAAGACTTTTCGTCCCTCTTGCATGAAGAGCTTGTCGCGGTCGTGCTCATGGCCGGGGCGGGCGCGATCGAGGAAGCCCCGGTTGTTCCGGATGTTGTTCGAGAACTGCGTCAGGCAGCGGGTGGAGAGAATTTCCCAGCCATTTTCGGCGGCGCGGCTTGTGGCGCGGCTTTTCGGATCTCCGCCCCATTCGAGGACCGAGGCCGTACACACGTCGCCGAAAATGAAGTGGCAATCTCGGTCACGCCACTCGAGATGGCCCGAACAGATCTCCGGGTTCACAACGAGGATCGCCCGGGCGGAACCAGAGCGGATCATGTCGGCGGCAGCCTGAATGCCGAAGGTCGCCGAGGAGCAGGCGACGTTCATATCGAAGCCGAAACCTTGGATGCCGAGGAGGTCCTGCACCTCGATGGCAATGGCGGGGTAGGCCCGCTCATGGTTCGACGCGGCGACGATCACCGCGTCGATATCTTCAGGGCCGCGACCGGCCTGCGCCATCGCCTTGCGCGCCGCATCGACCGCAAGCTCCGCCATGATCGCTGGTTCGTCGTTGGTGCGGGGAGGTAAAATCGGATGCATGATCTCGGGATCGAGAATGCCCTTCTTGTCGAGCACATAGCGTTGCTCGATGCCGGATGCCTTCTCGATGAACGCGACCGACGACATCTGCATCGGCGCGCGCGTTCCTGCGGCAATGTCGTCCGCGTGAAGCGCGTTCTGTCGCTCGGCGTAGCTGTTGAAGGCCGCAACGAGTTCCGCGTTGGTGATGGTTTGCGACGGGGTGAACACACCCGTGCCGCTGATGATCGCGCGCGCCATGCGCTGCTCCTCCCCCGCGTCTGTGAAGCCTGCTCAGGCCCTGACGTCTCCCGCATTACGCGTAACGAGCGAGGTCGCAGGCATCAAGGCGCGACCGCGATTGGGCCGGACCGCATGCGCATCTGGTGAGCGCCCGCTTACTCACGTCCTTCGGAAACCAGCACGGGCCTGTCACAAGAGGCCGGGCGAGGTGGCTCTATCCGAGCGTTGGTCGCGGTTTTACGGGTTTATCATCGCCGGGCTTCGGCAGCGCAGACCGACCTCGGAAAATTGGTTCTCATTGGTCTGCAATCGGTCTAGAGGGGCCGCGCGATCCTTCATTATCTGCCGGCATGGACCGGCATCCGCCATCGACCCGCGCGGCGGGCAGGCGCAACGGAGCAGACAGAACCATGGCCGTGAAGTCCGATATCGAGATCGCCCGCGAGGCATCCATGCAGCCGATCACCGAGATTGGCGCGAAACTCGACATCCCGGCGGACGCACTTCTGCAGTACGGCCCGTCCAAGGCGAAAGTGTCCTACGACTTCATTCAGGGCCTCGAGAGCAAGCCGGACGGCAAGCTCATCCTCGTGACCGCGATCACGCCGACGCCCGCGGGGGAAGGTAAGACCACCACCACTGTCGGGCTTGGCGACGGGCTGAACAAGATCGGCAAGAAGGCAACCATCTGCATTCGCGAGCCTTCCCTTGGACCGTGCTTCGGGATGAAAGGTGGCGCGGCGGGCGGCGGCTATGCGCAGGTCGTACCGATGGAGGATATCAACCTCCACTTCACGGGCGACTTCCACGCAATCGGCATCGCGCACAACCTGCTCGCCGCGATGATCGACAACCACATCCACTGGGGCAACGACCTCGGCATCGATGCGCGCCGGGTCGCCTACCGTCGGGTCGTCGACATGAACGATCGGGCGCTGCGCTCGATCACCAACGGTCTTGGCGGGATCGGAAACGGGTTTCCCCGACAGGACGGATTCGACATCACCGTCGCTTCGGAAATCATGGCGATCTTCTGCCTCGCCACGAGCCTGGACGACCTGACGAGCCGGATCGGCAACATCGTCGTCGCTTACACGCGGACCCGCGAACCGATCCTCGCGAAACAGCTCAAGGCGCACGAGGCGATGGCGGTCCTGCTCAAGGATGCGCTGATGCCGAACATCGTGCAGACGCTCGAAAACAATCCGGCGTTTATCCACGGTGGGCCATTTGCGAATATCGCGCACGGCTGCAACTCGGTGATGGCGACGAAGACGGCGCTGAAACTTGCCGATTACGTGGTGACCGAAGCGGGTTTTGGCGCAGACCTCGGCGCCGAGAAATTCATGGATATCAAGTGCCGCAAGGCGGGGCTCGCGCCCTCGGCTGCAGTGCTCGTTGCCACTGTCCGTGCGTTGAAAATGCACGGCGGCGTCGCGAAGGACGATCTGAAGGATGAAAATGTCGACGCGGTGAAGGCCGGCGCGGAGAACATGGCGCGTCACATCGAAAACCTGAAGAAGTTCGGCATTCAGCCGGTCGTCGCGATCAACCAGTTCATCAATGATACCGAGGCGGAAATCGCTGCCGTGCGTGAAGCTGCCGAGAACCTCGGCGCCAAGGCGATCCTCGCTTCACACTGGGCGAACGGGAGTGAAGGCACGCGCGAACTTGCCGAGCATGTCGTAGAGCTTTGCGAGGGCGAGAGCCAGTTCAAACCACTCTACGGCGATGACGTGCCGCTGTTTGAAAAAATCTCCACGATCGGTAAGGAGATTTATCGAGCGGACGAGGTGACGGCGCCGCAGGCGATCCTGAACCAGCTCAAGAAGTGGGAAGATCAGGGCTACGGGCACTTCCCGGTCTGCATGGCGAAAACGCAATATTCGTTTTCAACCGACCCGAACCTCAAGGGCGCGCCGACGGGGCATTCGCTCGCGATCCGCGAGGTGCGGCTGTCGGCGGGGGCGGAGTTCATCGTAGCGATCACCGGGGACATTATGACCATGCCGGGCCTGCCGCGGGTTCCGGCGGCGGAAAGCATCCGTCTCGACGAGGCCGGGCTTGTGCAGGGCCTGTTCTAGTCGCGCGAAAAAAAGGGACCGAGGTCGCGAGGACCGATCGAGCGGAGCGCCGCCCGATCGGTTCTGCGTCGACTGCGCGTTAGGGACACGGGATCGTCATGCGGGTTCTGCTAAGCATCGCGACGTTAACTGCGATGATCGCGACTTTTGTCAGCGTCGGCTTGCTCGTCGGAGCGTTGAGCGGCGATGCGCTCAGTGATGGCCGAGGCATGGCGCTCCTGATGTTTCTCGCGTGGGCGGGCGTTGCGAGCGCAGCCTCGTTTGTCCTCGGGCTCGTCGCCAGGCTGCTCGCCCGCGGCGGTGCGGCGTCGCCGCGGTTTGGTTGGCCGGGAATGCTCGTCGGTGCCCTCGGCCTCAGCGTCATTGCCGTGCTTTTTCTGCTGGACGCGTAGGCGTGTGAAGTTACCGGCACGTCCTGCCGCAGCGACGTGCGGCCAATGCCTGTTCATCGGATGCACGAGACCCGTTGAAGCTTGTGGATACGCGAAGGCGCGCTTTATCCGGCGCTACAGAAGCAGCAGGCGGTCCCTTCGGCGGCCTGTCCATTGGGTCTGCTGCTCAACCAATATCTCCCGCGATCACGCAAACCCGGTGACGCCCGGTTGGCCGTTTGGAGGGGAGCGCCTATGTAACGGGTCACGAGCGATGCACGCGTGAGCCGGAGATCCCCGATGCGGCAGGAGTTGGCTAACCGGTACGACGTGGTTCTCGCGGGCGGTGGTCTGGCAAGCACGCTGCTCGCGGTGCGCCTGCGCCAGCGGCGTCCCGATCTGACGATCCTCGTCATAGAGCGCTCCGCAACGCTCGGCGCCGACCATACATGGTCGTTTCACGACAGCGATATTTCCTCCGATCAACGCCGGTGGCTTGCGCCGTTCGTCGCGCATCGCTGGCCGGATCAGGAGTTGCGATTTCCCGACCTCACGCGGGTTGTCGACGTCGGCTACAATACGATCACGAGTGAGCAGTTTCACGCAGCCGCGATGGCGGAAATCGGAGACAGCGTTCTGCTCGATGCAGAGATCGCAGACGTCAGCGAGGATCGCGTCGCCCTGCAAGATGGGCGGGAGATCGCAGGCGCGTGTGTGATCGACGGGCGCGGTCCCGAAGTTGGCTTGCCGCTCGCACTCGGCTTTCAAAAGTTCTACGGCCTGGAGGTAATCTGCCGAGCGCCACACGGTGAACAGCGCCCGGTCATCATGGACGCGACGGTGGCTCAGAATGATGGATATCGTTTCGTCTACACGCTCCCTTACGACACGCACCGCATCCTGATTGAGGATACCTACTACTCCGACGGTGAGGACCACTCGGTCGAGCGCCTGCACGCACGCGTCATGGACTATGTCGACGCGCACGGGTGGGATGTCGCGGAGATCGCGCGAACTGAACAGGGCGTACTGCCGGTCGTGCTTGGCGGTGATATCGATGCGCTTTGGCGGTCGGCGCGCAGCCGCGGCGGCGGCGCACGCATCGGACTTCGCGCCGCGCTTTTTCATCCGACAACGGGCTATTCGCTGCCGGATGCCGTGCGGGTCGCCGACCATTTGTCCGGGTTGACGCATCTGACGACCGCAATCGCATCACGGGAAGTGGAGGCGGTCTCCCGGCGAGACTGGCATGACCGACGCTATTTCCGCATGCTGAACCGCATGCTGTTCAAGGGCGCAGATCCCGACGCACGAGTGCAGATTTTCCAGCATTTCTACAAGGTCGGGCGCGGGACGATTTCGCGATTTTATGCGGCCGATCTGACGTTGCTCGACAAGCTGCGTATCCTGTCGGGCAAACCGCCGATCCCGGTATCAAAGGCGCTGCCGTGCCTGTCGGAGCGCTCGGTTTGGCCGCAAACCAGTGCGGCGCGGAGCCCCTGACGCGGAGCGCATAGCGTGTAGTGTTTGGTTGGGCAGTGCGCGCTCAAGAACGCAGCGGATTCAAGTTGCGCCGCGCGCAGCATTCATCCGGACAGCTCTTCGGCCCGGCGTCGGGCGGCGTTGACTGCGTCGCCCATCAGTTGCGTTAGCCCTTTTTCCTCCGCCATCAACACCGCGAGCGCGGCCGCGGTTGTGCCACCCGGCGAGGTTACATTTTCCCGCAGCGTCGCGGCCGGCAATTCCGAGCGATGGAGCAGCTCACCGGCTCCGGCAACGGTACGCCGGGCAAGCTCGCCGGCAATCGCTTCCGACAGCCCTTCGCGCATACCGGCGGCGGTCATCGCTTCGACCAAGTGGAACACATAGGCCGGGCCGCTGCCTGAGACGGCGGTGACGGCATCGATGTCGGCTTCGCGGTCGACCCAGACGGTTGCGCCCACCGCGTCGAGTAACTCGGTGCAGAGCAGCTTCTGATCGTCGCTTACCCCGGCGGCGGCATAGGCGCCGGTTACGCCGCGACCAACCGATGACGGCGTATTCGGCATCGCGCGGACGATCGGCGTATCGGGAGGAAAATGCCGGGCGAGGCTCGCAACGGTGCGGCCCGCGGCGACCGAGATGATCAGGGTGTTCGGGGAGGCAAGCCCGGTCACCGTGGGCGCGACAGTGTCCATTACCTGCGGTTTCACGGCGAGAACGACCACAGCGGGTGCGGCCTCCGACGGGTCGAACGACGGTGCTGAGCGGATGGCGTGGTGTCGAGCGAGTTCGGCGATTTCGCTAGCGGGAGAAGGGTCCTGGATCAGGATGGAGGCGGGCTCGATTCCGCTATCCAGCCATCCGGAAAGCATCGCGCCGCCCATCTTGCCGGCGCCGACCAGGAGCAGGGTTCCCTCAAGCTTTGGCATCCGCCACTCCCGTTGGTCTTCCTACGCAGACGCGCCCGGCTGGTAAGATGAAACCGCAAAATGAGACTGCGCGGTTCGCCCGCTTGCGACCTAGCGTGCGGCAGGCATGGCGGTCAAAGGCTGTGCGGTTTCGCTCGGGGCCGCATCCACGGGTAGCGTTCGGGCGCGAGGCGATCAGGTTCAGCGATGCCGGCCCGATCGCTGGAAGGGATCAGGCGTGGCCTTCGGTCTCGAACATTGAACTCGAGAGTGCTTCACGCGCGTTGCGGCCGGCCCATACGACGAACTGGAACGACTGGTAATACCGCTCGCAGGCTTCGAGCGCCGCGTGGAGCAACGACTCGCACTGCGATGGTGTGGCCGTCGCATCGTTCAGCATCAGGCCGTGGCGGTAAAGGATGAGACCTTCGTTCGCCCAGAGATCGAAATGGCCGAGCCAGAGCTGCTCGTTGATCTGCGCGAGCAGGCGGTGGACCTCGTTCATGCGCGCATCCGGCACGCGGAAATCGAACGCACAGGCAATGTGCAGCGTCTCGAGGTCTGTCCGCCAATTGAGCGAAATCTGATAGTCCGCCCAATTGCCGGCGACGGACATCGTGAGTTCGTCATCGCCCGGGCGCTCGAACGACCACTCCTGCCCGTCGGCAATCTGCTCGACAAGGTCGACGGGATTTTGTTCCGCGCAAAGATATCCGAGATCTACAGTGGCCATGCGGTCCTCTGGTCTTCGCCAGCCTGGGGATAATAATCCCTTTCGGCGGCGGTGTTTCTTGTCTGGAAACACGGCACACAACTTTGAAAAACGGGTACTTGGTGCGCGATCGGATAGCCGCCCCGCGGGGTGCGCATCCGGCGCGTCGTCGAGGCGGACGTAATCGCAGCGAGTCATGAGTCGCAACGCCACCCAGGTGTTGTCCACGCGAAAACCCGGGGGAAAAGAATCGTTTTTCCGGGCGCCTCACTGATGTGAGTCAATCGGGGCACACGTTGCCGATGCATGCTGTGGATAAACCCCAGGGCGCGGTAACCGCTGAACACAAGCAGCGTCAGCTACGGCTCATCGGGGGAGAGGAAATAAATTGCGCAGGTGGTCGACGGTTGTACGACGGGATGGCTTTCGCGGGATACCGTCGCCCCGGCGGTTCGGCAGGCGCGTCAGGTATCAGGTTGCGAGACGGGCTTCGAGTTCAGCGAGGCGCGCTTCGAGGCGGTCGTTCTCTTCGCGCGCCTTTTCAGCCATCGCCTTCACCGCCTCGAACTCCTCACGCTGGACAACGTCCATTTCGCGCATCCAGCGTTCGGCCTGCGAGCGCATGACCGTCTCGACCTCACGCCGAGCACCGTCCGCCACGCCGGCGGCATCGGTCATCAAACGGGCAACCTCGTCGAGAAACCGATTGGACTGCTGGGGCATGGGATGCTCCGAAACGCGGTTGTTACGGTGGCGGCGGTATCGATGTCGCCGCTGCTTAGAAGAATGCGCCGGAGGTCGACATTGTTGCAAGAGAACCGACGACGCAGCCCACAGCCGAGGATCGGTTGGCCGTCGGGAGATTGGCCATCGAGGTCGGTCATCTGGATGCGTGGGCTCGCCGGCGCTGCTTGACATCATCGAGGGGAAACCGAACAAGCGGTCGCGCAGTCTAACGGCAACGGGACGCGCACGATGATCACGCCCGACGGTTCTCTCATGACGCTCGTGCATGCGATGATCGCGCCGAGCGCTGCGCTACCGTTTCCGCAAATTGATCCCGTCGCGATCGAAATCGGGCCGCTCGCCATCCGGTGGTACGGGCTTGCCTACATGACCGGGCTGTTGCTTGGCTGGCTGTATGTCCGCTCGCTTCTTGCAAGCCCTGCGCTTTGGGCCGGCGCTGCGCCGCTCGACTACGATGATGCCGACAACCTGCTGTTCTGGATCACGATCGGCGTCGTTGTCGGCGGGCGGATCGGCTTTTTTCTCTTCTATGAGCCGCAACTGCTGATCGCAAACCCGCTCGAGCTGTTCAAAATCTGGCAGGGGGGCATGGCGTTCCACGGCGGTCTGCTCGGTGTCGCGATCGCCATCTATCTGTTCGCCGTATCGCGCGGGGTGTCGCCATTGACGATTGGCGATCTCGTCGCCGCGGCCACGCCGATTGGGCTGTTTTTCGGGCGGCTGGCAAACTTCATCAACGCGGAGGTCGTTGGACGGGTCTCCGATGTGCCATGGGCGGTTCGCTTTCCGATGCCCGACGGGACCTCTGAGCCAAGGCACCCGAGCCAGCTCTACGAGGCCGCGCTGGAGGGTGCCATGCTGTTCGCCGTGCTCGCCTACATGATCTTCGCGCGGGGGGCGCTGCGGTGGCCCGGTTATGTGACGGGGATTTTTCTTATCGGCTATGGGGTGGCGCGGACCTTCGTCGAACTGTTCCGCGATTTCGATCCGTCCTGGTACAGCCATTTCGGTCCGTTCATGACGAGCGGCATGGTGTATTCGGTGCCGATGATCATCGCCGGATACCTGATCCTGCGCTCTGCTCGGTATCGCGGTGAGAGCATGATGCTTGACCGCCAGTGAGCATACGCCCACCCCCGCGTTGCTTCGCACGCCACGCCGATCGAACCGAGAAAACGTGACGGATACGCCACCACCGGACGACGAAGCGGCCGGGAGCCGTCCCGCCCATGCCGGGTGGGTTGTCGACCATATCCGTACTCACGGTCCGCTCACGGTGGCGGCGTTCATGGCGAAGGCGCTCACCGATCGCGACCATGGATATTACCGGCACCGACCGGCGATCGGAACCGAGGCCCGCGGAGGCGACTTCACGACAGCGCCGGAAATCTCGCAGGTCTTCGGCGAATTGATCGGCGTTTGGCTGGCGCTCGCCTGGCAGCAATTCGGCGCCCCGGACCGACTTCGCATCGTCGAACTCGGGCCGGGCCGCGGGACACTCATCCGGGATGCACGGCGCGCTTTTCGCCAAGTGGTGCGCACGCTTGGTGAACCGGTGCCGACGCTTGATCTCGTCCTTGTCGAGATCAACCCGACCCTGCGCGAGATCCAGGCTGCGACGCTCGGCACCGGGTCGCAAGAGGCGATGGCGGGCCATGCGCCGCGCTGGGTAGCGGATGTGCGACAGGTCGCGGGCGACCCGTCGCATACAGGTTCGGTGGATCGCAGCGGGGCGTGGCCCTGCGTCCTCGTCGCCAACGAGTTCATCGATGCGCTGCCGGTCAGCCAGCTTGTCCGAACCGAGCGCAGCCCGACCGGGTGGGCTGAACGGACCGTTGCCCTGGATGGTGAGGAGCGGCTTTGCTTCGACAAGGGGGCCCCTGCCGCAAATCCCGTCGGCGGAGCGCAAGGAGGGCAAGGCACGCCGAACGCGACAGCTGCGGCAGCCATCGGGGCGATTGCGGAGAGCCGGGCGGAGACGCTGCGCGCGCTTGCCCTCGCTACGACCATCGCCGGTTGGGCTGCACAGGCGCCGTTCGCCGGGCTGATCATCGACTATGGATATGAAGGGCCCGCAGTCGGAGACACCCTGCAGGCGGTGGCGCGGCATCGGTCTGCGCATCCGCTTGCAGCGCCCGGTGAACACGATCTTTCCGCGCACGTGGATTTTGCCGAGCTGAGCGACGTACTGCGGAATGCCGGGCTCGCCGTCGCGGCCGCCGGGACAAACGAAGCTGCGGCGATGAACAGTCCCGCGCGCTCGCTTCCGCAGGCGACATTCCTCGAAGCGCTCGGCATCGGTGCCCGGACCGAAGCGCTCGCCCGGGACAAGGATGCGGCGACCATCAATGCGCTTCAGAGCGGGGCTGCGCGGTTGATCGCCTCGCCGGGGATGGGAGACCGCTTTCGCGTGCTTCACACCCACAGCGCAGATATTCTCCCCGTGTATCCGTGGGGGCCGGCGCCGCGATAGGCCAGCGCGCTTGCACGGAAGACGAGGGGACCGGGTGCAAATGTCTGAGCAGGCAAGCGATCGCGGCGTTGCACCGATCTGTGCTGACAGTCTTGCGCGGTCGGCATCTGCACATGACGCACAGCCGATCCGCCACGGCTTTTTCACGCGCGGAGGCGGTGTGTCCGGCGGCATCTATGCCGGGCTGAACTGTGGGCCAGGGTCTAACGATCGACCGGAGAATGTGAGTGAGAATCGTGCGCGGGTCGCCGCCTGGATGTCGGCAGGGGCAAACGGATCGCCTGCCCCGATCTCGAGCGTTCACCAGGTGCATGGCTCCCAGGTTGTCTCATTGGTTAACCCGCTCGCCCCGGCTGTGGCGCGCCCGAAAGCAGACGGCCTGGTGACGGCAACGTGCGGCGTTCCGATCGGCGTGCTGACGGCGGATTGTGGACCCGTGCTCTTCGCCGAACATGCGGCGGGCGTGATCGGCGCCTGCCATGCCGGGTGGCGCGGCGCGGTCGGCGGCGTGCTCGAGGCGACGGTCGAGGCGATGGAGGCGCTCGGCGCGGAACGTGCGCGCATCACGGCCGTTCTGGGGCCGACGATTTCTTTTGCGAACTATGAGGTCGGTGAGGCCTTCGCACAGCCGCTGCTCGAAGCCGATCCGGACAATGCGCAGTATTTCGGCGTCCCGGACGGAAAGGCGCGGATCCATTTCGATCTGCCCGGCTATATCGTCCATCGTCTGCGTGCATTCGGCATCGGGGCCGCGACATCGCTCGACTGCTGCACCTATGCGGACCCGGCTAGCTTCTTCAGCTACCGCCGCGCAACTCACCGAGGCGAGCCGGATTACGGCCGCCAAATATCGGCCATCGTGCTGCGCTAGTCGGCTTTGTCAGGTTGGCGTTTTCGACAAGTTTTGCCTGCGCATTCCACGCGCTGGGCCATTGACCGTTGGTATGCGCGCCGATTCGGGCTTAGCACCGAGGCGTTGGTGCAGATGCGTCGCCGCCCCCTGACTGCGTTATCGTCGGTTTGGGCCTTGATTCTGCGCAGTATTTCGCTGAACTGTCGTTCAGCGGATCTGTAACGTGGGGTTGTTACTGGGGGATGTCTGCTATGACAGACGCACGATACGCACTCGGGACGCTGCGCGGTGGGATGCGCGCGACCTTGCTTGCACTTACTGCAGCGGCAGCACTGTCGCTCGGTGGCTGCGGCACGTCCGGGAATATTCTCGATAATCTTGGGCCGGTCGCTTCGGGCGCACCGACTGCGGAACAAAAACCTGTCGCCGCTGCGCCAACGAAAAAGCGGGTCGCCTTCGCGCCGCTGATCGGGGCACCGGCGACCGTTTCACAGCAGCTCTCGACCCGGGTCGTCAGCGCGGTGCAGAAGCGCAACGTGCCGGTGGTCGCTTCCGGTGCTGCAACTGACTACACGGTCCGCGGCTACGTGATCGCAGCGCCAGATCAGGCAGGCACCAAGCTCAGCTATATCTGGGATGTGACTGACCCCGCGGGCAAGCGCGCGCATCGCATCGCCGGCGAAGAGTTCGTCAAGGGCAAGCAAAGCCGCGACCCGTGGACGAACGTGACGCCGGCTGTTCTTGAAGGCATCGCCGACAAGACGGCGACGCAGCTTGCTGCGTGGGTCCCGGCAAACACGCCGGCGACAGCCGCCGGTGTCGGCGGGCCTCAGCCGGTCGCTGCCGGGTCGTCGCCAGTGCCACTCAATGCGGCCGCCGCAACCGGAACGCGACCCGCTGCACGGCCAACCTCGCTTACGACGAGCACAGCCAGCGCGGCGACAAAGCCGCTGCCGGTCCTCGCGCTCGTGCCTCCGGTGGCAGGTGCTCCGGGTGACGGGCGTGTCGCACTCGCGTCTGCGCTCAAGCGGAACCTGCAGTCTCGCGGTGTCTCACTCACCACCAAGGCGTCGCAGCAAACCTACACGGTCAAAGGCACCGTGGCGCTGAGCAAGCCGACGTCGGGTAAGCAGGACATCGCGATCACGTGGCTGGTGCTTGACCCGAAAGGGCAGCGGGTCGGCACCGTGGCGCAGAAGAATAAAATTCCGCAGGGTTCGCTCGATGGAAAGTGGGGCAAGACCGCTGACGCGGCCGCAAGCGCGGCGGGTCAGGGGGTCGCAAAACTGCTCCCGAAAACGATCAAGGTGAACTGATCGAAGCTCGCAGACTTTGCGCGGGCGTCAGGTCATCTCTGCGATCACGCTGCACTCCTAATGTGCTCTCGACAAACGCCGGTGGTCCTGCCACCGGCGTTTTTCATTGGTGTTTTCTAATACCGCACCGCGTGGTGTCGGCGATTGCGCTCGACCGACCTTCCATTACCGTCTCCACCCTCCTCGGCGGTCGTATTTACACGGTGCAGACGCCTTGCTATCAGGCGCGCGTTTTCATCGTCATGGCCCTGTCATGCGGTGATGTTCCGCGTCGCGACACAGCCGCGATGCCGTCGGGGGACGCGTCGAATGAAGCTGGTCGCGGGCAACAGTAACAGGCCGCTCGCGGAAGCGATCGCGTCCTACCTCAATCTTTCGCTCACGAAATGTGTGGTCCGCCGATTTGCGGATCAGGAAGTTTTCGTCGAGGTGCAGGAGAACGTGCGCGGGCAGGATGTCTTCATTCTGCAGTCGACGTCGTACCCGGCCAACGACCACCTGATGGAGCTGTTGATCCTGATCGACGCGCTGAAACGTGCGTCGGCTTCGCGAATTACAGCGGTGCTGCCGTACTACGGATACGCGCGGCAGGATCGAAAACCCGGACCGCGCACGCCGATCTCCGCAAAGGTCGTCGCCAACATGATCGAACGCGCGGGCGCCGATCGCGTGCTGACGCTCGATCTGCATGCAGCGCAGATCCAGGGCTTCTTCGACATCCCGACCGACAACCTGTTCGCCGCACCGGTGATCGGGCGGGACATCAAGGAACACTACGAGCTCGACAATCTGACAGTGGTGTCGCCGGACGTTGGCGGTGTCGTGAGAGCGCGGGGTCTCGCAAAGCGCATCGGCGCTGCACTCGCGATCGTCGACAAGCGCCGCGAGCGGGCCGGCGTCAGCGAGGTCATGAACGTGATCGGCGATGTCGATGGTTGTCGCTGCATCCTGGTCGACGACATCGTCGACAGTGGCGGCACGCTCTGCAATGCAGCCGAAGCGCTGATGGAAAATGGCGCAACGGAAGTGTCGAGCTATATCACGCACGGAGTGCTCTCAGGCGGAGCGGTGGCGCGGATCACGGCGTCATCACTGAACCCGCTCGTCATCACGGATAGTATTCAGCCGACTGAAGCCGTGCGGATCGCCAATAACGTCCGCGTCCTTTCCATTGCGCCGTTGATCGGTGAAGCGGTGCGCCGGACGGCACGCGAAGAAAGCGTCTCGAGCCTGTTCCACTAGGCGACCAGCGGGCCAGATCGTCGACAGGCGCCGGCAGCCCGCACGCAGCGAGGGCGTCCGTAGAGAGCTACTTGGGCTCTCCATGAATTATCTTCCCTATGTTCTGCTGTCCTTGGTCTGCTGCTACTGAGCGGCCGGGCGTTGCTGCGACGGGGTAGATGCAGCTGGGCGCGACGGCCTTGGGCTCGGGCTCGGGCTCTGACTGGTCGCAGCGCTCGGTTTCGACAACCGTGCCAGCGCACCCGTGATCCGCACGAGATTGACGAACGCCGAACGCTCCCGGTCCTGCGGATCGCTCACCGCCTCGTCGGCGAGATCGGCAATCTGCCCCCAGCGGAACGACGCGAGGTCCGCATTGCCGCGAAGTTTCTCAGCGTAGGCAACGACCGCGAGACGGAAGCGCTGCTCGGGGTCGCGGGCGGTTTCCAGTGCGCGCGGCGCATCGATCACACGCGGCGTTGCCGGTGCGCGCGTTTGCGACAGCGGCGTGAGAACGACGGTCCGAGAGACCTCGCGGGCGGACGGTTGTGCGGTGAACAGGATCGCTATGGCAGTGTTGATGGCGTCGGCGCCGGATGCGCTTTTCTGGCGATTGCTTGCGCGCTCCTGCGCGGGCACCGCGTTCGTCAACGATGCACGCCACATCGTGCCGGCAAGGGTCGGTGGCGCAGCGATGATCATGATGCCGTCGCCATCCCACGGAGAGGAAAGTCTCGTCAGCGTAATGCCGCCCGGCGCGCGTGGCGTGTCAGCCGCGGTGCGCGCAAGTGCGCTCACGAGTGCTGCGGTATCGATCTGGTTCGGGGAAGGTAAATTGCCGGCCTGGATCGTCGCGCGCAGCCGCCGATAGGCCAAGCGATCCTGCCGTAGTGTGACTATCGCCGCGGACTGATCGGCTGCAAGGCGTGGCGTGGCCTGCGCGCGCGTGGTCGAGGCTTCGTGTGACCTGCGCACTGCTCGAGGGTGTTGGCCTGAGCCGCTCTTGGGCCGCGCCACGCGCGCGAAGCGATCATTCTGCGCGCCGAAGCGCGGTGGCGGCGTCGGCGCGGGCAAAGGGACGGCGGCGGCTTCGGGCGGTGATGCAGCCGGGTCGGTCTGCGCGGGCGGTCTCGCGGTGGCGATGCGGTCCCGGCCAGAATGTGTAGCCCGTCGCAGCGTATCTGCGTCAGGTGTGCTTGAGCGACGGCGTATGCGGGACGTCCGCTCGAAAACTTCGGCGTCGTTAGCATCTGCGGCATCTCGGACGTCCGAGGCTCCGCTCACATCCGGGACCACTGCGACCCGGTTTTCCTCCGCTCGGCTCGCTCGGGCTTCCGCGATCTTGCGGGGCGCAGATAGCGTCTCCTCTCGCGCCGCTGGTTTGTCGGTCGGCGCACTCTCGATTGTCGGAAGCCGAGAAGGTGGATTTTCCTCCAGGATCGAAAATGTCATGGGCAGAGCGACAACCGCGATCGCGCCGGCCGCGACGAGCCCGCGGTTCTGGTCGAGCACCGCAAGCAGGCGACGCCAACCGCCTTCGCCGGCAGATAAACTCCGTGGCGAGCGAGCTGGGGCGGTTTTTTCAGCGGACGCATTGAACGCAGCCAGACCGGCCTCGACCGCTCGGGCACGCGCCACTGCACGCGGACGCGGTGGCACGTCGCGGCTCAGGCGCGCTAATCCAGCGTCGTCGGTCATCGCTGCCTCATACCGTGACCCTGAGCTTCTTCTTTGCCGCATGGATGTTCCAGCTCACCGTGGTCTCGGCACATCCCATAATCTCCGCGGCCTCAGCGTGCGATAACTCCTCCGCATAGACGAGTAGCACCGCGTCACGCTGGCGGGCGGGTAGCGCGCGGACGGCAGCCCAAAGATCCTGCGCCTCGAGTCCGGTGCTCTGATCGGCCGGCGCGCTCTCCTCGTGGACGAACGCGAGCTGCGCGATCTGGGTTTCCCTGCGGGCCTCGGCGCGTTGGCGATCACGGGTCGCGTTCAGCGTCAGCCGGTAAAGCCAGCTTCGTAAAGCCGCGTCACCGCGAAAGCCCTTGAGTGCCGTGGCAAGCTTGATCGCGACCTCCTGAGCAATATCCTCGGCGTCCGCCACGGAACCGGACCAGCGCCACGCAACGCCATGGATGAAATCGTAATGCCGTTCGAGCAGGCGTGCGAACGCGGGGGCATCTCCCGCCTGCGCTCGTTCAATGAGCCATGCGTCGGACTGGCCGTCTTCCATCGTCGCTCTTAGGACGGTCGTGGGACCGAACTCCTTTGGTCCGCTGTGCGCATGCGCGTCCAGCCGTTGCCCGACGACGCAAACGTGCACGGGAAGTTGGCTGACAACGAGGCATACGGCGCGTCCGTTCTTGAGCGTTCGGGACGTTCTTTGGCGTTCGTGCGCCCGACAGAGTCACGCGCG
>JBCBJG010000002.1:0-34749 GCA_038523655.1 Pseudomonadota bacterium | reverse complement strand
GGATGCCGCGTTCGCAGGTCTCCGAAAGAGCAGACGAGCAACGCGACATCCGCGGAGGGGAAGGGCGCTGGTCGGCCCGATCTGCGCGGCGGTCGTCGCGTGCGCGCGGCGCCCGGAAACCGTCGTCGCCGAACCGCGGGCGACGTGCATTCGCCGCGTTGTCACGATCGTCGCGGACATCGTCACGCGGACCGGCAAGCGGGTTGGAAAAACCTCCCTCGCCGAACCGGCGCGGCGTCGCACGCTGGTCATCACGCGCGTCGACGCTGCGCGCATCAGCAACCCGTCGGTCACGCGCGGCGTTATCACAGGCGCCAAGTGAACGGCGACCGAGAACCGTGGCGAAGCGATCCACACGGGCCTCGAAGAACCGGTCATTCAAACAGCCGCGCACGATGTAGGTCGGCAACTGGCGATCGACGAAGCTGATTTGGCTCCATCCCGCGTTGCGCAGTTCGCGGCGCACCCGTCCGGGCCGAAAGGCCTCCCGACGCGTGTCGGTCGATGCAGTTTGCGTCCGTTCGAGATTTAGTGGCTCGAAGTATGCTCGCAGGCCCGCTTTCTCTTTCGCCGGCAGGAAAACAAATGCCGCGACAGCCACCATCACGAGGCCGCCGAGAATGCTGAAGCGACGCCGCGCTCGGCTGACCGAATGGCGCTTTCGCTTCATGGAACGCCGTTTTTTACTCACGGAACCCGTCTCCCCGCGGCTGAGCCGCCTTCGTATCTGCGGTCATGCCGCAATCATCTTGGCTGTCGTATCGTCGAGCCCGAGGCATTCAGCGCGTGCACGCAGCAACTGTCAGGGGCTGATGCAGCTGACCGCCCAACGTGACTGGATCGTGCCCTGCCGCCGCCCGTCTAATGTAGGCCGACCCGGACAATACACTCCTAAGGTTACCGAATACGTGCAAACATGGCCATTAGGCGGCTGCAACTACGTGAAAACGTTAATGTTTCCGTAGGGATTTGCAGCCCGTTGCGTGGTGTACGCGCACGAGCGCAACGTGTTGGTGGGTCTGCTGAGCTGCAACTCGAACGGCTGTCGCGCGATAGGCTTTGATGAAGTTACAGCGCACCGCCCGTTGGCACCCTTTCTCTGTGACCCAGCTTTCGCCGGCGCCTCCGTCGAAGCCCCTGTTCGGGTGTGATGCACGCCGCAAACCCTCACCGCTTGACGACACGGGCTCCCCGGGTCTCTTTGGTGCTGCCAGTCGGTCGGATGGCCGCTCTCCGCTGAAACGGGGAGAGGAAAGTCCGGGCTCCATGGAAACACGGTGCCGGGTAACGCCCGGCGGGGGCGACCCCAGGGAAAGTGCCACAGAAAGCAAACCACCGACCTCGTCTTCGGACCAGTGTCGGCAAGGGTGAAAGGGTGCGGTAAGAGCGCACCGCGGCGCTGGCAACAGGGCCGGCAGGGCAAACCCCACCGGGAGCAAAACCGAATAGGGATCGCCGCGGGGCGGATGCATGTCCGGACCCGGGACGGGTTTTCACGTCGCGATCCGGGTTGGTTGCTCGAGGCAAGCGGTAACGCCTGTCCCAGATGAATGGCCATCCCGCCGCCGTCAGGCGGCGGACAGAACCCGGCTTACAGACCGGCTGGCGCGCCCGCCCGAGCGTCTTTTAAACCGCTCGCGGCGTTCGGAAAAAATCAGTCTCGGGCCCGCGCGTCATTTCACTCCGCCAGTGCATCGAGTGCGGATGTCTGCGAGGATTTCGCGATGTCCGGAATGGTGCGCAATGCCGTCACCAGCGCCTGCCCGACAAGTGCATGGCCCCGCGCGTTCCAGTGCGGATCGGTGATCGCGTCGAACCGTCGAGCGTCGCGCATGTAGGTGCGCGCGAACGCATCGTGCAGATCGACCGTGATGAAGCCGCGCGCCTTCGCGGCCGACCGGAAGTACATCATGTTTTCATCCCGGCGCGACACGCCGGCGTAGATGGCCTCGCGGTCCGTATCGAGGAGGAAAATAATACGTGTTTTCGGTAAGCAGTACGTGGCAACCCCATCGAGGAAGCGGTCGATGCCCGCTCGTTTGATCGCTGCCGGCGCATTGGAAGCACCGGAGAAAGCGATCGAGACCGAGTGGGTGGCGGCGCTGCCGGAGGTAAATTGCCTGATGTAGCTGCGCAGGTGCAGGTTGAAGAACAGGTAGCGCACGAGGCTCGACTGCGTTGCGATCCGCCGCAGCATGGATATGTCGTATGGCGTTGGCGTGAGGGCATGCGGCGGCGAGTCGTCATAATGAAAGAAACCGTCCCGCGCGCGCCATCCGCGGAAACTTTCGTCGAAGTCGTTGTGGATGATCGCAAAAGCGGCCGCGCGCGGCCGGAACATCTCGCACGCCTGTTCGAGATACGCTTCGTACTGGGATAATGGCGCGCCGGAGAGACCAAAATTGTAGACCGGGCGCCCGATCCGGCGCGCCGCGATTTGATGGAAGGTTTGCCCGAACGAAACCTGCGCAGCTTCGGTGTAGGAGTCGCCGATCGCGAGCACTGCGTCCGCCCCGCGCAGATAGTCGTGCCGGGAAAAAAAACCGAAATTGTTCGTGCGTTTGGTTTGCGGATTGCGGAACGCCCAGCCGTCGGAATAGGTGACGCTAGCGCTGATCTTGGACGAGACATCAAACGGCTTGCCATCCCGCGCGAGCGTCTGAGTCCGCGCGACCTCCACGACCGGCATTGTCCAGAGCGCAACTTCGATCAGCCCGAGCGTTACGAGCAGCGATGCAGCCGCCAGCATGAGATTGCCCGCGAGACCTCTCATCGCACTCCTTCCCCTGCGCGTCCCTCTGGATCGGCGATGTACCCTGTCACCCGCGCACACCTCGTCGGCCCGCCATCAGGTCTCGGAGCAAGCCCGCAGAAGGCGCCGACGCCAAGCGTTGGCGCCGATTGCCGTTAACGCAAAGCCGTGCTCAGCGGGTAAACGGTGATGGGGCCGGAGCCTGTCGCACGCCGGTCTGGTCGCCTGCGCGCAACCGGTCCGGGACGGGGTGCCTCAGCGGTTCGTCGTCGGATGAGGGATCGGCTTTGATGCTTCGAGCCAGTTCACAGTCCGGGGGCGTGAGGGCCGTGCACGACGCGGAGTGGTCCGCCGCGTTGTCCGGATCACGGTGCGTGTCCGCTGCGATCGAACCTGGGTATTCCGCGGAGTCGAGCGTGACGCCGCCGATCGTGACTCTGCTTTAGTCTCCGCGACGGCAGTGGCCGGCTTGATCACCGGGGGCACGATCGGGAGTTGCTGCGCTGCGCCCGGCCCGTCATGGATCGGACCCCGCAACGTGTCGTCCAGCGTCTCTTTCGCTGAAGTATAGTAGACGCCCAGGTCTTCCTTGACGCTGATGCCGGCGAAAATGGTACCGAGGATCGTCGCGCATCCGACAACCCAACCAAAAGTCGATCGAGGGGACATCGACCACACTCCACGCTACTGAACACCTACCCAACTGCTATGCTTAACAAACGTTTAACGATGGCCCATTTAAGTCCCGATAATGGTCCCTTTTAGTCGTGCACCAGCAACTCTTCGTGCGGAGAATAATGCCGCTATGCGCCACATCCCCGTGCTGCTTGATGAAGTCGCGGAGGTGCTCGCCCCACAGCAGGGGGACGTCGTCGTCGACGGCACATTCGGCGCGGGCGGCTACACCGCCCGGCTCCTCGCAACGCCCGTCGCCCACGTGCACGCGATTGACCGTGATCCCGAGGCTATCGCTGCGGGGGCCGATCTCGTCGCCGCACATCCCGGCCGCCTGACGTTGCACCAGGCACCGTTCTCCGAACTCGCGCAGATCGCAAGTGAAGAGGTTGCCGCCCCCATCGATGCGATCGTGCTGGATATCGGTGTCTCTTCCATGCAGCTCGATCAGGCGGAGCGCGGCTTCTCGTTCCAGAAGGACGGCCCGCTCGATATGCGGATGTCGCTGGATGGCCCGAGTGCCGCCGATTTGGTCAACACGCTCGATGCAGCGACGCTGGCCCGGTTGCTCTTCGTTTATGGAGAAGAGAAAAAATCACGCCGGATCGCAGCGGCGATCGTCGCCCGGCGCGCCGCCAAGCCGTTCACGCGGACAAGCGATCTCGCAGCGTTGGTGGCCGAGGTCGCCCCGCCACTCCCGCGGCATAGAGGCGGCTCGGATCGACACCCCGCAACCCGGACGTTTCAGGCGCTGCGCATTGCGGTCAATGACGAACTCGGTGAGCTGGTCCAGGCACTTGTCGCCGCCGAGCAGGTGTTGCGCCCCGGCGGTCGCCTCGCCGTCGTCACGTTCCATTCGCTCGAGGACCGTATCGTCAAACGCTTCCTGCGCGCCCGCAGCAGTAGCCGCCCCCGCGGTTCGCGGCACATGCCCGAGGCGGCCGCGCCCGAGGCCAGTTTCCAAAGCGTTAACTCTTCCGGGATAAAGCCGGGTGAACGAGAGGTTAAGGCGAATCCGCGCGCACGCTCGGCAACCCTGCGTCACGCAGTGCGCACGTCTGCCGCGCCCCACCCGGTTGATCTCGGGACGGTCGGCCAGACACTCGGGCTTCCGCGCCTCTCGTTGTGAGTGACGACGCTGCCGCTCGGCGCAGCGAACACCGGCGGTAACCGAATGGGCCTCGGCCATGCGCACCCTCGCGACGACCGTGTTGTGGACGTTGACGATCCTGTCCGTGTTCGCGTTGTACGCGATCAAGACGGACACGCGTCGCCTCGAGGCGCGCGCCAAGCAGCTCGATCGGGAAACGCATGCAGCCGGTCAGCGCGTGGCTCGGCTGCGCGCGCGCTGGGGTGAACTGACCCGGCCTGAGCGGATCGAAAGACTTGCGATCGAGCACCTCGGGTACGGCCCGCTCGCACCTGGCCAGTTTGCCGCGCTCGGTGACCTTGTCGGGGACGCCCCGCCCAGCACCGCGCCCAAGCCCGGAGCACGTCAGCCTCGCGCCCGTCAGCAACGATCCGCAGCGCGCGGAGAACGCGGTGATCGCCGCATCCGACGCGCGACGTCTGCGTCGGTCTTACCGAAGCAGACGCCCGCCTCGCGCACGCAAACGCACATTCCGGCCGCGCCCGTCTCGCCCCAGCAGGCGCGCCGTCCGGCCGCGCCTGTCCGCGCTGCCACCGCGACCGGAATCCTCGCGGAGGAAAAAGCGCGATGAGCCAACCTGCGCACCGCCGCGCGGAAAATCACCGGCTCGATGGGTTACGCCATCGCAGACGGACATTCGGCCTCGCGCTGACCATCGTCGCCACGTTCGGCCTGCTCGCCGGGCAGCTTGTCCGGCATGGGCTAGCCGAGCGCCCCGTCGTGACAATGGCTTCCGCCCGACCGATCACCCACGGCTGGGCTCGCCCCGACATCCTCGACCGCCGCGGCCGCGTGCTCGCGACGGACGTTGCGCGGCCCTCACTGTTCGCTGACCCGGCGTTGATCGTCGACGTGGACGAAGTGATCGCGTTCCTCGCGCCGATCTTCCCGACAATCGAGTGGCGCGCGATGCGTGACCGGCTCGACAACCGCGCGCGCCGTTTCGTCTGGATCGCGCGCGGGCTCGACGCAGACGTAGCCGGTCGGATTGCTGCGCTTGGGCTGCCGGGCCTCGCCTTTCGCGACGAATTGCAACGGCGCTATCCAGCCGGCGCCCTGACGGCGCACACTGTCGGCCACGTCGACATCGACAACGACGGCAAAGCCGCTGCCGAAATTTTCCTCCAGGAAGTGATCGGTGTCGATCCGGCGGATGATGCCCGTCGGTCTGCGCGACCGCCCGTGCATCTGACACTCGATCTGGGTGTTCAACATGTGGTGGCGGGCGAACTCTCGGCAGCCATGGCGGCAACCGGCGCCCGCGCGGCCGCCGGGCTGATCATGGATGCGCGCACGGGCGCGCTGCTCGCGTCGGTATCGCTGCCGAGCTACGACCCGCATACCCCGGCAAAACCGCGCGATGCGTCGGGGAGCGGTGCGCAGTCCACGCATGCCGCAGCGCCCCAGGCACAGCGTGCGGACGGCAGCGTCAATCGCCTGGCCCTCGCGCGCTACGAGCTAGGCTCCGTGATGAAGCCGCTCGTCATCGCCGCCGCGCTCGATACCGGCGCCGTGACGCCGCTCGCCCGAATTGATACCCGCGCCGCACTGACCCGCGATGACTTCACGATCACCGATCCACCGCGCGTTGCCGGAAAGCTTTCGCTCGAAGATGTTTTCACCCGTTCATCGAACGTGGGTGCGGCAACGCTCGCATTGAATCTCGGAGAGGAAAAGCTGCTTGCGGCATTCTCCCGGCTCGGTGTCACGGGTCGCCTGTTGACCGAGCTTGGCCGAGGTCCCCACGCGCGTCTCCCGAAGCCGTGGCGCGACGTGAACACGATGACCGCCGGCTATGGCTATGGCGTCGCGACGACGCCGCTCCAGCTTGCCGCCGCGACGGCGAGCCTCATCAACGGCGGCCACGCCCTTCAGCCGCATGTCGTGCGGACCTCGTCGCTCCCCCCGCCGCGCCGCGTGCTGCGACCGGAGACCTCCGCAGAGTTGCGCCGCTACTTCCGCGCAAATGTTGCGCGCGGTACCGGCGTACGTGCCCGCGTTCCGGGGTATGACGTGGGAGGAAAAACCGGCACGGCATTGCGCGCGACCGCCGGCGGCTATGACGCCGAACGGACGATCACCTCGTTCGTCGGCGCATTTCCTATGGTTGCGCCGCGCTACGTCACGCTGGCTGTGCTTTTCGAGCCGAAGCGCCCGCTTGCTGCAGACGCAACGGGAAGCGCCGACGCATCGACGACGGCTGCGCCGCTCACGGCACGCATTGTGCGGCGGGCAGCCCCGATGCTTGGTATCGCGCCACGCCGCCAACGCTCGGACGGATAAGCGTCAGCGGAGCAAAAACCCCTGATGAAAACCGCCGCGCAGCGGCAGCCGGATCGCGACCTCGCGGCAGAAGGCGGGCGGTGCGGACGTTAGGTGCGATAGTCCGGTTCCTCGTCGTCGAGGATCGCTTTCAACTCCGCGAGGTGCTCGTCCGCCGCCTCCGGAATTTCGAGCCACTGCGCTGCAGTCTTGCGCGCAACCGCATCAGAGACGCGCGACAACGCCTGCCCGCTCGACAGCGCGATCAGATACGTCTGCGCCGCCTTCTCGAAATAGTAGAGTTCATCGAACGCCCACGCCGCCGACGGTCCATGCAGCATCACCCCGTGGTTACCCATGATGAGGATGCTCTTGTCCGCAAATTGTTGGCAGACCCGTTCCGCCTCGTCCCCGACCCCCATCCCGTCGTAGCCGTCGTCGACAGCGACACGCTCGAAAAACCGCATCGTATTCTGGTCGATCGGCGGCAGCGTGGGATCGGCGAGGGTGGAGAGCGCCGTCGCGTAGGTCGAATGCACGTGCAGCGCGCAGCGGGCCTTCGGGTTTCGGCGATGCAGCGCGCCATGCAGGGCCCAGGCGGTCCGCTCCGGCGCATCGGGACGATCCATGCAGGTCGGGTCGTTCGCATCGAGCAGCAGCAGATCGCTCGCCCGGATGCGCGAGAAATGCCGACCCTTCGGGTTCATCAGGAACTGCGAACCATCGTCGTTGACGACAAGGGAGTAGTGGTTCGCGATCCCCTCGTGCATGCCGAGCCGCGCCGTCCAGCGAAACAGGCATGCGAGGTCGACCCGGTCTTCCCAGTGCGGATCATTGTGGTGCAGCGGCGTGACGGTATCGACGGCCATGGCTTCGCCCTCTCTGATCGCGGAACGTAAACGAGTTGACCCGATCCCGCCCGAGGGCGCAATCCAAGCGTCACATGCGCACGGCGCGTGCCGGCCTTAATTGCAGCGGAGACGATGATGGAACGCGTGGACTTCGCCGTCATCGGCGGCGGCATGGCTGGCGCTACAGCGGCTTACGAACTTGCGGCGCATGGCAGCGTGGCCCTGCTCGAACGCGAAACGCAGACCGGCTACCACGCATCCGGGCGATCCGCGGCGATCTTCATCGAGGGCTACGGCGCACCGGTGTGGCGCGCTCTCAATGGCGCCAGTCGTGCATTCTTCGATGCACCACCCGAGGACCATTGGCCCGATCCTTTGCTCGCCGCGCGCGGTGTCCTTGAGGTTGGAACCGCCGAAGACGCGGACGCGGTACGGGCGGAGTACGAGCGGATTGCCGCCCGCGGGATCGACATCGAGTGGGTGGACGCGGACGGGATTGCCGAGCGTGCACCGAGCCTGCGCGCCGACACCTATGTGTGCGGTTACTTCGAACCAGGCGCGAGCGACATCGATGTCGACCGTGTTCTCCAGGGCTTTATTCGCGGCGCGCGTGCACGTGGCTGCATGATCATAACCGGCGCAACCGTGACGCGGATCAATCACGACGGCGCTTGGCGGATCGATACGCCTGGCGGAACGGTAATCGCCGGTGCTGTCGTCAATGCCGCCGGTGCATGGGCCGATGAGCTCGCAGCCTCCAGCGGCCTCGCGCGGCGAGGCCTGCAACCGAAACGGCGGACGGCGATTGCGTTCACGCCGACGCCACCAACTGCGACGCCGCAAAATGGCGCCGGCACGTCGGGAAGCGGACCTGACGATGCGCACGCGCCCGTTGCCCTCGACGACATGGACGACTGGTGCATGGTCGGCGACTGGCGCGAGACCTTCTATTATCGTCCCCTCGCGCGTGGGCAACTCATGGCCTCGCTCGCCGACGAAACAGACACACCGCCGTGCGATGCCCAGCCCGAAGAACTCGATGTCGCGACGCTGGTCGATACGCTGCAACGCCGGACCCGCCTCGACATTCGACGGCCTGATTCAGCCTGGGCTGGTTTGCGCACCTTTGCACCGGACCGAAATCCCGTGATCGGGCCGGACCCGGATGACGAGACGTTCCTTTGGCTCGCCGGCCAGGGCGGAACCGGAATTGTCGGTGCCCCCGCGGCAGCCCGCCTTCTTGCCGCCCTTGCGACGGGCGCATCGCTGCCCTCCGATCTGACCGATATCGAGCTCTCAGCCATCACGCCCGCACGCCTGGACCCGCTGCCATGAAACTCTCCGATTTCACAACGCTGACCTTCGATTGCTACGGCACGCTGATCGACTGGGAGAGCGGGATGATCGAAAATCTCGCCGCGCTTGTCGCGAAGGCGGATCGCGCGCTCGAGCGCGACGACATTCTCGACGCTCACGGCCGCCATGAGCACGCGCAGCAGGCCGAGACGCCGACCATGAATTACCGGGCGTTGCTCGCAACCGTGTACATGCGGCTTGCGGCTGAGTGGCATGTCCCGATCGACAATGCGGCTGCCGCCGCCTACGGCAATTCGGTCGGTTCGTGGCCGGCATTTCCCGATAGCGCCGAAGCGCTCGCCTACCTCAAGCAGCACTTCAAACTGGTTATTCTCTCCAACGTCGATCGGGCGAGTTTTGCGGAGAGTAATGCGCGGCTCGGCGTCACCTTCGACCACATCGTCACGGCGGAAGACGTTGGTTCCTACAAACCGGCCATCCGCAACTTCGATCACATGCTGCGTGAGCTCGATGCGGCGGGCATCGCGAAGACAGACATTCTGCACACGGCTGAAAGCCTCTTCCACGACCACACGCCCGCAAATTCGGTTGGGCTCGCAACCGCTTGGATACACCGGCGTCATGCCGTCAAAGGCAGCGGCGCTACGCGTCCGGTCGCTGATATGCCGTCGATCGATTTCCGGTTCACGAGCATGCAGGCGCTCGCGGACGCCCATCGCGCCGAGCAGCTGTCGGCCTGAGCCGAATCGGGGGGAGAAAATGACGTCGGGCACTTCCCGCGATCGCGCGCCGACGTCTTCGCCGCCCTTCCGCATCCCCTCCGGAGATCAGTTGCGCCCCGCACGTTCCGCACCGCGTGCCCGCGCCCGCTCGCGGAACAGGACAAACAGCCCACTCGCCACCACGACCGCCGCGCCGATCATGGTCCAACCATCCGGAAGCTCACCGAAAACGACAAACCCGACCGCCGTCGCGAACACCAGCAGCAGATAGTTCAACGGTTGCAGCGTGGCTGCCTGTGCGTGGACGAGCGCGGAGATGAGCAGGAAGTGCCCGCCGGTCGATGTCAGGATCAGGATGCCAAGCCAGAACGGCTGATCGCCAGCGAGCGGGCTCCAGGCCGCAATGCCGAACGGCAAGACCAGCGCAAACGCAACGACCCCGGTCCACGCGAGGCTGACCTCTGCCCGGTCGTGACGCGCCACGCGTCTGGTCAGCACGGTGTAAAGCGCAAACATGAACGCAGCGAGCAGCGGTAGGAGAGCTGCGACCTCGAAAACCCCGGTGCCCGGCCGCAGGATGACCAGCGTGCCGGCCAAGCCGACGCCGACCGCGAGCCAGCGTCGCCAACCGACCTGCTCGCCGAGCAGTGGCGCAGCGAGTGCCGTCACGATCAGCGGGAACGTAGCGAACACGGCATGCATGTCGGCAAGTCCGAGGAACCGCAGCCCGAGCGTGAAAATCGCGATTTCGATGAGAAGCAATGCCGATCGGACGAATTGGGCGCCCGGCCGCTTGCTTCGTAGCGCGGCGCCCACGCCGAGCCGCCACACGGCATAGGCCAGGCCAAGCAAGGCGAACCCGGCGAAGCGGATCGTCAGAATCTGCGCCACCGCGAGATCCTGCACGAGGTAGCGCGTGATCGCGTCCTGACAGGCAAACAGCAGGATGGCCGCGATACACAGCGCGATGCCGAGCCCTGGATTGCCTACTTGCGCAGCGCCCGGCTGATCTGGCGTGCCAACCGCGTCGCGAGCGCCAGGCCCAGCGCCCGCCCTAGTACCAGGCGCAGTTGCAGATCCAGTGCCCGGCGCGATCACCGCACCATCCGCCGATGCCGCAACCGCCGCCGGGTCCAGCGGAGCGTGCGCGGCTTGCCCCGGATCGACCTCGGAATGCTGGGCGGAAAGCTCGTCGGTCATCGGCGGCCGGGGTGATCAAATCGGTGCTGCATACCGGCGCAGAGAGAACACGGATCGTGACCCGCCGCGACCCCGATCTACCTGCGCCGTGCGCATGTCGCGCTTGCATCTTTCGCCGGGCGTTGAGGTGATCTAGGGAGCGAAGGTGAGCCAAAAGCGCGACCTCCAAGCGAAAGCGCGGCGAATGACACATCGGGTGGTGATCGCCGGCGGCGGCCAGGCGGCCGGCGAACTCGCAGCGGACCTCGTCGATGAGGTCGCTGCAGGGCGTGTCTCGGTTACGATCATCGGGGACGAAGCGCATCCGCCCTACCAGCGACCGCCGCTGTCGAAGAAATACCTGACCGGCGAGATCGCGGCTGATCGGCTGATTCTTCGCGACCATGCTTTCTATGACGCCAACGCGATCACCCTCGCGCTCGGCACCCGGGTCACCGGGATCGACCGGGCGAAGCAGGAAGTGGCGATCTCGTCAGGTGCGCCGATCGCGTACGACACGCTCGTTCTCGCCACCGGCGCTCGGGTCCGCGAACTCCCGGTGCCGGGGGCGGATCTGGAGGGTGTATTTTATCTCCGCTCGATCGCCGACGCCGATGCGCTCGCACCATATCTTTCGAGCGACCCGGACCTGGGCGCAGGTGAAAGCGAGCCGCGCGGCCCGTCCAGCGCTTCACCGCAGGTCGTCGTCATCGGAGGAGGATATATCGGCCTCGAAGTCGCAGCCTCCGCGCATTCAAAGGGCGCCAAGGTGACAGTCGTCGAAGCCGCCGAACGCCCGCTGGCACGGGTGGCGAGCGCGCCATTCGCGGCTGATGTCTCCGAGCTACACCGCACCCGCGGCGTGACCGTGCTCTGTGGTGCCTCGGTGACCGCGATCGAGGGGCGCGAACGCGTGGCCGGCGTGCGCCTCGGTGACGGTCGTCTTCTCCCAGCCGACATTGTCGTCGTGGGCATCGGCGTGATCCCGAACGCGGAGCTTGCCGAGCGCTGTGAGCTCGACACGCAGGGTGGTATCCTCGTCGATGGGCAGTGCGGCACGAACGATCCCGCGATCTTCGCGGCCGGTGATGTCGCGTGCATCGAGATGCCTGGCATCGGCCGCACACGGCTCGAATCCGTCCAGAACGCAGTCGATCAGGCAAAACATATTGCGGCAACGATCCGGCAACGATGCGCGGCGCCGGGATCGGCCGCCCCCAGCCCAGCAGCGAATTATGCTCCCGTCCCACGGTTTTGGTCCGACCAGTTCGATGCGCGGTTGCAGATCGCCGGCCTCGCCCGCGGTGATGAAGCGATCGTCAAGCGGGTCAACGGTGGCGGGAAATCCTACTGGCACTACCGCGACGACACCCTTGTCGCGGTCGAGACCCTGAACGACGCCCGTGCGTTCATGGCCGCCCGGCGCCTTCTCGAGGCTGGGCGCACACCACCCCGCGATATGATCGCCGACGGGACGCAAGATCTCAAATCTCTCATGAAGGAAACCTGAGCCATGGCTCAACGCATCATCGTCTACTGGCGAGATATCCCGGCGCAGGTCATCGTCAAGGCCGGTCGCAAGAACGCCAAGCGTCAACTGCCAGAGCGGTTCGAGCAGGCCATCGATATGGCCGCCATGCGCTCGGGAGCGAGCGAGACGGACGATTACCTCGCCGACTGGCGGCGCGCTGATCCCGAACCCGTCGAGGGGGACGATCTCGAGCAAATTGCCGAAGCCGAAGCGCACCGTCTCGACACGGAATACGACGTCGAACGCATCAAGGCGCTGATCGCAAACGGTGGCCGCGCCGTCACGTGAGACGCACACTGAGCGCAGTGGACAAGCAGCGGAGGATAAATCATGGCGATCACCGATGACGCGGCCGCCCGTACCCCCCGCAACGCGCGCCGGCGCGGGCGCGACCGACGCACCGCGATGCCCGAGGCGCGACGGACCGACTATGCGCAACTGACGAACAGCTATCGCCCGCAGCAGGTGCTCGGCGATGCGGTGAACGACATCCATGATGCTGCCTGTGCCGTGCTGGAGCGCGAAGGGATCCGCGTTCTGCACGAAGGTGCGCGCGATGTGCTCGAGGCGGCCGGTGCGACGCGCGTCGATGCGAGTGGTCTCATGCGACTGCCGCGCGCGCTCATTGAGCAGAGCCTCGATGCCGCCCCCTCCGAGTTCGTCATGACCGCGGCGGTTGAGGAGAAAAACGTACGGATCGGCGGCGACGCGTTGGCCTTTATTTGCGTCGGCGGCGCGCCGAACTTCTCAGATCTCGATGGTGGTAAGCGCCCGGGTACCTTCACTGATACGCAGAACATCATGCGCTTGTGTGAGATGTTCGACGTGCTGCACTTCCAGTCGCCGAACGTTGAGTGCCAGGACGTCGCCACCGCGATCCGCCATCTCGAGGTGACCCGCAGTCAGCTCACGCTGTCCCGCAAGGCACCCTTTGTCTACGCCCGCGGCACCGCACAGGTCGAAGACGCCTTCGCGCTCATTCGCATCGCGCGCGGCATCGACGCGGAGGCCTTCGCGCGCGCGCCCTGGTGCTACACGGTCATCAACACGAATTCGCCACGCCAGCTCGATGTGCCGATGTGCCAGGGCATCATGGACTTTGCGACCGTCGGCCAAGTCTCGATCATCACGCCCTTCACGCTATCGGGCGCCATGGCCCCCGTCACACTCGCCGGTGCGCTTGTCCTGCAACACGCGGAAGCGCTGGCAGGGGTCACACTTGCTCAGGCGGTCCGCCCCGGCGCTCCGGTGGTCTACGGCTCATTCACCTCGAACGTCGACATGCGTTCGGGCGCACCCGCGTTCGGCACGCCGGAGTACGTCAAAGCCGCCATTGCCGGTGGTGAACTTGCCCGCCACATCGGTCTGCCTTGGCGTGGATCAGCACCGAACGCGTCGAACGCGCCGGACGTCCAGGCTGCCTACGAGACGCTCATGTCACTGTGGGGCAGCGTGCTCGGCGGGGCGAACATGGTGTTGCACGCCGCCGGGTGGCTCGAGGGCGGTTTGACCGCATCGATCGAGAAATTCATCCTCGATGTCGAAGCGCTGCAGATCATCTCGGAAAGCTTCGAGCCATTGACCGTCTCCACCGAAGATCTTGCACTCGACGCCATCGCCGCAGTCGAGCCCGGGGGACATTTTTTCGGCACGGAGCACACCATCGCCCGGTTCGACAGTGCATTTTATTCTCCGCTCGTGTCGGACTGGCGTAACTTCGGCGCGTGGAGCGAGGCCGGCGGTCTCGACGCGACGCAGCGTGCGAACGCGATTTGGAAGGAAAAGCTCGCAGCTTTTGAACCACCCGAGATGGACGCGTCACGCCGAGGTGACATCGACGCATTCGTTGCCCGCCGGATTGGAGAGGGCGGTGCCGAGCCGGTTTCGTGAGATGACGGCGTGTCGGCAGTGAGTGCGCCGCACATGTCAGACACCGCTCGGCTGCCCGTCGCGACGTTCATCGCCCGCAACGCCCGTTGGCTGTTCGTCGGCTTCCTTCTCGCCTTCCTTTCGAGCTTCGGTCAGACCTTTTTCATCTCGATGTTCGGCGCCGAGATACGGCGCGAGTTCGCGCTGACCAACGGCGAGTTCGGCTTGATCTATATGGTTGGTACGCTGGCGAGCGCCGCAGTGCTCGTTTGGGCCGGGCAACTCGCCGACCGCTTCCGGGTTCGCACGCTCGGTGCGGCCACGATTTTCGGGCTCAGCGTTGCGATCGTGACGATGTCATTCGCAGGCGGTGTGGTCACACTGCTGCTTGCAATTTTCCTCCTGCGCTTTTTCGGCCAGGGGATGATGTCGCATATTTCGATGACTGCGATGGGACGCTGGTTCGACGCCTACCGCGGGCGTGCGCTTGCCTGCTCCGTGTTCGGCTATCCGCTGGGTGAGGCGCTGCTACCGACGCTTGCTGTCCTGCTCATCTCTGCTGTGGGTTGGCGCGCGAGCTGGCAGTTCGCTGGCGCGGCGCTCCTGCTCGTCGGCCTGCCGGCTTTTCTGCTGGCGTTGCGCGTTCCGCGCGCACGAGGCGGCGGCCGTGCAGCAATTGAGGAACCACCCGCCGTAGATCCGCCAGGCATGGTGCACTGGCACCGCAGCGAGGTTTTGCGCGATCGGCTGTACTGGTTGCTCGTGCCCTGCGTATTAACGCCGTCGTTCGTCGTGACCGGGCTTTTTTTCCATCAGGCGCATCTCGCCGAGACCAAGGGTTGGTCTCTCGCGTTCTGGGCCGGGACCTATCCGGCCTACGCCGTCGCATCCGTCGCCTCGTCAGTCCTTTCGGGCTGGGCCGTCGACCGTTTTTCCGGCCGCAGGGTACTGCCGGGCGTCTGCATTCCTCTCGGCTTGGCGCTGCTTGTCCTCGCGTCCGGCAACACGCCGCTCCTGGCATTGATCGCGATGGTGCTGATCGGCCTAACGGCGGGGTCGACAAACACCGTGTTTGGCGCTCTTTGGCCGGAGCTCTACGGCACGCGCAGGCTCGGTGCGATCAAGGCGCTTGCGACCGCTGCGATGGTATTTTCCTCCGCGCTAGGCCCCGGGGCGATGGGCGTCATGCTGGACGCCGGCATCTCGATCGAGCGCCAGTGCGCGGTCATCGGGCTGTTCTGCCTCGCCGTCGCCGTGCTTGCACGTAGCCTGCGCCACCAAATGCGCCAAACTCAGCCGGCGCTTTATGGCGGGACGACACCTCAGATGAACGGAGACCGCACGATATGAGCACGCATGGCTACCAGAAGGGTCGCCTCGACCTCCCGTTCGTTGGGGTCTGCACCTTTGGAAAGTACCCGCTCGTCACCGACTGGTCGGCGATCGATGCAGATGTAGCGATCCTCGGCGCGCCGTTCGACTTCGGCACCCAGTGGCGGCCCGGCGCCCGCTTCGGCCCGCGCGCAATCCGCGAGGCGTCGACGCTCTTCGCCTTCGGTCATGCCGGAGCCTACGATCACGAAGACGATGTCACCTACCTACCGGCGGAGACGACGCGGATTGTCGACATTGGCGATGCAGATATCGTCCACACCGATACCGAGGCGAGCCACGCCAACATCGCGGCCGGCGTGCGCGCGATCCTGGAGGCCGGTGCGCTTCCGGTAGTCCTCGGGGGAGATCACTCGGTGAACATCCCCTGCATCGAAGCATATGAGGGCGAGGACCCGTTCCATCTTGTGCAGATCGACGCGCATCTCGATTTCGTCGACGAGCGCCACGGCGTGACCCGCGGCCACGGCAACCCGATGCGCCGTGCGGTGGAAAAATCGTGGGTGAGCGGGCTCAGCCAGATCGGCATTCGCAACGTGTCGTCCACCGCGCGCGAAGGCTACGAGGACGCGCGCGCACGCGGCTCCGACATTCTCTCCGTCCGTCAGTTTCGCGCGCTCGGCGTCGACGGCATGCTCGCGCGTATTCCAAGCGGCGTGCGTACTTACCTGACGATCGATATCGACGCGTTCGACCCGTCAATCGCGCCGGGTACGGGAACGCCGAGCCATGGAGGATTTCTCTACTACGAGATCCTGGAGCTGATTGCCGGCATCGCAGCCCGCCAACCGATCGTCGGGATCGATCTCGTCGAGGTGGCGCCGGATTATGATCCCACCGGGTCAACATCGATCCTCGCTGCCCAACTGCTGATGAACACGATCGGCCGCATTCTCCATGCCCGCACACCAACGGGCTGACCCAGGCGCGGTTTGGTCACGCGGGCGTGATGCGGAACGCGCCCGAGCGTGACGCGCATCACGGTGTGTAGGCCGCGTCGGAGCGACTGTCTGGTCAACAACACGGACATCACCCGACACGAGGACATCATGGCCGCCTTCAATTTTCTCCGCGCAGCTCTGCTCGCCAGCACCCTGCTCATCGCCGCGGCTTTCGCCGCAGTCTCCGCAACCGGCGCGGCGGAGACGACCGCCCAATCCGCAGCGGCCACAACGCTCTACTCCGGCCAATTCGAAGGCGCCGGCGGCAAGCGCTCGGGCGGCACCTTCGAGATCTTCGAAGCAGACGGGAAAACCTTCATCCGCCTGTCGGACGACTTCCACCTTAGCCGCGTCCCGGACCCCAAGCTCGCTTTCGGCAACGGCGATTACCTCGACGGGACGATCTACGCCAAGCTGACGTCATTCAACGGCGCGCAGGTTTACGAGATCCCGGCACGGCTCGACCCGGCAACCTTCACGCAAGTCTGGATCTGGTGCGAACGGTTCGGTGTGCCGCTGGCAAAAGCTGACATCGACGCGGCCTGATCATTCTGCCGCATCATCCCGCCTCGTAGACCACACCGGATCATCCACACGGGGCGATCATTGACGAGGGGACCTGCCGGCGCATCGGCGGGTCCTCTGCGTTGGTGGACTGGTCTCATCAGCGGCGACAGACGCAGAGGAATTGACCGCACCGGGCGACCGCCCCATAGCGATCGGGAAAACCTTCGCTGCGGAGTGCCAATGCCCGACGTGTCACCTATAAATCTCCCCACTGATCCGCTCCCCGGCCATCGCATCTCTTTGCAGCGCATCGCCGCTGCCCGAGACATTATCGACCCGGTATTTCTGAACGCCCCGCAGTTTGCCTGCGAACCGCTCTCCGCCGCGCTCGGCTGCGAACTGACCCTCAAGCTGGAAACCGCCAACCCGATCCGTTGCTTCAAGGGTCGCGGCGCCTCGTTCCTCGTGTCTACCCGAGCGGATGCAGGCGCATTCGATGGCCGTCCCGTGGTCGCCGCCAGTGCCGGCAATTGGGGCCAGGCCGTCGCCTATGCCTGCCGCGCGCGCAATATTCCGCTCACCCTGTTCGCGGCCGAAACTGCAAATCCGCTCAAGGTCGATCTAATGCGCGCGCTTGGCGCGGACATGAAGCTTGCAGGCGCAGATTTCGATGCCGCGAAGGATGCGGCCGCTGCGTACACCGCGGAGCAAAATGGCGTGATGCTCGTCGACGGTCTCGACGTTGCGTCTTGCGAAGGCGCGGGCACGATGGCGGTCGAGCTGATGGCGGGGTCGACCGTGCCCGACGTGGTCGTCGTGCCGCTCGGCAATGGCGCCATGTTGAATGGGATCGCCCGATGGGTGAAGGCCGTGGCGCCCGCCACCGACGTGGTCGCAGTTCAGGCGTCGGGCGCGGATGCCATGGAAGCGTCCTGGCGGCAGGGCGAGGTGATCGTTCGCGACAAGGCGGAGACGATCGCGGACGGGATCGGCGTGCGCGTGCCGGTCCCGGAGGCGGTGGATGACATGCGCGGCATCGTCGACGATGTGATGCTGGTGGAAGACGAGACAATCATCCAGGGGATGAAAATGATGATGCGGCACGCCGGTCTCGTCACCGAGCCGTCAGGTGCCGTCGGGATCGCGGCGCTTCTGACAGACCGCAAGCGTTTTGCCGGCCGTCGCGTCGCAACGATTATCTGCGGGAGCAACGTGGCACCGGGCGACGTACATCTGCTGTTGGACTGATCAGCGTTTGTCGGCGCGACGTCCGCTCAAACGCCGAGCGCGTCGGCAACTCCGGTCATCGTATCGGCCACGACATCCCAATCGCTGGTCGCCGCAAAATCCTTCACCTGATGCGGGCCGTATTCCGTTGGCCGCGCAATGAACGCCGTGCGAAACCCGAGCGCGCGGGCCGAGTCGAGATCATCGTTGTGGGCCGCGACCATCATGCAGTCCGACGGGGCGAGGCCGAGAAAACCGGCGGTGCGCAGGTACGCCTCGGGCTGCGGCTTATAGGCTCGCGCCGGCTCGGCGCCGAGGATCGCGTCCCAGGGCAGGCCGGCGTTCTTCGCCATGTTCACGAGCAGCGCGATATTTCCGTTCGACAACGTGCTGATCACGAAGCGGGACTTGAGCCGCGCCAGCCCGGCAACGCTGTCCGGCCATGGGTCGAGCCGGTGCCATGCGCGGTTGAGGTTGGCGACATCCGCCTCGCTCAACCCCACGATGTCATGGTCCACCAGCAGCGCGTCGAGACTTTCGCGATGCAACGTGTCGAGCGTTGTCCAGGCCCGCGCCCCGGACCGCACAGCTTCCATCGACGGCTGATATTTCCCCCGCCACGCGTCCGCAAACGCCACCCAGTCCCGCGTGATCCCACGCGCCGCACCAAACGCCTCCAGCTCGCGGATGACAGATGTGCGCCAGTCCACGACCGTGCCGAAGACGTCGAAGAGAAGGGCCTGCGGTCTCAACGGTTGTTGCCTCCATCAATGCGCAGCGCTGCGTTCAGCGCGTCTGCAATCCCGGCGTTGCGTGGGTGGGCGCTGGTGCTGGCGAGATCGAACGGTGTCTGCCCGCCGCCATACATGGTCGCCATCGCATTCACCTCCGCCCCGTGTGCGATGAGCAGATGCGCGAGCTCCGGCGCGTTCATCGGAACCGTCTGACGGTGGCTCTCGACCCCGTTGGCACCGATATAGTGCAGCAGCGTTGCCTGATGCCCGAAGGACGAGACCTCGGTGACGAGCGTCGGTGTCTCATCGAGCGCCGCGTCCAGACGATCAGCGTCACCGGCCAGCATGGCATCAAGCGCATCTTCAAATGCCGACGATGGTGCCGCGTCCCCGCGCGTCTCGACGTCACCCCAGTCCTCAAAACCGTGCTCACGCGCGAGCGTCAGTCGCGCGTCATCAAGCATCAACGTGGCGTCCAGCAGTGCATCCGAAGCCAGCCCGGTGGCACCAGGCCACCACGACCCGAGCTGCATGCGGACCCGCGGATCGCGCCGGCCATGCGCCTGAAACACGGTCTCCGCCTGTCGCGCGAGTTGATTGCGGATGGTGCTCGCCCGATACTCCGGGTCGCTCAGGTACGGATGCAAGGCAATGACGTCCGCGACTTCCGGTGCAACATAGATGGTCATCGGGGTGCCTCGCGCGTGGTCGGGACCTGGTTCGCGACGTCCCGCACGATCACATCCTTCAATCCGTCTTCCGCACAGCTCAGATTGTCGCTACGTTTGCGTCATGTTCGCTGACATGACAGCCCGGGAACTGGCGATCGTCGCTGCAGCCGCCATCGCGTTTGGCGCGCTGACGGCGGGTGCCGCGCTCGCGTTCATGACGCATGGGCCGTCAGCGTTCCTCGCGCGCGCCGCGGCAGGCATCGCCGGGTGCTTCTAGCGCGCTTGCTCAGGCCAGCCAGCGTTTACGGCGTTTGTAGTGCTTCACGTCGCGGAATGATTTGCGCTCCCCGGACGCAACGCCGAGATAAAACTCCTTCACGTCCTCATTCGCGCTGAGCTCTTCCGCCGTCCCGTCCATCACGACGCGGCCGTTCTCGAGAATGTAGCCGTACTTCGCGTAACGCAGCGCGACATTGGTGTTTTGCTCAGCAAGCAGCACGGACACGCCCTGCTCTTCGTTGATCTGCTTCACGATCTCGAAGATCTGCTCGACGAGTTGCGGCGCAAGACCCATGGAAGGCTCATCGAGCAGCATCATGTGCGGGCGGGACATCAGCGCCCGACCGATAGCGCACATCTGTTGCTCGCCACCCGAAATGTATCCGGCAAGGCTTGTCCGACGCTCCTTGAGGCGCGGGAAATACTGATAGACGAGGTCAAGGTCGTCGCGGACCGCCTTGCCGCTTCCCCGCGTGTAGGCGCCGGTGAGAAGGTTTTCCTCCACCGTCAGGTGCTCGAAACAGTGTCGGCCTTCCATCACCTGGATGCAGCCGCGGCGGACAAGCTCGTTCGGCGTCAGGGCATGAACCTTGCCGTCCTCGAAGATGATCTCGCCTTTGGTAACTTCGCCGCGTTCTGCGCTCAGCAGGTTGGAAATCGCCTTGAGTGTCGTGGTCTTGCCGGCGCCGTTCGCACCGAGCAACGCGACGATCCCGCCCTTCGGCACCTCGAGTGACACGCCTTTGAGCACGAGGATCACATGGTCGTAGATCACCTCGATGTTGTTGACGCTGAGGATTGCGGATGTGCCGGCCGCTGCGGCAGCGCCATCACTCGTCGGGATCTGCTCGGCAACCGCCATCACCTGCCTCCAGAAAGATTGAAAAAGTAGCGTTGATAAATTCCCTCCCCTACGCGCGCGCAGGGGAGGGAGCGTTTGGTCTAGGAGCTGCGTGTCAGCTCACACACTCTTCGGTGCGCTTCGGCCACGGAGCGTTCTTCGTCGTATAGTCGGCGGCGGCTTTGTCGAGCAGCGGCCCCACAACGTCCGCCATCGGCGTGATGTCATCCGAGACACGGTTCCAGGCTTTTCCGTCCCACTGCATAATGTGGATCGGGTGGCCGCCGGAGTGGTTCTCGCACGTCACCTTGATCGGGTTCGTGAACCCTTCGAGACCGAGCGCCTTCAGCCGGTCCGCGGTGAGGTTCATCGCCTCCAGACCTTTGCGCACATCGTCGCCGGTAACGACTTTCTTGCCGGAGATCTTCTGGGCGTTTGCGATCGCCTCCGCGATCATCACCGAGTTGATGACGCCGCGGTTGTAGAGGTTTTCACCTACCTTGCTCTCGTCGCTGACCTGGCTTTTGCCCTTCTTGACGACGAGTTCGAGGATGTCCTGGATCGCTTTGTAGCCGGTGCCGGTGCCGTGGAAGTTAACGGCCTTGTAGCCCTTCGCGGCATCACCTGCCGGGCGCGCATCGTCGTCACCGCCGGACCACCAGACGCCGATGAACTTGTCCATCGGGAAACGGGTCTTCGCGGCTTCCTTAATCGCGGTCGGGTTCATCGCGCCCCAACCCCACATGACCATGTAGTCCGGCCGGTCTCGCCGCACGCTCAGCCATTGCGACGACTGGTTCTGCATGTCCTTGCCGGCAACCGGGTATTTCGTCAGCGTGAAGCCGTGCTTCTCCGCAAGCTGCTCAAACACCGGGAGCGGCTCACGGCCATAGCCCACGTCGAGATAGATGAAGCCGATTTTCTTTCCCTTCAGCTTATCCATCCCACCTTCTTCCTGGCCGATGTATTTGACGATGGCCGAGGCCTGGCCCCAGTACGTCGTCGGCATGTTGAAGATCCACGGGAAGGCATCGCCTTTCGCGGCGGCGGAGAGCCCGTAGCCCATCGATAGGATCGGGATCTTGTCGACCGACGCTTTCGGGATGAGCTGCAGCGTGATGCCCGTGGAGTACGGATTGTACATCACCGGGTCCTTGCCCTTGGTGCTCTCGTAGCACTCGACGCCCTTCTGCGCGTTGTACCCGGTCTCACACTCTTCGATGTTGAGCTTGACGCCGCCGATGCCGCCGTCGCGTTCGTTCAGCATCGTAAGATAGTCGCGCATGCCGTTCGCGATCGGCGTGCCCGATCCGGCGAAAGCGCCTGTGCGGTAGGTCAATAGCGGTACGTAGATTTCGTCCGCCGCCTGGGCATCTGTCACCGGCGTCACCGTCGCCGGTGCGGCGAGCAGTGCCGCAAGCGCAGCGCCTGACAGCATCTTTGCAATTCTCATTGCTTCCTCCTTGTTTATCCTCCCGCGCCTGATGGCGGGGTGGCGATGAGCCTTGTTGTCGAGAAGGCTGCGCGCGGGGCTCATACGCCGCAGCCGGTGGTTCTGCCGCTCGCGCCGCCTAGTAGGGGAACGGCCAGACGCGAAGTTTCTGTTTGCCGATCTGCCAGAGCCGTGCGAGCCCGGCGGGTTCGGCAATCAGGAAGAAAATGATCAGCGCGCCGATCAGCATGAAGTTGATATGCTCGACCATCGCGGCGTTGAGCTGGAACGCGGCAGCACCGCCTGGAAATGCGAAGCCGAGCACCGCCGTCGCAACGACAACGCCGAGAAATGCCAAGGCCCCTCGCCCGCTCCAGATCGCGATGAGCCCGGCAACGGCAGCCACCAACGCAAGTGAGGTGACCGGGTTGGCGAGCGCCCAGAGCCATGGCTCCGTCGGCAGCGTTGCCCGCAGAAAGATCGGCAGCACCCAGATGAACGCGGCGCCCATATAGCTGCCGATGAGGCTACCAAGCCCGCCGAGGATGCACATGAACAGGATCAGGAACGAGTGGTTGATGTCGAAGCTCTCGACCTCCGCCGCGCCAAGCCAGAAGAACACCATCATCGCGCCCGAGACCCCGGCGATGTACGACGAGACCGCGAACGCGGAGAGTTTTGCATTGAGCGGCTTGATCCCCATCAGCTCGGCCGCGATGTCCATGTCACGGATCATCATCCACGACCGGCCGATCCGCCCGCGGATCAGGTTCGAAACCAGCCACGTGATCAGCACTGTGACCGAGAGGACGATCAGATAGCGCGTGAGCGGCGTCGCCGAGGGTCCGGTCGCGATCACGCCGAACGCAAGGCGCTGCGGCACCTCGATCGCGCCGGAGTCGTTGTAATTGTAGAGCCACGGGATGCGGATGAAGCACCACTCGAGGAAGAACTGCGCAGCAAGGGTAGTCACCGCGAGATAGAGCCCTTTGATCCGCAGCGACGGCAGCCCGAACAGGATGCCCACCAGCGCGGAGAATATTCCTGACGCGAGCACCAGGACGATAATGTTCGTGTCCGGAAAGAACGTCGTCAGTTTGTAGCAGGCGTACGCGCCAACCCCCATGAACGCGCCGGTGCCGAGCGATAGCTGGCCAGCGTATCCGAGCAGCACGTTGAGCCCGATCGTCGCCAGCGTGAACACCAGCGTCGGGATGAGGATCGAGTTCAGGACGAAATCGTTCGCCGTCAGTGGAATGATCACGAACGCGACGATCATCATCGCGGCGATCCCGACCTTGTCCTGCAGGATCGGAAAGACCGCCTGGTCGGCGGCATAGCTCGTCTTGAACTGACCGGCTTCGCGGTAGAACATCGCCTATACCCTCTCGATGATCTTTTCGCCGAACAGCCCCTGCGGCCGGAACAGCAGGAAGACGAGCGCAATCATGTAGGCGAGCCAGCTTTCGATTCCGCCGCCGACGAGTGGGCCCCAGTAAAGCTCGCCAAGCTTCTCGCCGATCCCGATGATCAGCCCGCCGACGATCGCCCCGGGGATCGATGTGAACCCGCCGAGGATCAGTACCGGCAACGCTTTGTAGGCCACGATCTGCAGCGCGAACGAGACGTCGGACTTCGCACCCCACATGATGCCGGTCGCAAGCGCCACGATGCCGGAAGCGAACCAGACGATCGCCCAGATCTGGTTGAGCGAGATTCCGACGGACAGTGCCGCCTGGTGATCATCGGCCACCGCGCGCAGCGCTCGCCCGATCCGCGTTTTGGAGAAAAAGACTGCAAGGCTCGCAACCATGATGATCGCGATCACCATCGCTGCGATGTCGATGTGCTGCAGGATGATCAGCCCGCGCTCACCGATCTCGAAGGACGTCGATCCCGTCGGCAGCCCGAGTTCCTTGGTGATCATGGTCTTCGGCTCACCGCCGAACACGAACTCGCCGAACCCGATCAGGAAGTATGTCAGCCCGATCGTCGCCATCAGCAGGATGATATCCGGCTGGTTGACCAGCGGGCGCATGACGAACCGCTCCACCGCGATCGCGAGCAAGGCCATGATGCCAAGCGCGAGCAGGAGCGCGAGCCACGCGGGCACGCCTGCCTGGTAGAGGCCGACGAGCGAAAGCGCCGCGAACACGACCATGATGCCCTGCGCGAAATTGAAGACGCCCGACGCTTTGAAAATTAGCACGAACCCGAGGGCGATCAGCGCGTAAAGCACGCCCGAGACGAAACCTTCCCACACGACCTGGAGGAAAAAGTCCGGCTGCGCAGCCATCTGCACAAACGGGTCGATCAGGATGGCGTAGAAGAAATCCATCAGTGCGCGACCCCGAGGTATGCATCGATCACACGCTGGTTCGATTGCACGTCTGACGGTGTGCCGTCGGCGATCAGCTCCCCGTGATCGAGCACAACGACGCGGTCAGAGAGGTCCATCACCACACCCATATCGTGCTCGATCAGCGCGATCGTGGTGCCGAACTGGTCGTTCACGTCGATGATGAAGCGCGACATGTCCTCTTTTTCTTCCAGGTTCATGCCGGCCATCGGCTCATCGAGCAGCAACAGCTCCGGCTCCATCGCAAGCGCACGACCCAACTCGACCCGTTTTTTCAGCCCGTACGGCAACCGGCCGACAGGCGTACGCCGGATCGACTGGATCTCGAGGAAATCGATGATCTCCTCGACGTGCTGGCGATGCGCGATCTCCTCATCTCGCGCTGGCCCGTAGTGCATCAGCTGGAAGAGGAAGTTGCGTTTCATTTTCAGTGAGCGGCCCGACATGATGTTGTCGAGAGTGCTCATGCCCTGGAAAAGGGCGACGTTCTGGAATGTGCGCGCGATGCCCTGCGTCGCCGCGATGTGCGGGCGCATCTGGCGGCGCTCCCGGCCTTTCCAGGTAATCGTCCCTTCCTGGGGATGATAAAAGCCGTTTATGACATTGAGCATCGACGTTTTGCCGGCCCCGTTCGGCCCGATGATCGCGCGCACCTCACCCTGACGGATGTCGAACGACACATCGCGGATCGCCTTTACCCCGCCAAACGACAGCGAGACGTTCTGCACATCGAGGATCACCGGCCGGTCCTCGCTCGAGAGGCGCTCGCTGCTTACGGCACCCGGCTCGGCTGCGGTCGCAGGTGTCGTGTCCTGGATATTCATTCCGCGGCCTCCCGAAGCGGTACGCTGTCCGTCTCCGCCATATCGACGATCTTCACGTCGCCGGTGATCGTGCCGCGCCGGCCATCCTCGAACGTCACCTCGGTCGTGATGTGGCATGACGCGCTGCCGTCGTAGAGCGCGGTCACCAGCGGTGAATAACGATCCGCGATGAATCCGCGCCGCACCTTCTGTGTGCGCGTCAGCTCGCCATCGTCGGCATCGAGTTCCTTGTGCAGGATCAAAAAGCGCTTGATCTGCGCGGCGCCCACACTCGGCTCGGCGGCGAGACTGCGATTAACTTCCGCCACATGCTCCTCGATCATCCGATAGACGTCCGGGTGCGCGGCAAGCTCCTGATAGCTCGCATAGCTGACGTTGTTGCGCTCTGCCCAGTTGCCGACCGCGACGAGGTCGATGTTGATCATCACGGAGCAAAAATCGCGGCCATCGCCGAGCGCGACCACCTCTTTGATGTTCGGATAGAACTTGAGCTTGTTCTCGATGTATTTCGGCGCGAACAATCCACCGTCGCGCAGTTTGCCGACGTCCTTTGCCCGGTCGATGATCTTCAGATGGCCGCGGTCGTCGAAGAACCCGGCATCGCCAGACTTCACCCAGCCTTCCGTGTCTTTCGTCTCGGCAGTCGCTTCCGGGTTTTTGAAGTACTCCGCGAAGGTGAACGGGCTGCGATAGAGCACCTCGCCGCCGTCCGCGATCCGCACCTCGACGTTGGGCGCGGCGACACCGACGGTATCGGGGAATATTTCTCCGTCCGGCTGCATGGTGATGTACACGCCGGCTTCCGTCTGCCCGTAGAGCTGCTTCAGGTTGAGCCCGAGCGCGCGGTAGAACTGGAAGATCTCTGGCCCGATGGCCTCCCCGGCAGTGTAGCCGACCTTCAGCCGTGTCAGCCCCATCTCGTTGCGCAGCGGCCCATAGATCAGCACATCGCCCACGCGGTACAGCAGCCGGTCGAGGATCGACACGCCGGCGTCGCCGATGAGGATTTTCTCTCCCACCTTGCGCGCATGCTTCATGAAGAAGTCGAACAGCCGCCGTTTGGTCGGCCCCGAATCTTCCATCCGCACCATGATTTGTGTCAGTGCGTTCTCGAACACGCGTGGCGGCGCGAAGAAATAGGTCGGCCCGATCTCTCGGCGATCGACGGGAATGGTCTCCGGGCTTTCCGGGCAGGAGACGCAAAACCCGGCGACATAGGACTGCGCGTAGCTGAAGATGTGATCGCCCACCCACGCCATCGGCAGGTACGCGATCATCTCCTCATTCTCGTCCAGCTTGTCGAACCGGTTCCCGCACTCCGCCGCGATGATCACGTTGTCGTTCGTGAGCACGACGCCCTTTGGTGTGCCGGTCGTACCGGAGGTGTAGAGCATGACACTGACGTCACTGCCGCTACCGCCGTCGATCTGGGCCCGCCACTCGTCCTCGAGTTCGGGCTTTTCGGCGCGCATGGCCTTGCCGCGCGCAATCACGTCATCGAGCGCATGCAGCTTGTCGACTGTGTAGTCCTTGAGGCCACGCGGATCGTCGTAGATCACGCCCGCGAGCGAACTGATCTGGTCTGCGAGCGAGAGGACCTTGTCGACTTGCTCCTGGTCCTCAACCACGGCGAACCGGGTGTCGGCATGCTGGAGGACGAAGACCATCTCCTCGGCGACCGAGTCCTGATAGACCGGCACCGGGATCGCACCGAGGCTCTGGGCGGCCACGAACGTCCAGTAGAGGCGGGGGCGATTGTCGCCAACGATCGCGACCTTGTCGCCGGGCCGTAGCCCGAGCTCCGCAAGGCCCATCGCATAGCCACGGACCTCCTCGAGTACCCCGGCCCACGTCCACGATTGCCAGATTCCGAGATCTTTTTCCCGGATGGCCGGCTTGTCTGCAAAGCGCGCTGCATTCCGCAGCAGCAGCTTCGGCATGGTATCATGCGCACCGGGCGCGCGCGTACGCGTGCTCACCGTCACTGTTCCTCCCACGCGGTTTCACCGCTTGTCGGGTCGCCAGCCGTCGCCATCGCCCCGCTCGTTGCCTCGACTGTAACAGCAGGATTATGACAGCGCCACCGGGCGCAACGGGATCACAGCGGCAGCAAGCGGTGGAGAAGACGGGATGAGCCCGATGAAAGAGGCGACGGTGCGCACCGTGCCCGAGGTACAAACGACCACGATTGCCGTTGCGGGCTCGGATGCGCGGTTCCCCGTCCGCCGCGTCTATTGCGTCGGGCGAAACTACGCTGCGCACGCCCGCGAAATGGGGGCGGACCCGGACCGCGACCCACCCTTTTTCTTCCTCAAGCCGGCGGATGCCGTTGTCCCGGCCGAAGGCGAGCTGCCGTATCCGCCTTTGACGAGCGACCTCCACCATGAGGTGGAACTGGTCGTCGCCATCGGGCGCGGCGGCGCGGATATCGCAGAGCGTGACGCGCATGCGCATATCTGGGGCGCCGCCGTCGCGGTCGATCTTACCCGGCGCGATCTGCAGGCTGACGCGAAGAAAGCCGCACGTCCCTGGGAATGGGGCAAGTCGTTCGACGCCGCCGCCCCTTGCGGGCCGCTGCGCCCGTTGCCGGAACCGGTCGACCTGTCGCGCGGCGCGATCTGGCTCGAAGTTGATGGCGCGCGCCGCCAGCACGGATCGCTGGATGAGATGATCTGGTCCGCTGCGGAAATCATCGCATTCTGCTCACGCGCGAGCCGCCTCGAGCCCGGCGATCTCATTCTGACCGGTACGCCTGCAGGCGTCGGCCCGCTCGTACCGGGCAATCAGATCCGGGCCGGCATCGACGGGCTCGGTGAGATCGCCTTCACCGTCGGCCTCCCAACGCATGGCGCGGCGCAACGCCAAGCGTGACACCCGCCACCATCTTCGGCGCGGCCTAACGACTCCGCCACCCATTAATCATCCGACCGCTTCGGGAAACCGAACCGAAAACACGCGCCCGTTTACGCTTCGATAACCACGCTCGCGGATGATTCGAAACATGGGGTGGGGGCGTGCGTGACCGGCGACGCTTCTGCGCCGTGCGTTTTGCGTTCACGCCGGAGAGAGTATTATGCGTCGCCCCGACATTGCGGAGAAAAACCGCCCCACGCCGACCCGTCCTGCATCGACGGTCTTGCCCTGTGTTGCGCCGCGCCTCCGCGCCGCGACCACCGCCTGCATTCTGCCACTGATGCTCGGCGCCTGCGCCAGCCTCAACCTCGGCCATTCTGGAGGTGTGACCCAGTCGATTTCCCGCCCGGCGCCCGGCGCTTTGCCGAGCCGCGAAGCCGCACCGCGCGATATCGCCAGCCTCATCAACGATGGTGCTACCCGCACGGAACGTGGGCCGCGCGCCGCCCTTGCCGGCCAAACACTCAGCGCAAGTCAGCACAACCTGGAAGGCGCAGCCGCCGGTGAGCGCGGTGATCTTGTCGGAGCGATGCGCCACTTCGACCGCGCCATCGCGTTGTCGCCCGACTACTATCAGGCATACTCGAACCGCGCGCTCGCCCATGTCCGCGGTGGCAACCTGCGTGCTGCCCGCGCGGATTTCGACCGTGCCTTGAATATTTCTCCGCGCTACCTCGCGGCCCTCACCGGTCGCGGGAAACTTAATCTCCACGAGGGCCGGCTCGCCGCCGCCGACGCGGACTTCACGCAAGCGATCCGGGCAAACAAACGTGACGGGCTGGCCTGGTTCAACCGCGGGCTCGCGCGCCAGAAGCGTGGTCGCCACGTCGCCGCGATCGCCGACTTTCGTAAGGCCGCCGCTCTGCACAATGAACGTGCCGAACCCCACCTGCGCATTGGTGACAGCCAGATGGCGCTCGCCCAGCCGCACGATGCGATGATTTCCTACGACAAGGCCGTGCAGCGGAACCGCCGTAGCGCCGGTGTGCTGGTGAAACGTGCGGCGGCGGCTGAAGCACTGAAGCTCGATCACCAGGCGGCGATGGACTACCGACGAGCACTCCGCATCAGCCCGACGAACAGCGCGGCGAAGCGCGGCCTGCGGCGAACCTTGAAACGCGTGTAGGGCCTCAGCCGTCGCTTTTCTTCGCCCGGCTCGCCGACGCGCGCGCACTGATTGTGGGCACCGGCCCAGAGATTACGATCTGACGATGCGGGAAGGGGATGGAAATTCCCGCGTCGTCGAGCGCATACTTGACGGCTGTGGTCAGGTCGAAGCGGGTTGCGAAATAGTCGGGCTGGTTCACCCATGACCGCGCCTCGAGCACGACTGCGCTATCGCCTAGCGACTTCGTAATGATCATCGGCTTCGGTTCTGCGAGCACGCGCTGCTCTCCCGCGAGCACCTGGGCAACGACCGCTTTCGCCGCCGTGATGTCCGCGTCGTAGGCGATGCCGATCTCCAGATCGACGCGCATGGTCTCGTAGGCGTTGTACGTCGTGATGGTGCCTCCGAAGACATCTGAATTCGGCACGTAGCGGCGGATGTTTTGCGGCGTCTTCAGCGCCGTCATGAACAGCCCGATCTCCTCGACCGTGCCGCTCGTCCCCCCCGCCTCGACATAATGCCCGACCTGGATCGGCCGCAGCACCAGCAACATGATCCCCGAGGCGACGTTGGAGAGCGTTCCCTGAAGCGCCAGCCCGATCGCAAGGCCCGCCGCACCGATCACGGCAATGATGCTCGCGGTCTGAACGCCAAACTCCGAGAGCACGAGGATCAGCGTCAGCGCGAGGATCGCATAGCGCACCAGGCTGCCGAGGAACGGGACGAGCGTGCGGTCGAAGTTCGGCAGCGCATACAGCCGGTTCTCGACCAGCCGTCGCGCATAGCGCCCAACCAGAAGCCCGGCGATCAGCAACAGGATCGCCGTGCCGAGATTGAGCGCCATGTCGATACCCGTCGCGAGGTACGGGCTGGCCGCCGCCTCAGCTTGTACGAGCTGGTCCATGTTTGAAATCCCCGTCGCGCCGAATGGCGTGCGCCTGCGTTCGCACGCACCGAAACCGATTCGAGATTGCAGGCGGTCGGAACAGTCGGCATCGTCCACAGAGATCCCGCCGCCCGGGTGCGGGTTTCCACTGCCGCCAGCCGAGAGAGACGACCGCATGACAGAACCGCTCGACGAACCGGTATCCGGTCTGCGCACGCTTCACGCCGCGCCAGCTGACGGGAAGCCGACCTTCGTTTTCGTCAACGCGCTTACCGGCTCGACCGACCACTGGGAGGGTGCGATCGCACCCGCTCTCCGCGCTGCCGGTTTCGGGACCCTGAGCTACAATCTGCGCGGCCAGTCGGAGACGACGGTTACGGCCGATGATCCGCTCGATACCGCGCAGGTCGTGGACGACTTGCTGACCGTGGTGAATGCGCGCGTCAGTGGCCCGGCGATTTTCGTCGGACTATCGATCGGCGGGCTCTACGCGACACGCGCGATCGAGCGAGGCTTTGCTGATGCCGTCGACGTGGCCGGTCTCGTATTGATCAATACGCTGCGCCGTCCGGGGCCGGTGCTCGACTGGACGAACGAGGCGGTCTTCCGCGCCACACAACTTGGCGGCCCGACGCTCGTCCGTGATTTTTTTCTCCCCTTTCTCGTCGGGCCGTCGACGCTTGCGGAGATGCGCGACGCGTGCCTCGCGGACGCGCCGTACGAACCGCTCGGCACGGACACGGGCATTTACGCGCTCGTGGAGCGGTCGCGCACAGCGGACTGGAACGTCGCTTGGGATACGCTCGATCTGCCGGTGCACGTGTTGACCGGGATGCGCGATCGCATGTTTCTCGACCGTGCCGCGGTGGACGCGATCCTTGGCACGATGCCCAACGTTGAGGAGACCGTGTTCGAAAGCTCCGGACATCTGCTGCCGATCGAGGATCCGCGCGGCGTTGAGCGCAAGCTCCGCGACTTCGCAGCCCGGATCGCACCTGCACCTGCCTCGCCCGCATGAGCCCGGCCATCGCCTATGCCATGACGTTCCTCGGCGTCACCGGTCACGCATCGAGTGAATTTTTCGCCGTACTGTCCGGAGTTAACGGCCCCGAGGTCTCCGTCTGGCGCTACCTGCTCGGTGCACTGGGCCTGCTTGCGATTTGCCTCGTCTGGCCACGGCATCGCGATCTGCTCACGCCCCTGCGTGAAAGCTGGCGGGCGCTCGTGCCGCTGTCGATCGTCGGGGTCAGCGGTGCGTATCTTTTCTTCCATTGGTCGCTTGACTACGCGAGCGTCGTGCAAGTCGGCACGATGGTGACCACGATCCCGATCTTCGTCGGGCTCGCGAATCTGCTGGTGAACCGCATCGCGATCTCCACGGCGAAACTGGTCTCCGGCGCGGCCGCGGTGCTCGGCGTCGCATTGCTGTTGACCGACGGCGTTCTCGGCCAGCTCGCCGGTGATGGCCGCTCGCTCATTGGCATCCTTATGGCACTGGCCTGCGCCGCGCTCGGTTCGTTCTATGCCGTGATGGTCAAACCCTACATCCAGACCTACGGCGCGATCCGCATCACAACGCTGTCGATGGCGATCGGCGCAATTGGTTTGTGGCTGATTGTCGGCGCGTTCTTCGCGATCTGGGTGAGCCCGCTGGATCTGTTTGATAAATCCTCTACCGCCGTCGCCTCGCTGGTCACGCTCGGTTTCTGGAACACGACGATCACCCAGATCCTCTGGCTCGGAGGCCTCGCCGCAGTGCCGGACATCACGCGCGGCAGCTATCTCTTTTTCCTGAAACCGGTCATCACCGCATTCCTAGCGCTCGCGATCCTCGGCCAGCCCATTGGCACGATCGAGATGCTTGCTATCGTCGTGATCTGCGGTTCGGTGTTGCTAGAGCTGGCTTGGCCGCGCCTCGTCTCGCGCAGGGAAGCCTGATCGACTGATGCGCACGACCTGACAGGCGACCGTCTGCGGCCGGGCCGATGCCGCGACGCGTCAGGAAGCAGATTGACCCGGAGAAATAATCACGCGGCCGAGCGTTCATCCTCGTCGAGCAAATCGCCGAGCGCGTCGATGAGCGGCGCAAGATGCGCGCCGTAGCGTTTCCAGAGCGCAACCGAACTGGTGTAGATCGGCTGCCGCACTTGCCCGGCACTCACCGTGTTGACCGTACGTTTCGTCTTGTAGAATTCGAGACACTGCGGCTGCCAGTCGAGCTTGCAGTGCGCCAGCAAGGCGCGTGCTTCCCCCTCGGTATCCGCAACGAGTTTTTCGTAGTCGAGATCGTAAAACGCCTCGCCGCAAACGGCACGCCAGTGCGCCATGAGTGCGGTGTATGCCCGGTAGTACCGGCCCAGCTCCGCCATGTCGTAAGCGTACTCATGCGCTGTTGAGAAGGCGTTCTTGAAGATCGACAGACACGTATCCATCGGGTGCCGCCGGCAATGCACGATCCGCGCGTTCGGCAGCGCCATGCGGATGTAGCCGACGTTGAGGAAGTTGTGAGGCATCTTGTCGGTAATGTGCGGCGCATCACCGAACCGTCGTCGAATGATCTCGACATAATCCTCCCCGATGGCATGGAGAGTCGCATCGCTCGCCTGCGCAACCTGCTCCGGGAACTCGATTTTCTCCCGAACGCTGTGTCGTGTGACCACCGCGCCAAATGTCGTGAGTTCGCCGGCGCCGCGGACGTCGCTATGGCTGGAAATGATCTGCTCGACGAGACTGGTGCCCGAGCGCGGCATGCCGACAATGAAGATCGGCGTCGCATCTGGTGAGCCGGCCTCGGCGCCTCGCTGGATCTGCGTGGTATCCACGTGCGCGGCGAGGTTTCGCATCACCTCGAAAATGGCAGCCTCGTCATACTCGAAGGTGGCCCGCCGTAACCGGTTTGCCGTGATAAAGCGCTCGCCTGCGCTCGTGTGGTCACCGATATCTTCGAGTGCTTTGCCAAGGCCGAACGACAGGTTTGCGCGTTGCCCGTCCGAAAGCGCGTCGTCTGCCTCGAGCCGTTTGAGTTCGGCGAGATTTTCCTCCTCGGGCGTATGTTTGATGATCTGTGCGAGCACCATTCGCGCCGGCACGTGATCGGGGTCGCGGGTGATTGCTTCGCGAAGAACTTCCTCTGCGCGTTTTTTCTCCCCGGCAGCGCGCCAGATCGAGCCGAGCTGCACGTAGTTGTCGATCTCGTCGGGTGCGATGGCGCGGTGCCGCTCGATGACGTCCGCTGCCGCTTCCGGCTGCTCCGCGTAGCGCTGCATGTCGGCGTAATCGAGATAGATATCCCGATCACCGGGTGCGAGGTCGAGCTGGCGCTCGTGCAGCAGGACCGCCTCGGCATTGCGCCCTTCGATCGCGCGTAGTTTCGCAAGGCCACCGATTGCTGCGAAATGCGCATCGTCGCGCGCGAAGAACTCTATGATAGTAGTATCGGCCCGGTCGAGGTCGCCTTGCTCGAGGAGGGCGAGGCCCAGGTTGGCTTTCGCCTCGAGATACCCCGGCTCCACCCGCAGTGCCTGTTCATGCGCGGCGACAGCATGCGCGGCGCGCCCTTTTTCAAGGAGCGCATTGCCGTAGTTCGTGAGGAGCATCGGGTGGTTGGGTGTCCGCGCAAGGCCCGCCTCGAACACCGCAATCGCCTCGTCCGTGCGGTCCTGGGCGGTCAGCACCGTCCCGAGATTGTTCTGAAACCCGGTCTCGCGCGGCTCCAGCTCGATGGCCGCACGATAGGCTGCTTCCGCGTCCGAATATTCCTCCAGCGCGCGATACGCCTCGCCGAGGTTGTTGTGCGCCATCGCGATGCGCGGGTTGCGGGCGAGCGCCTTGCGGATGGCGTCGACAGCGAACGCTGGCCGCCCCGCCTTCAACGCGATCACGCCGGCGAGATGATTTCCGTCTGGGTTATGCGGATCGGTCTTGAGAAACCCGGTAACGGCCTTGCGCGCCCGCTCGAGGTCGCCGGCCTCATACGCGGCGATCGCTTTGCGCATCAGGCCGGCAGATTTGTTGGGGCGTCCGCCGCTCGGTTTGGCCACGTCGCATGCTCCGTCCACGTCGTTGAGGTCGTGACATACCGGCAGCCGACCTCTCTCGCGAGGACCGTACGTTGGCAGCGACGGTTGCGTCGAGAGGTGGTGGGCAGCGGGGCGGACCGAATGCCGACGCGTCCATGGCGTCAGTCCTCCCGACGTGCCCGATTAGCCGTGAACGCGCGGATTTCCGAGAGCGCGCCGTGATTGAACAGATCCGAATGCCCGCCGTTCGGAAATATTTTCAGCGTCTTTGGCGTGCTGGCAGCCGCGTGCACCGCTTCGCCCATGCG
>JBCBJG010000001.1:0-40054 GCA_038523655.1 Pseudomonadota bacterium | reverse complement strand
TGTCTGGCGCCTGACATGTCCGACGAACGTGCCGAACTGACGTGCCGAGCTAACGTGCTTGACTGACATGGAAGACCGCCCGCTTCCCCATCGTGCATGCGCGGCGGCAAAAGAGTGAGGAAGAGATGGCCCAGGCTGGCGTAAGCGCAAACCGACTCGAACTGTTGCAGATCGCGGATGCGGTCGCGCGCGAGAAGGTAATCGACCGCGAAATCGTGATCTCCGCGATGGAAGAGGCGATCACCAAGGCCGCCAAGTCTCGATATGGCAGCGAGAACGAGATCCGCGCCGATATCGATGCGAAAACCGGCGAAATCAGCCTCGAGCGGCTGCTCGAGGTTGTCGAGGAAACGGTCAGCGACGCAACGGAAATTCAGCTCGCCGATGCCCAGCGCCGTAACCCGAATGCCAAGGTCGGGGACTTTATTGCGGAGCCACTTCCCCCGCTCGACTTCGGCCGTGTCGCCGCGCAGAACGCCAAGCAGGTAATCTTCCAGAAGGTCCGTGACGCTGAGCGCGAGCGCCAGTTCGAGGAATACAAGGATCGCGTCGGCCAGGTCATCAACGGCCTCGTCAAACGCGAGGAACACGGCCATGTCATCGTCGACCTTGGTCGCGGTGAGGCGATCGTCCGCCGCGACGAGAAGCTTCCGCGCGAAGCGTTCCGCTACGGTGACCGCATCAGCGCATACGTCGCCGATGTGCGTCGCGAGCCGCGCGGGCCGCAGATTTTCCTCTCCCGGACCCGTCCGGAGTTCATGGCGAAACTGTTCGCGCAGGAAGTGCCGGAGATTTATGACGGCATCGTCGAGATAAAATCCGTCGCCCGCGATCCTGGGAGCCGCGCCAAGATCGCAGTGCTCTCCAACGACAGCGCGATCGATCCGGTCGGGGCCTGCGTGGGTATGCGTGGCCAGCGGGTCCAGGCAGTCGTTGGGGCGCTTCAGGGAGAGAAAATCGACATCATCCAGTGGTCGCCCGACGCCGCGACCTTCATCGTCAACGCGCTGGCCCCGGCTGAAGTCGCCAAGGTCGTGCTCGACGAGGAGGCGGAAAGGATCGAGGTCGTCGTGCCGGATGAGCAGCTCAGCCTTGCGATCGGTCGTCGCGGCCAGAACGTCCGCCTCGCCTCGCAACTGACTGGTTGGGATATCGATATCCTGACCGAAGAGCAGGAAGCAGAGCGCCGCCAGGCCGAGTTCAACGAACGCTCGCAGCTCTTTATGGACGCGCTGGACGTCGATGAAGTGATCGCGCAGCTGCTGGTCTCCGAAGGGTTCGCCAGCGTGGAAGAGGTCGCCTATGTGGACGGCTCCGAAGTCGCGGCGATCGAAGGCTTCGACGAAAGCACTGCGGATGAAATTCAGGCCCGCGCCCGGGACTTCCTGGAACGCGAAGAAGCGGCGCGCGACGCCAAACGCAAGGAGCTGGGCGTGCTCGACGAACTCGTCAGCGTACCGGGTGTCACCACCGCCATGCTCGTGTCGTTCGGCGAAAACGAGATCAAAACGGTCGAAGATCTCGCCGGGTGTGCAACGGACGACCTCGTCGGGTGGTATGAGCGCCGCGACGGTGAAAGCGTGCGTGAGCCGGGCGTGCTGGACGACTTCAACCTCAGCCGCGACGAGGCGGAAGAGATGATCATGTCCGCCCGTGTCGTCGCCGGTTGGGTATCGGTCGAGGACGTGATTGGCTCACCGGATGCGGAAGACGGGGCCGAAGTTGCCGCGGCGGCCGAAGCCGTAGAGGCCACGGACGACGCGGCGTCAGAAGGAGATGCGCCGACGCCGGTCGCCGGTGCGGATGAGGCCGCTCCCGCTGACGCGACTGCCGGTTAAGGCAGGTGGGAGGACCCGGAACATACGATGATGGCGACGGCGGACCAGCAAAAGACGCAGCGCAAGAAAGCGCATCGCGGCCGCGCGCCCATCGAACCGGGCTCGGGCCTCGGGTCGTCTGATCGCGGCGCGCCCGGTGCGTCGTCTGATGCGCCGGCAGCGTCCGCCAAGCCGGCCTACCGCACGAAACCGACGGAGCGTTGCTGCGCCGTCACGGGGAAGCGGTGTGCGCCGTCTGCAATGATCCGTTTCGTCGAAGGTCCGCAGGGCATCGTGCCCGATCTGGCCCGTCGGCTGCCGGGGCGCGGCGTTTGGATCTGCGCTGCACACCACCATGTAAGCGACGCAGTTGCCCGCCGCGCCTTCGCCCGCAGCATGAAGCGTCCGGTGGAGGTTCCGGCAGATCTGGCGACCCTCGTCGAGACGCTGCTTCGCCGTCGTGCAGTTGAAAAGCTGTCACTCGCGAACAAGGCGGGCAATGCTCTTGCCGGAACGACTAAGGTCGACGCCGCGCTTCGCAGCGGCGATGTCGCCTGTGTGTTGCACGCGAGCGAGGCGGCGCCGGACGGTGTCCGCAAGCTCGATGCCGTCGCACGACAGGCAGGTGAACTGTTCGATACGCGTATTCACATCGCGCACATCTTGACGTGCGCGGAAATGAGTTTGGCATTTGGCCGGGGGAATGTGGTACATGCTGCCGTAACACAGGGCGGTGTTTGCGCTTCCTTCCTCAACGACCTGATGCGGCTGGAGAATTACACCGCCGGCGCCAGCGATGCGACAGCATCCGCTGCGAGCGCCGTCGACCGATTTGAGGGATGACAAAACAGGTATGAGTGAGAGCAAAGACAACGATACCGGTGGCAAGACGCTGACGCTCAGCTTGAAGCGCACCGTCGACGCCGGACACGTGCGTCAGAATTTCTCGCACGGGCGCTCGAAAAACGTCGTTGTCGAGAAACGCACGAAACGCACGTTCACGGCGCCGAAAGGCGAAGCGGCAGCGACGACCGATACGACGGCGCTCAAGGAGCAGCCGACGGTCACGAAGGCACCGCGCAAGCCTGCCGAGCGCAAGCCGTCGCAGCGTCAGCAGTCCGGCGGTGTAGGTGGGCGAACCCTTTCCAATGAGGAAAAGGATGCGCGTCTGCGTGCGCTGCACGCGGCCAAGGCGCGCGAGGCGGAGGAGAAGACCCGCCAGGCCGAGGAAGCCAAGCGCCGGGCCGAACTTGAAGCCAAGCGTCAGGCGGATCTCGAGGAAGCCCGCCGCCGCGAGGAGGCCGTTGCCCGTCGTCGCGCCGAGCAGGAAGCCGAAGCTGCCGAGAAGGCGAAGCCGGCGGCCGAGCGCCGTGAGGCACCCAAGCCGGCTGCGCCGAGCGTGGTCGATCCATCCGCTGCCGAGGCCGCAGCGCTCAAATCGGATGCGACGGCGAAACGCCCGAGCGCCGATGCCCGCAAGCCCGATCTGCGGAAAAAGGCTGCCGAACCGCGCCAGCCCCAGCGCAAGCAGGGCGATGACCGGCGCACGCGCGGCAAGCTCACGATCAACAACGCCCTCGATGAGGGCCAGCGCGAGCGCTCACTCGCCTCGCTGCGCCGTCGCCGCGAGCGCGAGAAGTCTCGTGCGGCCGGCACGCTCTCCCCGCGTGACAAGATTTCCCGGACGGTGACCATTCCGGAAGCGATCACCATCCAGGAACTCGCTAACCGGATGACCGAGCGCGGCGTCGACGTGATCAAGTTCCTGATGAAACAGGGCGAGATGCACAAGATCAACGACGTGATCGACGCCGACACGGCTGAACTGATCGCGACGGAGTTCGGCCACACCGTCAACCGTGTTGCGGAATCGGACGTGCTCACCCGTCTCCAGCGCGAGCCGGACGAAGACGCGGCGCTCGTCTCGCGTGCTCCGATCGTGACGATCATGGGCCACGTCGATCACGGCAAGACGTCCCTGCTGGATGCGTTGCGCGAGGCGAACGTCGTCTCCGGCGAGGCCGGTGGCATTACTCAGCACATCGGCGCGTATCGGGTAAAAACGTCGAGCGGCGCGGAGATCGCCTTCATCGACACCCCGGGCCACGAAGCCTTCACGGCAATGCGGGCACGCGGCGCGCAGTGCACGGACATTGTGGTGCTCGTGGTCGCCGCAAACGACGGTGTCATGCCGCAGACGATCGAGGCCATCAATCACGCCAAGGCGGCCGAAGTGCCGATCATCGTGGCGATCAACAAGATCGACCTGCCCGATGTCGACCCGAACCGCGTCCGGACCGAGCTTCTGCAGCATGAAGTGATCGTCGAAAGCATGAGCGGTGACACGCTCGAGGTTGAGGTCTCCGCGCTGAAAAAGCAGGGCCTCGACAGCTTGCTCGACGCCATCGCCATGCAGGCAGAGCTGTTGGAGCTGAAGGCCAACCCGGCCCGCCGCGCCAACGGTGTCGTGGTCGAAGCCAAGCTCGAGCGTGGCCGTGGCCCGGTCGGTACGGTGCTTGTTCAGGGTGGCACGCTGAAGGTCGGCGACATCGTCATTGCTGGCGCCGCCTGGGGCAAGGTCCGTGCGCTGATCGACGACCGCGGCAAACAGGTCAAGGAAGCTGGCCCGTCGGTGCCTGTCGAAGTGCTCGGCTTCAACGCAGCACCGGATGCAGGTGACGTCTTCGACGTGGCGACCGACGAGGCGCAGGCCCGCGAGATCGCCGAGTACGTCGAGCGTGAGCGCCGTCGTCGCGTGACGGCAGGCACAGGCGGCACGCGTTCGCTCGAGCAGATGATGAGCCAGCTCAAGGAAGCCGACAAACAGGAGTTCCCGCTCCTCGTGAAGGCTGATGTGCAGGGCTCTGCAGAAGCGATTGCCGGCGCGCTCGAGAAGTTGAACACGGACGAAGTTGCTGCCCGGATCATCCATTCCGGCGTCGGCGGCGTCACGGAATCCGATGTGTCGCTAGCGGCCGCGTCCGATGCGGTGGTCATGGCGTTCAACACGCGCCCGAACACCCAGGCGAAGCAGGCCGCTTCATCGACCGGCGTCGAAATCCGTCAGTACGCGATCATCTATGATCTCGTGAACGACGTGAAAGACGCGATGTCCGGCATGCTCGCCCCGACGATCCGCGAGACGTTCCTTGGTAACGCCGAGATTCTCGAAATTTTCAACATTTCGAAGACCGGCAAGGTCGCCGGTTGTAGGGTGACGGAAGGCAGGGTCGAACGCGGCGCGAAGGTCCGCCTGATCCGCGACGACGTCGTGATCCACGAGGGCACACTGTCAACGCTCAAGCGCTTCAAGGACGAGGTCAAGGAAGTGCAGGGCGGCCAGGAATGCGGCATGGCGTTCGAGAAGTACGAAGACATGCGTGTCGGCGACGTGATCGAGTGTTTCACGACGGAAGAGATCGCGCGGACGCTTTAACGAGCGGCGCGCGTGCCCGATCTAGTGGCGTTCGATGCGCGATGGCGGATGACTTTGGACGATTTTAAAGTCCTCGATCGTGCGTGCAGGCAGCAATTCTTTGTTTGCCGCTGGACGGTGCCGTTCGCCACCGCATCCCTCACGGGGCTTGCACTCGGTTGGGCGACAACCGTGACGTTGAGAGCGCTGGCGCTAAGAAGGAAATTTCGCGCGCAAAACCTACGTGTGAGCGAAATTGCGCTCACCGCGACACAGCGGCATTTGCTCACGATCACACCAAGTCCATGAACAAGTGGTCGGGCTTCATCGACGCCAGCGCTCTGGAACACCACATCATTTTGTGGGCCGATCCAACGTGCGGGCATGTGATACCCCCTCGAGGATGTTCGTCCTCGCAGGAAGCGAAACGGTTCGCCAGGTTGGCTTTGGAACACACGCATGGCTGATCAATTGCCCCGCGCGCGCGGTCCGTCGCAGCGTCAGCTGCGCATGGGCGAGGTTGTCCGGCACGCGTTGGCCGAAATTCTCCGCGACACGCAGATCCGCGATGAAGACCTCACCGATGCGTTCATCACCGTCTCTGAGGCGCGTGTGAGCCCCGACGGGCGCAACGCGACCGCATACGTAATGCCGCTCGGCGGGCGAAACGCCAAAAGCGTGATCGCGGCGCTCAACCGTCACGCCAAATTCATTCGCGGTGCGCTCGGCCGCCGGATCGAGCTGAAGTTCACCCCCGCGGTGCAATTCCGGCTCGACACCTCGTTTGACGAGGGACAGAAAATCGATGCAGCGCTTCGCGATCCGGGCGTCGCGCGTGACACAAACTCGGTGGGCGACTGAGCCCCTTCCCGGCAGGCGCGGTGCACCCTGCTCGCGGCGCGAAGCTTCCCAACTGCAGTTTGGAGAATATAGTGGCTCGCAGAAAGAAGGGGCGCCGCATCAACGGCTGGCTGGTGCTCGACAAGCCCAGTGGCGTTACCTCGACGCACATCGTCGGTCGTCTTAAACGGCTGTTCGACGCGCAGAAAGTCGGTCACGCCGGCACCCTCGACCCACTTGCAACTGGCATCCTCCCGCTCGCATTCGGTGAGGCAACCAAAACGGTGCCCTACGTCATGGATGGCACGAAGGGCTATCGTTTCACGGTTCGCTGGGGTGCGCGTACCTCGACGGATGACACCGAGGGCGAGATCATTGCGCGCAGCGACGCGCGCCCTGACCCCGCAACGATCGAAGCAGCGCTCCCCACCCTCACAGGCGAAATCCAGCAGATACCGCCGAAATTCTCCGCCATCCGGATCGACGGCGAGCGGGCGTACGATCTCGCCCGCGACGGGGAGGAGTTCGAGATCAAGCCGCGTAGCGTGCTCGTCGAACAGCTCAAGATGGTCGACCACATCGACGTCGACACGGCGGTTTTCGAGGCGATCTGCGGCAAGGGCACCTATGTACGGGCGCTCGCCCGCGATCTCGGTGAGCATCTCGGCTGTCTCGGCCACGTCACCGCCCTGCGCCGCACCCGGGTTGGCCCCTACGACGACGCGCGCGCGATTTCTCTGGAAAAGCTGGAGGAGTTGAGCGATAAGGCCGCCGATCGCGTCGAACTTGACGGCACTCTCGAACCTGTCGAGAGCGCGCTGGACGACATCCCGGCACTGCCCGTCAGTTCAGACGATGCGGCGCGGTTGAAGCGGGGGCAGGCTGTTCTCCTTAGAGGCCGCGACGCTCCCATTCTCACAGGCCCCGTTTATGCGCTTTCGCGAGGCACGCTTGTCGCGCTTGGCGATGTGCAACGCGGTGAAATGCGGCCGACGCGCGTCTTCGATTTGACGGGCTGACGCGGCGGGGCAGCGACATAACCGATATGGAGTTGACGATGTCGATCACGGCCGAGCGCAAGCAGACGCTCATCAAGGAATACGCAACGAACCCAAGCGACACGGGCTCGCCCGAGGTCCAGGTCGCCGTTCTCACCGAGCGGATTGTGAACCTGACCGAGCACTTCAAGTCGCACAAGAAAGACAACCACTCGCGTCGTGGTCTCCTCAAAATGGTGTCCCAGCGTCGTCGTCACCTCGATTACATCAAGGGAAAAGACGAGGCGAAGTATCGTGAGCTGATTCAGAAGCTCGGCATCCGCCGCTAACTGGCACCAAAGCGCGTCCTTCGGGGCGCGTTTTCGTTTTGCGCGCCTGTAACTTCCGCGCGCGATACGCGCACAGGGTGCGACGGCGCAGAGCGTCAGAGCGCGTAGCCCATGCGGGCTGCTCGCGGATAAAAAACCGGGCGGACCACCCGGCGCATCACCGACGCAAGACCAAAGGTCCATTCTACCGCAGACCGAAACAGCGCGCTGGAATCCGCCAGCGTGTCACCCAAGAAAGACGAACGCATGTTTGAGATAGCTAGAGAAGAATTCGATTGGGGCGGGCGCACGCTCACCATGGAAACCGGGCGCATGGCACGCCAGGCCGACGGTGCAGTGCTCGTAACCTACGGCGAGACCACCGTTCTTGCGACCGTCGTCGCCGCGCGCGATGTCCGCCCGGGGATCGATTTCTTCCCGCTGACCGTGAACTACCAGGAAAAATCGTACGCCGCCGGCAAGATCCCGGGTGGCTACTTCAAGCGCGAAGGGCGTCCATCCGAAAAGGAAACGCTCACCTCTCGCCTGATCGACCGGCCGATCCGCCCGCTTTTCGCACCGGGCTTCAAGAACGAGACGCAGGTCATCATCAACGTATTGAGCCACGATCTGGAGAACGATCCGGACATCGTCGCGCTCGTTGCCACGTCCGCCGCACTCACGATCTCGGGCGTCCCCTTCATGGGGCCCATCGGCGCCGCCCGCGTCGGCATGATCGACGGTGAGTACGTCCTCAACCCGATGATCGACGAGATGGAGAATTCTGACCTCGATCTGGTTGTCGCCGGTACCGGTGACGCGGTTCTGATGGTCGAGTCGGAAGCAAAAGAGCTGTCCGAAGAGCAGATGCTCAAGGCCGTGATGTTCGGCCACGAGCAGTTCCAGACGATCATCGACGCTGTCATCCGCCTCGCCGAGAAGGCCGCGAAAGAGCCGTGGGACGTCAAAGCGAAAGACACGTCGAAGTACGACGCAGACGTCAAGCGCATCGCCGAAGACGGCCTGCGCGAAGCGTTCGCGACGCCTGAGAAGATGGAACGTCAGGCGAAAGTCTCCGCCGTCAAAGCCAAGGTCATGGAAGAGCTGCTACCGTCCGGCGACAACGGCAGCGAAGCAACGACGATCGGCGGTGTCTTCAAGGACCTCGAGAAAGACGTTGTTCGTGGCGACATCCTGAAAACCCGCAAACGCATCGACGGGCGTGATCTCGAAACGGTCCGCCCGATCGTATCCGAAGTCGGCGTGCTTCCACGCACCCACGGCTCGGCGCTGTTCACGCGTGGTGAAACCCAGGCACTGGTGGTCGCCACGCTCGGCACCGGCGAAGACGAGCAGTTCGTCGACGCGCTCGAGGGAACCTATCGCGAGCGTTTCTTGCTGCATTACAATTTCCCTCCGTTCTCCGTTGGTGAGACGGGCCGCGTCGGCTTCACCGGCCGCCGGGAAATTGGTCACGGCAAACTCGCTTGGCGCGCGATCCGTCCGTTGATGCCGACGGCGGAGGAATTTCCCTACACAATCCGTGCGGTCTCCGAGATCACGGAATCGAACGGTTCGTCCTCCATGGCGACTGTTTGCGGGACCTCACTTGCAATGATGGATGCAGGCGTTCCGCTCGCCCGTCCGGTCGCTGGCATCGCGATGGGTCTGATCAAAGAAGGCGACGAGTTTGCCGTCCTCTCCGACATCCTCGGCGACGAGGATCATCTCGGCGACATGGACTTCAAGGTCGCCGGCACCGAAGACGGCATTACGTCCCTCCAGATGGATATCAAGATCACTGGTATCACCGAGGAGATCATGAAGATCGCGCTGGAGCAGGCAGAGGGCGGTCGCAAACACATCCTCGGTGAGATGTCGAAAGCGCTCGATGGTGCGCGTGACGACATCGGCGAGCATGCCCCGCGGATCGAGACGATGCAGATCAAGACGGAGAAAATCCGCGAAGTGATCGGCACCGGTGGTTCCGTCATCCGCGGCATCGTTGAAGAGTCCGGCGCCAAGGTGAACATCGACGACGAAGGCATCATCAAGATCGCCGGCTCCTCCGCGGAGGCAATCGACAAGGCGAAGCAGATGATTAACGAGATCGTCGCGGAGCCTGAGGTCGGCGCGATCTACAAAGGCAAGGTCGTGAAAGTCGTCGACTTCGGCGCCTTCGTGAACTTCTTCGGATCGCGCGATGGCCTTGTCCACATTTCGCAGCTTACCAGCGAGATGCGTCCGGACACGGTCGATCAGGTCGTGAAGGAAGGCGAGCAGGTCTACGTGAAGCTCGTCGGTCTCGACGATCGCGGCAAGGTCCGCCTGTCGATGAAGGTCGTCGACCAGGAGACCGGCGAACAGATCGAAGGCATGGAAGACGATGATACGGGTCCGCGCGGAAATCGTGGCGGTGGCCGTGGTCGACGTCGCCGCGAGGACTAGGCGCGCACCTGCTGCTGCTGTGGCAACGAAGAGTGTTATGGAAGGCCGGGTGTGATCGCGCCCGGCCTTTTTTATTGCTCGGCAGCGGCTTGCTCAGCGTTTTCCTCTGGCCCGTCGCGCTGCGCCGACGCGAGCCCGAGCCACGCCGCAATCAGCCCGGCAGTCAGCCACCACCACCACTGCCACATTCCGTCGGCGACAAAACTTACCGCGAGAAAGCTGACCAGCATCGCAGCGAGCGCAACCCGCTCCGGCCCCTTGAAGCGGCGGCTCACCCAGCGCGCCACCAGCGCAAGCATCGCCGTGAACCAGACGATACCAAGCGCACCGAGATCCGTGACGACCTGCACGCCGACATTGTGCGGATGCCACGGACAGAACTTTAGCCCGGCCCCGCATGGCACGGTCGGCATGCGGAAGAATTCAGGTTGAGCAGCGATCAGTTTGGAGACGTCGAGCCCGCGCCCGAGGAACCAGCTTTCCCGGATGAGCGTGCTGAAGTCGGACCACGTCTGTAAGCGCGCGAGAAACGTGTAGCGTTTAAAGTCCGCGAGCGGCCCGGCCTCCCACGCCGCGGTGATCGGTCCCCAGACGAATGGCCCGACGACCATGAGCGCCAGCGCGGCCACGACCGCGGTACCGAGCATCCACCGCGCCCCGGCCGGCCGCAACACGGCGAACACCAACGCAATCAATGCAACGAGTCGCGCTGATTCAGAGGCGCTAACGACGAACATCGCGGCGAGCAGCGCGATCGTCAGGCCGGCACGGCGCCACGCCCCGAGTTGCGTCCAAAGGGCGAGGAAAAATGCGAGCGCGAACGAGCAAATCAGAAACGCCCGGTTCGGATCGGACGGAACCACCCGTGCGTCGTCGGGCGTCACCAGTCCGCGGATAAAAAAAGCATTCTGATCGACCACGAGTAGCGCGGTCGCGGCGACAACGACGCCGAAAGTCCAGTTGTGCACGACCATCCACTCAACGCGTCCGACTGCACGCCCGAGGATGAAAAATGTGAGCACCACCGCATGGGCCGCAAACATCTCGAGGGATCGCAACGCATGTTCCGCCGGTGCGAATGCGGTGATCAGGGTGATGATACACGCCACCACATAAAACCCGAGTACCGGCACCGCCGCGGCGACAACCGTCTGTGTCTCGCGCAATAACCGGTGACCGGCCCCGCGATGCCAGATGTGCACGCCAAGCGACGCCGCAATGATGACGGCGATCACCTGTGAAGGGCGCGGCACCAGCAGCAAACAGGCGATGATCGCCGCGATGGTCGCCAGCCTCGGCACCAGATGCGTCGCGGCAAATCCGACCGCACCGGAAGATGCAGGCATTGGTTCGCTCTTTGCCATCACCCCCGCCGACCTTCGGGCGCCCGATACCGCAGCCGCGCACCCGTTGTTCACCCACCTCGCACTCGCCCGCTGCCTAGCAGCCCTCGACCACAGCGCAAGTCGCGGAGCCTGTTGGTTATCGCGAGGCGTTGGCAGGTGTTGCCGCCCGGTGATACGCCGATGGCAGAGTGAAGGGCGGCTGCGTCGTAAGCGGACATGCGCCCACGGATCGCGCCCCCATACGTCACGTTGGAGAATGCCATGCTTTTGGACGGCAAGACCGCCCTCATCACCGGTGCTGCCCGCGGGCTCGGCTATGCCTGTGCCGAGACCTTCGTCCGGCAAGGCGCCCGCGTGGTGCTGACCGACGTGGAGGATGAACTCGGCGCCCACGCGGTCGAGAAACTGTCGGCGGCCGGCGGCAACGTCCACTACCGGCGCTGCGACGTGACCAGTCGCGCCGACATCGAGGCGGCGATCTCGTTCACGGTCGAGACCTATGGGCGGCTCGACTGCGCGATCGCAAATGCCGGGATCGTCCATGTCGACGATCCCCTCGAGCTCGATGAGGCTGACTACGACCGTGTCCTCGCCGTGAACCTGAAGGGCGTTTTCCTCACCGGACAAAGCGCGGCCCGCCAGATGATGACCCAGGACCCGGACGCAGACGGCGCCCGCGGCACGATCATCAACATGTCGTCGGCCAACGCAGTGCTCGCGATCCCCGAAATTGCGCCTTACGTGATCGCGAAAGGCGGCGTGAACCAGTGGACGAAAGTCCTGGGCATTCGCCTTGCGCGCGAGGGCATCCGGGTCAACGCGATCGGCCCGGGATCGATCGCGACGGAAATGTTCGAAGCGGTCGCCGCGAACCCGGAGAAATATCGCGCGATCATGTCCCGCACGCCGATGGGCCGGCCCGGCCGACCCGATGAAATCGGCAAGATCGCCGCGTTCCTTGCGTCCGACCTGTCGAGCTACATCACCGGCCAGACGATCTACCCGGACGGCGGGCGGATGGGCCTCAACTACACCGTACCCGTGAAGGACGCCTGAGCGCATGTCTCGACCCGAAGCCGCCCCGTCGTTGGACATCGACTACGTCCGCGCGCAATTCCCCGCGTTCGAACACCCCGATAGCGCCGATTGGGCGTTCTTCGAGAACGCCGGCGGCGCCTACGCGGCGCGCCCGGTCGTCGACCGCCTCGCGCGCTTCATGGTCGCCGCAAAGGTTCAGCCCTACGGCCCGAGCGACCCCTCCGAAGAGACCGGCCGGGAAATGGACCGAAGCCATGTCCGCTTCGCTGAAGCGCTGGGCGTGCCGGCGGAGACGGTGATGTTCGGCCCGTCGACGTCCATGAATACCTATGTCTTAAGCATGGCGTTGCGGAGCATGCTCGCGCCCGGCGACGAGGTGATCGTCACCAACCAGGACCATGAGGCGAACGTCGGCGTCTGGCATCGCCTCGCGGAGGGTAATTCCGGCTTCGTCGTGCGCGAATGGCAGGTAGACCCTGAGACCGGCCGCTTGGACACCGCCGGGCTCGATGCGCTGCTGAACGAGCGCACTCGGTGGGTATTCGTCACACATTGCTCGAACCTAGCCGGTGAGATCCACGACGTGCGCGCCCTGGCCGAGCGAGCCCATGCGGCGGGCGCGCGGATCGCCGTGGATGGGGTCTCCTACGCGCCGCATGGCCTGCCAAACCTCGCCGAGCTTGGCGTCGACGCGTATTATTTCTCTCTCTACAAGACATTCGGTCCACATCAGGGGCTGCTCTACGTCGCGCCAGAGCTTTTGGCCGAAATGCCGAACCAAGGGCACTTCTTCAACGCCGCCAGCCCCGGCAAACGCCTGACCCCAGCCGGCCCGCAGCATGGTGAGATCGCCTGCGCCGGGGGCGTGGTGGACTACCTCGACGCGCTCGACCGGCATCATTTCGCCGGCTCGGACGCGCCGCTTCCCGAACGTCTCGCCCGCATAAAGCACCTGATGGCGCAGCATGAAGCCGAACAGGCAGAGCGCATCCTCGCGCTTCTTCGCGAAAAGGGCGTGCGGATCATCGGTCCGGACCACGCCGAGCCGCACCGCCGCGCCGCGACCATCGCCTTCAAGAGCGACACGGTTGCCAACAACACGATTTCCGAGCATCTGCGCGCGCGCCAGATCGCCTGCGGCGTAAGCGATTTTTACGCGGTGCGACTGATCGAGGCGATGGGCATGTCCGCGGAAGACGGCGTCGTGCGGCTCAGCCTGGTGCACTACAACAGCCCGTCGGAAGTCGATCGCCTGCTCGCGGCGCTCGACGACGTCCTGTAGCGCCTCGGACCGCGACATCCGACGACGGAACCGGTGAGCGCCCGCGACCGTACCGAGGCCATGACCACGGAAAATCTCATTCTCGTGCTCGGCGATCAGCTGAGTCACCCGCTCTCTTCGCTCGCCCTCGGCGATCCGGAGAACGACCGCGTCCTCATGTGCGAAGTTGCCGAGGAAGCGACCTACGTCCCGCATCACCAGAAGAAAATCGCCTTCATTTTCTCGGCGATGCGCCACTTCGCGGACGAGCTGCGCGAGAAGGGCTGGACGGTGGATTACACGCGGCTCGATGACGCGAAGAACACCGGTAGCTTCACCGGCGAGGTCGAGCGCGCGGTCGCGCGGATAAAGCCCGAGCGCGTGGTTGTGACCGAGCCCGGTGAGTACCGCGTGATGGAGGCCATGCGCGGGTGGAGTGAAACGCTGGACGTCCCGGTCGATATCCTCCCGGACCGCCGGTTCGTCGCGACGCTGCCGGAGTTCGAGGACTGGGCGTCTGGGCGCAAACAGCTTCGGATGGAATATTTCTATCGCGAAATGCGCCGCAAGACCGGGCTGTTGATGGACGACGACGAACCGGCGGGAGGGAAATGGAATTTCGACGCGGAGAACCGCAAGCCCGCCTCTGAGGATCTCGCGATGCCGGCGCCGCTCACGTTCGAGCCCGACGAGACGACGCTAGAGGTGCTGCAGCTGGTTGAGCGCCGGTTTGGCAACCACTTCGGGGAGTTGCGCCCGTTCGGTCTCGCCGTGACGGCGGCCCAGGCAGAGCAGGTCGTCGACGAATTTATCACGCATCGGCTCACGCGCTTCGGCGATTACCAGGACGCCATGCTGGTAGGAGAAAAAACGCTCTACCACTCACTCGTCTCGTTCTACATCAACGCCGGCTTGCTTGATCCGCTCGAGGTTTGCCGCAAGGTCGAGCAGGCCTACCGGGACGGCGCGCCGCTCAATGCGGTCGAGGGTTTTATCCGCCAGATCATTGGCTGGCGCGAATATGTGCGTGGCATCTACTGGCTGGAAATGCCGGAGTACGTCGAGCAGAATTTCCTCAGCGCCGAGCGTGCACTGCCGGAGTTTTATTGGTCTGGGCAGACACGGATGAAGTGTCTTGCGGAGGCGATTGGCCAGACCAAGACCGACGCCTACGCGCACCACATTCAGCGCCTGATGGTCACCGGCAACTTCGCCATGCTGTACGGCGCGCACCCAAAGGAGGTCCACGAGTGGTATCTTGTGGTCTACGCCGATGCGTACGAGTGGGTCGAGCTGCCGAACGTCCTCGGTATGAGCCAGTTCGGTGACGGCGGTCTGCTCGCCTCCAAACCCTACGCCGCGAGCGGGAATTACATCTCGAAGATGTCGAACTACTGCGCGGCGTGTGAATACAAGGTCGCGCGCAAGACCGGCGAAGGCGCCTGCCCCTTCAACCCGCTGTATTGGGATTTCTTGGTCCGCAACCGGGATAAGCTGGAGGGAAATCCACGCATTTCACGCGCCTACAGCACCTGGGACCGGATGAAAGAAGAGAATAAACAGGCCTATCTTGAAAGCGCTGAAAGTGTCCTCGCCGCGATCGAACGTGGCGAGGACCCGGCATAGAGTGGTTGGTCGCATAGGCGATACGCGGCAGGTTCAGCCCGCCGCGCGCAACGCTTCCTTACCAGTCGACGTAGAGGATCAGCTCGACGTTCCGGTCTTCCTGATCTGCCCGGTCGGTAATGTAGCCTTCGAGGACCACCGGCGCGGAGACCGGATACGTCTGCGCGACCACGTCCTTCAGGAACCGGGCCCGCAGGAAAGGCAGATCCGGGTTACGGATCGCGGTCTCGATCTGCCGCGTCTCTGCGCCGAGCCGATAGCGACCGTCGCCAACTGACTTCAGATAGCGCACCTCCTCGTAGCGATAATCGTCGAGCTGGCGACCGCGGAATGGCACGCTGTCCGCACTACCGCGGACGAAAAATCCGAACCGCACACCGCCTTCCAGTTTCTTGGCGATATCTCCGACGAAAGAGTTGAGCGCTTTACGAAATGCAGCATCGGACCGGGCGAGCGTGTATTTGCCGCCGGGGAAGCGGAATTTAATCCCCTGCGCCGCATCCTTGAGGTCGACCACGTAGTACTTACCTCGCTGCCCCCGGATAACCTCGTTGTCCGGCAGAACCTCGACCTCATAATCGTCCGTTTCGAGCCCGTACGTCATGGTCGAGCGCAGATCACGCAGCTCCTGTGACAGCGTACCGGGCTCGGCCGCGCTCTCCGGTGCGGCCGCGACGTGACGTGCCGGGCGACGTTGCGCTTCGGCGAGGGCCCGTCCAAGCGTATCGATCTCGCGACGCACGGCGGTGTAGCGCTGATTGTTGCTCTCGCGCGTCACGTCCGCATCGCTCGACCAGTCTACCCGGTTGCGGCTGTCCGCTTGCCGGCTCGCCGGGCGCAGATCGTCGCCCAGTCCATCGATCAGCGTATCCGTCCGCGTATGCAAGCGGGCCAGCTGGTCGGCGTGCAACCGCAGCGCCGCGCCTAGCTGCTCCGATGCGTCTTCCGCACGGGCATCGGCTACCCGCGCATCATCGCGCAGTGACGCGTTCTGCGTCTCCGCCTTGCGCAGCAAGGCCTCGAGTTCGGCAATTCGCTGCGAGTCCGACCCGTAGTACCAGGCGCCCGCGAGCAGTACGCCGCCAACCAGCGACAGCGCGCTCGCGACCAGCCTCATGCGTGTCCAGAAAACGATGGTCGCAAGAACCAGCGACAGCGCAACAGCGAGTGTGATCACCGCGCCGTTAAGCACGAAGAATTCGATGACAGTATCCACGTTCCCCTCCCATGGATCGTTGGCCATGGCATGGACGTGGGGGAGGGAAACGCCCGCGTCAACGCGTCGGTACCGAACAGACACACCGCAAGAAAAGGCGGCTAAAACTGCGGAAAACCACAGTTTTCATCCGTCAACAGACAGTCAGCTTGCGCGTTACAGGACCTGCGCGACGGGGCTCGTGGGAGACCGCTCGCGGAGCTTCACGTGCGCGCCCCGACTGCTCCGAAGATGGAGCGAGCCGCCCGCTCAGATATCCAGCGTCGTATCGCGCTCCCATTGCGTCAGGTGCCGGCTGTAGGCGTTCCACTCGTCAGTCTTGAGCTTCACGAACGCATCGCAGAACTCCGCGCCGAGCCGCTCCCGCAACGGCTGGCTGTCCGCAAACGCGCGAATGGCATCGAGCATGTTGAGCGGCAGCTTCTTCGCGTTCGGTGCCTTCTCCGGCTCTGCATACATGTCAATGTCGAGCCGCTCGCCAGGGTCGCGCGTGTTCGCCATGCCATCGAGCCCGGCTGCGAGCGCTACGGCCTGCAGCAGATACGGGTTCGCGGCCCCGTCAGCGAGCCGGAACTCGAAGCGGCCCGGATCGGGAATGCGGATCATGTGGGTGCGGTTGTTACCGCCGTACGTCACCGTGTTCGGCGACCACGTCGCGCCTGAGAGCGTACGCGGTGCGTTGATGCGCTTGAACGAGTTTACCGTCGGGTTGGTGATCGCGGTCATCGCCTGCGCATTGTGGATCAGCCCGCCGAGGAAATGATACGCGGTCTTGGAGAGGCCCATCTCGCCCGCATCGTCTGCGAACACGTTCGTCGCGCCGTCCGTCGACCAGAGCGAAATATGCGCATGGCAGCCGTTGCCCGTTAGATCGAGAAATGGCTTCGGCATGAAGGTCGCGCGCAGACCATTTTTCTCCGCGATCGACTTGACCATAAATTTGAAGAACGCATGCCGGTCCGCAGTGACAAGCGCGTCGTCATAGTCCCAGTTCATTTCGAACTGGCCGTTTCCGTCTTCGTGATCGTTCTGATAGGGGCCCCAACCAAGCTCGATCATGCAGTCACAGATCTCCGTGACGATATCGTATTGCCGCATCAGCGCGGCCTGATCATAGCAGGGCTTCGCCTGCGTATCGTCACTGTCGGCGAGCCCGGTCCCGTCCGCGTTGATCAGGTGATACTCGCACTCGACGCCGGATTTCATCCGGTACCCCGTCGCCGCCGCATCCGCGACCAGCCGCTTGAGCACGTTGCGCGGCGCATGGGCGACCGGGGCGCCTTCCATCATCAGATCGCCGGCGACCCACGCCACATCCTTCTTCCAGGGGAGCTGAATGGCTGATGAGGCGTCAGGCACGGCGAACATATCCGGGTCGGCCGGCACCATGTCGAGCCAGGCCGCAAATCCGGCGAAACCGGCGCCGCTCGCTTCCATGTCCGCGACCGCAGGGGCCGGCACGAGCTTCGAGCGCTGATGTCCGAATAGGTCGGTGAAATTGAAGAGCACGTAGCGAATGCCCCGATCCTGGACAAAGTGCGCAAGCTCACCGGCCATCGTTTTTCCCCTGAATGATCTCTGATTTTGCGCCGTCTCGCCCCGCCCCTCCGAGGGGAGACTGCCGGTCTTACACCGCAAGAGTATGTTGGCTGCGCGCCACCTGCGCAATCGTCAGCGGGAGGTGTCCGCGCCTGGGATCCAATTGGTCCCGGCCAGCGGCACCCCGGCCATTGCCGCCGCTTCGACCGTGAGTGCCACCAGATCGTCCGGTTCGAGGTTGTGGACGTGGCTCTTGCCGTTTGCCCGCGCGAGCGTTTGCACTTCGAGTGTGAGCACGCGGAGATAATTTGCCAGCCGCCGCCCGCCAACTTCCGGATCGAGCCGCTTGGCAAGATCCGGGTCCTGCGTGGTGATGCCCGCGGGATCGTTCCCCTTGTGATAGTCTTCCCAACACCCGGCCGTGGTGCCGATCTTGCGGTATTCCTCCTCGTGCTCGGGCGCGTTATCGCCGAGCGCGATCAGCGCAGCCGTGCCAATCGAGCAGGCATCGGCCCCCATCGCGAGCGCTTTGGCTACGTCCGCCCCGGTTCGAATCCCGCCAGCGACAACGAGCTGTACCTTGCGGTGCATGTCGAGATCGATCAGCGCGCGCACCGCCTCGCGAACGGCCGCAAGCGTCGGGATGCCGACATTCTCGATGAACACATCCTGCGTCGCCGCTGTCCCACCCTGCATCCCGTCGAGCACGACGACATCGGCCCCCGCTTTGATCGACAGCGCCGTGTCGTAGTAAGGCCGTGCTGCACCGACTTTCACGAAGATCGGCTTTTCCCAACCGGTGACTTCTCGCAATTCGGTGATCTTGATCGCGAGATCGTCCGGGCCGGTCCAGTCCGGGTGGCGACAGGCCGAGCGCTGATCGATCCCCTTCGGAAGCGTGCGCATTTCCGCGACGCGGTCGGAAATTTTCTCTCCCAGCAGCATGCCGCCACCGCCGGGCTTTGCGCCCTGCCCGACGACGACTTCGATCGCATCCGCCTTGCGCAGGTCGTCTGGGTTCATGCCGTAACGCGACGGCAGATACTGATAGACGAGCATGGAGGAGTGACCGCGCTCTTCTTGCGTCATGCCGCCGTCACCGGTGGTCGTCGACGTTCCGACTTCCGACGCACCACGCCCGAGCGCTTCCTTGGCCTGCGCCGAAAGCGCGCCGAAACTCATGCCCGCGATCGTGACCGGCATCTTGAGTTCCAGCGGCTTCGATGCAAACCGCGAGCCGAGCACGACGTCCGTCCCGCACGTCTCGCGGTACCCTTCGAGCGGATACCGGGACATCGAGGCACCGAGAAACAGCAGGTCGTCGAAGCACGGCACCTGCCGTTTCGCGCCGAACCCGCGGATCCGGTAGATGCCGGTTTGCGCTGCGCGTTGAATTTCCGCGATCGTCGTTCGGTCGAAGGTCGCTGACTCGCGATGCGCCCAGGATGGATCGGACATGGTATTTATCTCCCGATCGGCTCAATACGCGCCGATGTTGTCGACCTTGAAAGAATAGAGCGTGCGGGCCGAGCCGTAGCGACGGAACCCGTCTGTCGGCACATCGTGGCACCCTGCTGCTTCTAGCAGCTCGCGCAATTCGGCATGGTGCATGCCACGCATCTCTTTCTCGACGCAGTCTGCCCCGAGACTCTCAACGGCGCCCCGGATGTAAATCCGCGTCTCGTAGAGCGAGTCGCCGAGCGCGGCACCGGCATCGCCGAGCACGACGAGCCTGCCGGCCTGCGCCATGAAGCAGGACATGTGGCCCACATCGCCCTTCACGACGATATCCGCACCTTTGAGCGAGATACCGCACCGCGCAGCTGCATTGCCGTCGATCACGAGCAGGCCGCCATGCGCGGTCGCCCCGGCCGCTTGCGAGCAGTCGCCGCGCACATGCACCCGCCCGCTCATCATGTTCTCGGCCACACCCTGCCCGGCGTTCCCGTTGATCGTGACGTCGGCCGACTTGTTCAGCCCGGCGCAGTAGTAGCCGGTCGGCCCGTCGATCTCGACGGCGATCGGCGCATCGAGCCCGCAAGCAAGCGCATGCGTCCCGCGCGGGTTCCGCAACCGGTAATAGCCGGTCTCTTCCGTCCCGTTCTTTTCCTGCAGGGTGGCGTTGGCGTCCCGCACCGCGAGCGTCTCGAGATCAAGCACGACCGCGTTGTCTCCCGCAGCCGCGCCATCGTGCGGTTTCGTGCTCTGCGACCCGCTCACGAACTGCCGCCCCAGCTGTAGACGATGCCGGGTTCCGGCTCCCAGACGTTGGCGTCCGCGATACCCGGTAGGCTGACCAGCGCACGATATTCCGAAGCGAACGCGACGTAGTCATTCGTCTCCGCAAGCACCGCAGGTTTGCAGGCGATTGGATCGCGCAGCACCGCGAACCCGTCGCGGGTGCCGGCCACAAAGGTATAAAATCCGTCGAGTGCAGAGAGGCAGTCCTCCAGCGCGCCATGGAGCGTGCGGCCATGGGACAGTCGGGAGGAAATATAGGCAGCGGCCACCTCAGTATCGTTTTGTGTCCGACAGATGATGCCATCTTCCTTCGCGAGACGCGCCCGCAAACGGTTATGGTTCGAGAGCGATCCATTGTGCACGAGGCAGAGATCCGCACCCGTCGAGAACGGATGTGACCCATCGGTCGTCACCGCGCTTTCCGTCGCCATCCGGGTGTGACCAACCGCGTGCGTGCCGGCCATCCGTCGCACCGCGAAACGGGAAAGAATGTCGTCGGCGAGCCCGGTCTCTTTGTAGATCTCGATCGCCGCACCGCGGCTCATCACCTGCAGTCGCGGATCCTGGTCTTGCAGCCATGCGACTGCATCCTCGGCATCCGCATCAGCGATCAGGACGACGTGACTATCGTGATGTTCGATCCGGGCCTTGGGATCGAACCGGCCGGCGTAGGCTTGATGCAGTCCCGCCCAATCGAAGTCCGTATCCGGGTGAAACACCGTGAGCTTGATCGCATCCGCACCGACGTCGTCGCGGAAAATTGCGATGCCTGCGCTATCCGGCCCGCGATCAGTCATTTCGACGAGCAGCGGAGCGAAAAGTGCGCCGAGTTGTTCCTCGAGTTCCGGGTTCTTGAGATAGAGCCCGACGATCCCGCACATTTTTTCACTCCCGCCCCGTTGTCGCCCGACGCAAGCGCGCTAGCCGGGATCGGGCCCGACGGTCAAGCGGACCGGTTGGCGCGACGGGTGTGCGAGGGCGGCCGGAAGCCGTTCTGTCGTTATCGGCAGGTTGGTGCGGCTGACGCGCGACGGTCCGGCAAAGTCGCAGTGCACTGCGCGGAGCGATCGACCCGGCGACCCTTCAGGTGCCGAACGTTAGGGTCTTTCCCGAGATCCAGAACGCGTCTTCGGTCGCCTGGTACACCGCGGCGCTCGCGATTTCAGCGTGCTCGGCATCGGGGCCGGCGAGCAGGGCGTTCACCCCGATCCCATCGTCGGCGAATTCCCATGCCTGCCCTTGCGTGATCGCTTCGAGCCCGACCTTTGCGACGGCATAGCGAGCGTACGCTTCATCGCTGGTGAGCTTTCCGACTTCCGCGGCGTAGATGATCGAGCCAACGGTGGCTGACGCGCGCATCGCATCCGCGACCTGCTCGCTGATGCCGCAAGCGATCATCAGATTATCCGCAATGGCGGCATCGAACGCCTCGAGATCCCGCGCATCACCCGTGTCAAACGGCACAGCGCTCACGTTGTGGACCAGCACATCGATGCCCTGAAACGCGCGCAGCGCCGTTGCGGCCAACCGCTGTGCGGCGTCCTCGTCGCTCAGCGTGCAGTCGAACACCCGCAAAGCCGGCGCAATCTCCCGCAGCGTATCCGCAAAAACAAAATCGGTTCGGCTCGCCCCGTCGAACTGAAGAATGAGTTGGCAGCCTTGGCGGGCATATGCCTGGGCGATGGCGTGGCCGACGCCGTTGGATGCGCCGGTAACCAGCACCCGTTTTCCGGCGAGTTCCGGATACTCAGGAGCCTCGGGGCCGAGGGAAAAACTCGTGGCGAAACGCGACATGACACACCTTAGTTCGACAACGCTGCAACGAGCAGCGAACTCAACCTGAATCGGTAAACCACGCCTTAAGAGCGATTCCGCGACCCAATTGAGGCAAATTGGCCTCACACCCACGCAGAGCCTAGCCCCCAAAGGCAAACAGGCTGTGAAAACTGAGGATATGTCCCGTGCTCTCGTTGTCGATCTGGGCAGGACCGCCACAGTGTTGCGCATACGAGTCGGCGTAAGCGAACGAGAGTAATGCGCAGGAAGCGGTGCAACGGGGCGTTTGTTTCCGCCGTCTCCTGACGTCCGATCAGCATACTGGGGAGGTGTGCGGATCACGGCGCGCGATGTGTTCGGGTGGGGCTTTGGTGACATGAAGGGGTTCGCTATGCGGGGCAGCAGCGAGCAATTCGAGGGAATGCGCGAGATCGCGACCGATCAGTTCGGCCAACGTGGGCGGGCAGACGCGTTTCGCGCGTCGCATGCCGATGGGCCGATCGATCTGGCGGCGCCGGAGCTCGGTGCGATGCCGGTAAGCGCGCCAACTGCGCTGGCGGCCAGCCCGGGAGACTATCAACGCCGACGGGCCGCAAGCGGCGGCGATGCACTCGTGTTCATCGCCATGTCACTCGTCTCCGCCGCGCTCGGGCTCGGGCTTTACGCCCATCTGTCGACGCCGCTCGGTATCGCGATCCTCTCCGCGCTGATGCTGTTCGTCTCGACCTCGTTCCTCCACGTATTCGTCCGTCGCATGCAGGGCGTCGACATTCTCGATCGGCGCGTGACGCGGCTCGAAGATCAGGTTGACCATATCGATGAGCAGCTGCGCGCCGGAGCGGGCGACGCACGTATCGACGCGTTGGGCGGGCTCGCTTCGCCACCACCGATCCCTGCGGACACGCAGCGCACGTCTAGCGCTGGCGCCGCAATCCCCGCCGCTCCACATCCGGCATCATCGGATCCCGCGTCGGCGCGGGTTGCAGAACCAGCTGAGCTGACCAGTGCTCCGACAGGCAACGAAGCGGTCGACGACACGCTTCACGCCGAACAGCGTGCCGCACAAAACGCGCAATCTTTCGTGCCGGACGACCGCGCCGTCGCCGAGCAAGCGATGTACCGCATCCCGACGGACGCAGTCGGCGTCTTCGCCAACGATGATCCGCGAAGCAACGACGCAAGACAGGACGATCTCGGAGCCGCATTTCGCGACGACTATCACGAGACACGGCGGCAGGCGCCCGAGCATGTGCCCTTCGATTCATCGGTTGCCGCATTCGCCGATGCGCCAAGCCGCGGTGGGGTCCGCGTGCAGGAGGCCGAAGACGACATGTTGTTCGCGGCAGAAGCTCAGCGCGCGGGCGGTCAGGGGCGTCCGTTGCCCGATGCAGACATCGCGGACACGGCAGATCGCAACATCGATGGCCTCGTCGCCGAGCCCTCGAACAGTATGGCGACCCCGATTGTCCAGTCGGCCGAGCGCGAAATGGCGGCTGATGTGCGGCGGCCCACACAGCATGATCACCTGCAAATGCGCCAACCCGCTGAACGCGAACCCGGTGTCCGTCAGTCGGGCGAGACGTCGCTTACATCGGCCGTTGCTCAGCAACTCAGCCAGCAGGGCCGTAGCCAGTTCAGCGACGCAATGGAGGCGGATGCATTCTCGCAAACTCGGTCCGCTGATACGCACGGGTTCGGCGAGCAAGCAGCGCATGTCGATCGCCCGTCTTCCCCCGCTCCGATTGATCAAACCTCGCCGCCGTCTGCCCCAACTCAGATGGCCCCGACCGCACCTGCGTCAGTCGGCTTCGAAGGCCTCGTTGCCGAGCAACCACCGCTCAGCCCGGTCGCGGACGCGCTTCGTCGGGCGACCGTTTCCGGCAAGTTCGAAATCTACCTGCAACCGATCCTGTCGATCTCGGATCGCAAGGTACGTTTCTTCGAGGTGCTTGGACGCATTCCGGCGGCGGGTGGCCAGGTCATCGCGGCCGAGGAGCACGTCGAAGCTGCCCGCGAGGCACGGGCAACAGTAGCGCTCGACCACATGATTTTCATCCGCGCCGCGCGCCTAGTCCGCAAGCTCGCCGAGCGGCAACAGGCGCAACCTCTGTTCTGCAACATTTCCGCCGACGCCCTAAGCGATCCGGCGTTCTTTGTTGATCTCAACAAGGCGGCCGGCGGCCTGCGGGACATCGCGCCTTATATGATCGTTGAGATTGATCACCGAACGGTCATGCTCGGCGATCAGGCGATTGCAACCAACCTCGCCCGGTTCGCGGGGCTCGGATTTCGTCTCTCGATCGATCGGATCACCAATCCCGAGCAGGCGATCGCAAACGGGAGGGAAATCGACGCGTCGTATCTGAAAATGCCGTTTACCACGTTCCTCGAACCGTCGATGGGAGAAGCGGAGGCGCGCGAGCGTGCCGCGACGATCTACAGCGTCGCACGCGACAGCGGGCAAACCGTCATCGTCGACGGCGTCGAACGCAAGGAACAGCTTGCTGGCGTCGTCGCGGCGGGCGCCAACCTCGGTCAGGGCTATCTTTTCTCCGAACCGAAACCGTTGCTCCCGCAGGTTGCCGCGGAAGTTGCTGGCGACCAGGCGGCAGCGTAAGGCAGACCCGCATCGCACGATCCAGAGCTGCGCCTTCGCTGGCGCCAGCGCCACGGGATAGCGCGGTCAGTGTTTGAGCGGGGACGACCGTGATCGAAATTATTCAGACGGCGCGCACACTCGCGAGCCGCTATGACGCTTGGCTCTGCGACGTCTGGGGCGTCATTCACAACGGCCGAAGCGCGTTTCCGGCCGCCCGTCAGGCGCTCGATGCCTTCAAGCAATCCGGCGGCACAGTCATCCTTATTACCAACGCACCCCGGCCGCATACCGAGGTAGCCGCGCAGCTCGTGCACTACGATGTGCCGGCTTCCGCCTATGACGCGATCGTCACGTCGGGCGACGTCACCCGCCATCTCATCACAGCTGCCGGCGATGTGCCGATCTTCCATCTCGGTCCGGACCGGGATCGTCCCGTGTTCGATGGGCTCGATGTGCGGCTGGTGGAGGCGGACGACGCCGAGCTGATCGTCAACACCGGGCTTTTCGACGACTATACGGAGACACCGGAAAACTACCGCGACATGCTCGGCGCATTCCAGCAACGTGGCGTGCGGATGATTTGCGCAAACCCGGATCTGGTGGTGGAGCGCGGAGAGGAAATCGTCCACTGCGCTGGCGGTTTGGCCGTGCTCTACGACGAACTCGGCGGGCACGTCGACTATGCGGGCAAACCGCATGGACCAATCTATGACCTTTGCCGCGCGCGAATTGCGGATGCCCGTGGTGCGCCGGCGGACGACACCCGTGTGCTTGCGATCGGCGATGGCCTGAAAACCGATATCGCCGGTGCAAACGCGAACGGGATCGACGCATTGTTCGTCCCGAGTGGCATCCACATGCGCCCGGACGATGATCGGGATCAGCAGGCGCTCGATGCGCTCTTCGCCGATGTAGCGCGCAAGCCTATCGCCGCGATCGACGGCCTGAAATGGTGATCGAGTAGCGGCGAATGCAGGGCGGGATGTCAGCCGACCTGCAGCATGATCTTCCCGATGTGCGCCCCACTATCGATCCGCTCATGGGCTTTGCGCACCTCTTCGAGCGGGTGGATCGAATCGATGACTGGGCGAACTTCTCCCCGCTCGATCGCCGGCCAGATCTCGCGCTTCACGGCCGCTGCGATACCGGCCTTTACCTCCGTCGTCCGTGATCGCAGCGTCGAGCCGGTGAGGGTCAGCCGCTTCAGCATGAGCGGCATGAAATTCACGTCCGCCCGCGCTCCGTTGAGAAACGCGATCTGGACGATCCGCGCATCGGGTGCGGCCGCCTTCATGTTCCGTTCGATATAATCTCCCCCAACCATGTCGAGTATCGTGTGCGCACCAGCGCCTGTCGCCTCTTTTGTGGCCGCCACGTAGTCTTCTGCGTGGTAGTTGATCACGCGGTCAGCACCCAGGCTGCGGCATGCAGCGCATTTTTCATCCGTACCGGCAGTTGCGATGACGTGTGCACCGCGCGCCTTCGCCATTTGGATCGCGGTGGTGCCGATCCCGCTGGAGCCGCCGTGCACCAGCAGCCATTGCCCGGCCTGCAAGCCACCCCGCTCGAACACGTTGTGCCACACGGTAAAGACCGTCTCGGGCAGCGCCGCCGCGTCGATCATGCTCATTCCGGACGGGATCGGCAGGACAGATCCCGCCTCCGCGACACAGAATTCCGCATATCCGCCGCCGTTGACGAGCGCCGTCACCGCATCGCCTTCCGCAAAGCCGTCCACGCCCCGTCCAACGGCTGCGATGTGGCCAGCCACCTCGAGGCCGAGCCGCGGTGAGTGACCGGGCGGCGGCGGATAGAGCCCCTGGCGTTGCAGCACATCTGGCCGGTTCACCCCCGCGGCCTTGACGGCGATCAGCACCTCGCCTTCCCGCGCGAACGGACGTTCCGCGTCGAGGATCTCGAGCATATCCGGCCCGCCGCTCGCGGTGAGTTCTACTGCCATCATCCGGGTCGTCGCATCGCTCATGATCACCTGCGTCCTCGTCTGCCCGTCGTTGATTGGTGCTGTTGCCGACCTTGCTTGCCGGTCCCGTCTTGCAAATTCGCCACGGCGAGACAATCGTGCCGCAACACCCGTTGGCGCGAACGAACGAGGCGGCCATGGACATCGACGACGTTTTCGGCACGTCGCCAAAGAAGGACCAGGCGACGCTCGGAGAAGACCTGTCGCAGTTGTCGATCGAGGAGCTGACCGAACGCACGGCGCTGCTTAAGGAGGAAATGCGCCGGGTTCGCAGAGAGATCGATGCGCGCGGCAATTACCGCAACGCCGCCGAAGACATCTTCAAAAGCTGATCGGCGATCCTGGGGCTGGAGGTGCGCGTCCACGAGCCCGGGGAGTGATCTTTGCCGCGCCCACCGCGCAGCCTCCGTGTTGGAGGCGTGCATGCCGACAAAAACCGGTCTGCAATCCCATTTTGGCTGCGCGTTTAACCGCTCGTTAGGACAACGAACCTACCCTGGCTGAGATCCAGTTCCTGGATTGACGAGCGGCCAGGCCGCCTCGTTTGACGCCTCCCTATATCCAACTTCAGAGCCGCTCTCGTAGCGGCTCTTTTTTTGGCTGCTGTCGGATAGGGCGATGGATTGCGGACGCGCTTTAACGGTTTACTCAGCGAAGCGGCCGACCCTCGCATAAAGAGTTGCACCTTCGGTCTGCCCCTTGCATGCCCAGCGCGTGCCCAGATCGTCAGCTATTCGCCGGCTATCGAGTGAGTTTGTGAGCGTGTTCATGAGTAAGTCCCCGACCAGCACAGCCATCGAAACGAGCGAACCGATTGCGTTCACGGAACGGTATGCGAGCTCGGAACACTTTCTGAAGTTGTACCGCGAGGGCATGGCGCTGGTCGAAGAAACCGCGGCCTATCTTGACGGGCCCGGTCGCCGTGAGGCGCGCGCGCTCGATACGGACCTGTCTCTCGCCTACGCGACGGAAAGCATGCGTCTCACCACGCGGCTCATGCAGGTCTCATCCTGGCTGCTGATACGTCGCGCGCTGAACGATCAGTCGATTGATCGCGAACAGGCGGTGGCGGAGCGGCGCAAGATCCAGCTCGACGTGATTTCGCGCCCGAGCCACGTGCGCAACTTCGACGCCCTGCCGGACAAGTTGCGCGAACTCATCCACGCCAGTTTCCGCCTGCTCGATCTGGTCAAACGCCTCGACGTCACATTCCAGTCGGACGGGCAGGCACCCACGCCGGCGGCCTCAGCAAATGTCGTCGCGAGCCAGGTCGACCGCGTGCGTCTCGCCTTCAGCGCCTGAGCCTGCCCGGCGGTAACGGTCTCCGTCCGCCGCGGATTGCAGCGCCGCCGTTCTCGATCAGTCCGCCCCGCGACCTCGCGCGCACTTCAATGAGCACGATCGTGCATTAGATTGGTGATGACTGTACCGACGCGACGTGCCGTGAGCTGACGATGTCCAACGCCTTTGACCAACACGACAATAATCCGCTTTTGAGCGAGTGGACCGCGCCACACGGGCTTCCGCCTTTCGCTGCACTCGAACCAGCGCACTTCGCGCCCGCCTTCGAGGTGGCGTTCGCCCGGCACCGCGACGAGATCGAAGAAATCGCGACCAACCCGTCGACACCGACGTTCGCGAACACGATCGACATGCTCGAGCGCGCGGGCCGCTTGCTGAGCCGAGTAGCGTCCACATTTTTCAATCTGACGAGCGCGCATACGTCCCCGGAACTGCAGGCCGTCGAACGCGAGATCGCACCGAAACTTTCGCGGCATGCATCCACAATCCAGCTGGACCCACGCATCTTCGCGCGGATCGATGCGCTTTGGCAGGACCGTGACGCCCTCGCCATGACGGAAGAGCAGGCACGCGTCCTCGAGAAATACTGGAAGGGCGCAGTGCGTGCGGGCGCGGCGCTTGATGCAGCCGATCGCAAGCGCATGGCAGAGAGTGCCGAGCGTCTCGCGGTGCTGACCACGACCTTCACACAAAACGTCCTCGCAGACGAAGCAGCCTTTACACTGCCGCTCGAAGCCGAAGACGACCTTGCCGGACTGCCGACCTTCCTGCGTGAAGCAGCCGCGGAAGAGGCCCGCGTGCGAGAGGTCGATGCGCTTGGTGTCGTGACGCTTGCGCGTTCGAGCATCGACCCATTTCTACAGTTTTCTTCCCGTCGCGATCTGCGTGAGAATGCTTTCACCGGCTGGACGAAGCGTGGCGCGTGCGGAGGAAAAACCGACAACCGTGAGGTGATTGCGGAGATCGTCGCGCTCCGGCATGAGCGCGCGCGACTGCTCGGTGATCCGAACTTCGCCGTCATGAAGCTCGATACCGCGATGGCGAAGACGCCTGCCGCGGTCAAGGAACTGCTGCAGACGGTCTGGGAGCCAGCCCGTAAGCGCGCACTCGCCGAACAGGAAGCGCTGCAACGCGAGGCCGCCGACGCCGGACTGAACGACGACATCGCACCCTGGGATTGGCGCTATCTTTCCGAACGCGTACGGCAGCGGACATACGATCTCGACGAGGCGACGCTCAAACCGTACTTCCAGCTCGATCAGATGATCGACGCCGCGTTCGAGACAGCGACCCGCTTGTTCGGCGTCACCTTCGCACCGGTCGACGGGTTATCGCTTTACCATCCGGATGTCCGTGCATGGTCTGTCACCACGGCGACCGGTGAGCATGTCGGGTTGTTCCTCGGAGATTATTTCGCCCGGCCAACGAAGCGAAGCGGCGCATGGATGTCAGGGTTCCGCCAGCAAGAGGCGCTCGACGGGGCGGTTACGCCCATCATCGTGAACGTCATGAATTTCGTGAAACCGCCCGCTGGTGCCCCGGCGCTCCTTTCGTATGACGACGCCACGACGTTGTTCCACGAGTTCGGCCACGCGCTGCACGGGCTCCTCTCGAACGTCACCTACCCGAGCGTATCGGGCACCAGCGTCACCCGCGATTTCGTCGAGCTGCCATCCCAGCTTTTCGAGCACTGGCTGATGGCGCCGCAGATTATCTCCCGTTTCGCGATCCATGCCGAGACTTGCGAGCCGATCCCGACTGAGCTGCTCGAAAAGGTCCGCGCCGCCCGGAATTTCAATCAGGGTTTTGCGACGGTGGAATATCTCGCCTCTGCGATCCTCGACATTCGCCTCCACGAACGCGGTGCGGACGATCTGGACCCGGTCGCATTCGAGGAGGAAATTCTGTCGGAGATCGGCATGCCACGCGCGATCACCCCGCGACATCGCTTGCCGCATTTTCTGCATCTGTTTGCGGGCGACGGATATGCCGCCGGCTACTACAGCTATCTGTGGTCCGAAGTGATGGACGCTGACGCGTTTCGCGCCTTCGAAGAGGCCGGCGATCTGTTCGACAAACCGACAGCAACCAAGCTCCATCGCCACATCTACAGCGCCGGGGGGAGCCGGGACCCGGAGGTGCTGTATGCCGCGTTCCGCGGTCGCGCTCCGGACGTAGAAGCGCTGCTGGAAGGCCGAGGGCTTCTGGAGGACGCGGCGTAAGGCAGCCAGCCTATCGAGCTAGTGCGGAGGCCAGTGCCTACGCCGTCTCGGCGACGCCTAGTTCGGCACCGGTGGTGATCGTCCCGCCCGTCTTGACTGTCGCGTAGATCCCAAAGTCGGTATGGCCGAAATGGCGTTCGAGGTGCCGCGGAAGCGACATGTCGCGTTCTGCGGTTGAGGGGTTCACCTCCGTCGCCGCGCAACGCTCCGTTTGGCAAAATCCGCGCAGGACAACGTTGCCGATTGTGATGTCGCGATCGACCCAATCGAACTCCGACCACGCAGGCGCACCGTCGATGATCAAGTTGGCGCGAAACCGCATCGGATCGACGGGCGCACCGAACGTGCGTTCCAGCTCACGCACGCTGGCCAGGTTCACAATGTGCACGGCCGGTGTCGCCATGTCGGAAAAGACATGCCCCGGTGCTGAGACTACCCTTGGTGTCGCCCGCGCATCGGTGCCCAGGTACGCAGAGAAAAATTGCGCGATCATTGCGCGCCCGGTCGGCGTTGAAAGCACGCCCGCGGCCACCTGCTGACCTTCGCGCATGACCACGAGCCGCTCTTTATCCACCTCGAACCGCGTTTCCAGAGCCGCGAGCTTTTCGTGCCGCATCAGCATGAAAAACGCGATTTTCGGCAGGTGCTTCGGCGCGAGCGGATCGAACTTGCCTGCACCGTTCTCAATCGCGAACGCACGATCGTACGGCAGTGCTTCGTGCGGTGTCAGATCGACCTGCGCGAGCCGCTCTCCGCTCAATCCTTTGACGGGGAACCGCCAGATTTCCTCGAGTGTCACGGCCATAGGTGATCGTCCTTCAACGGTGGTCTTCCGATGTCTTCCGCGCTGCGGACCTTCCAGCAGGTGGGAACAATTCCCATATGGGGAGCGAGCGGAGCGGTGCCGTCAGGGCCGCGTCCGAACACGACGACACCATTCGACGACGACGCCGTAGGCGGGCCGACATCCGGACGCAAGCGGCGGGCTGAGAAAGGAACAGCATGAATTTCGATACCTACACCGAGCGCGCGCGCGGCTTCATCCAGTCCGCGCAAGGCATGGCCCTGCGGGAGGGGCACCAGCAACTCACGCCCGAACACGTTTTAAAGGTCCTGCTGGACGACCCGGAAGGGCTCGCGGCGGGGCTGATCCAGCGTGCAGGCGGGCGAGCGCAGGATGCATTACAGGCGACCGAAGCGGCGCTAGGAAAACTACCGAAAGTCACCGGGAGCGGCGCCGGGCAGCTCAGTCTCGCGCCTGCACTCGCCAAGGTATTCGCCCAGGCCGAGGAGATCGCGAAGAAAGCGGGCGACAGCTATGTCACGGTCGAGCGCCTCTTGATCGCGCTCGCCATGGAGCCGGACGCCGCGACCGCCGCGCTTCTGCGTGGTGCGGGCGCGAGCCCCCAGTCGCTCAATTCCGCAGTCAACGATCTGCGCAAGGGCCGCACGGCCGATACCGCGAGCGCCGAAGACGGCTTCGACGCGCTGTCCAAGTATGCGCGTGACCTCACCGAAGCGGCTGCTGACGGCAAGATCGACCCGGTCATCGGCCGGGACGAGGAAATTCGCCGTGCGATGCAGGTCCTGTCCCGCCGTACAAAGAACAATCCGGTTCTGATCGGCGAGCCGGGTGTCGGCAAGACGGCGATTGCCGAAGGCATGGCCATGCGCATCGTCAAGGGCGACGTGCCTGAGAGCCTGCGGGATAAAAAGTTGCTCGCGCTCGATCTGGGCGCGCTCATTGCCGGCGCGAAGTACCGCGGCGAGTTCGAGGAGCGCCTGAAAGCCGTTCTGTCGGAAATCGAGAACGAGAACGGCCGGGTCATCCTCTTCATCGACGAGATGCACACCCTCGTCGGCGCGGGCAAGACCGACGGTGCAATGGATGCATCGAACCTGCTGAAGCCCGCGCTTGCCCGCGGCGAGTTGCACTGCATCGGCGCGACGACGCTCGACGAGTACCGCAAGCATGTGGAGAAGGACGCCGCGCTCGCCCGCCGTTTCCAACCGGTTTTCGTTGCCGAGCCGACCGTCGAGGACACGATCTCGATCCTGCGCGGACTCAAGGAGAAATATGAGATGCACCACGGCGTGCGGATCGGTGACGCGTCACTCGTCTCCGCGGCCACGCTTTCGAACCGCTACATCACGGATCGTTTTCTTCCCGACAAGGCGATCGATCTGGTCGATGAGGCCGCATCGCGCCTGCGTATGCAGATCGATTCAAAGCCGGAAGAGCTCGACGAACTCGACCGGCGTTTGCTGCAAATGCAGATCGAGCGTGAGGCGCTGCGTAAAGAGGAAGACGACGCGTCGCGCGAACGACTGACGGACCTCGAGCGCCAGATCAGCGAGCTTGAGGAGCAATCGAACGCGCTCACGGCGCGCTGGGAATCCGAGAAGGATCGCCTCGCCGGTGCGCAGAAGATCAAGGAAGAGCTCGACGTCGCGCGCAACGAATTCGAGCGCGCTCAACGCGGCGGCGATCTCGCGCGCGCAGGTGAGCTGTCTTACGGCGTGATCCCACAACTGGAGGAAAAACTCCGCACCGCCGAGGGCGCCGAACAGGATGCAACGAACGGCCTGATGCTGGAAGAAGCCGTGTCGCCTGATCACATCGCGCAAGTGGTCTCGCGGTGGACGGGCATTCCTGTCGACAAGATGCTCGAAGGCGAACGTGACAAGCTTCTCCGGATGGAAGAGGCGCTGGCGAAGCGTGTGATCGGCCAGTCCGAAGCGGTGGCTGCGGTTTCCACGGCCGTGCGCCGGGCCCGCGCCGGTTTGCAGGATCCCAACCGGCCGATTGGCTCGTTCATGTTCCTCGGCCCGACCGGCGTCGGGAAGACCGAACTCACCAAGGCTCTCGCGAACTTCCTGTTCGATGACGAGCAGGCGATGGTGCGGCTCGATATGTCTGAGTACATGGAGAAGCACTCGGTCGCGCGCCTGATCGGTGCGCCGCCCGGATACGTTGGCTATGAGGAAGGCGGCGCACTCACCGAAGCCGTGCGGCGTCGGCCATACCAGGTGCTTCTGTTCGACGAGATCGAGAAGGCGCACCCTGATGTCTTCAACGTGCTCCTGCAGGTCCTCGACGATGGTCGCCTGACCGACGGTCAAGGCCGCACGGTCGATTTCCGCAACACGCTCATCATCATGACGTCGAACATGGGGGCAGAGTTTCTCGTCAACCTCGGCGAGGACGATGACGTGGCGAGCGTGCGCGAGCAGGTGATGGGTGTGGTTCGTGCGAGCTTTCGTCCGGAGTTTCTCAACCGGCTCGACGATATTATCCTCTTTCATCGCCTGCAGCGCAGCCAAATGGCGGCGATTGTCGACATTCAGCTCGCTCGGCTGCAGGGCCTCCTCGATGAGCGCAAGATTACGCTCACGCTCGATGAGGACGCGCGGACGTGGCTGGCGAACAAGGGCTACGATCCCGCTTACGGGGCTCGTCCGCTGAAGCGCGTTATTCAGAAAGCGGTTCAGGACCCGCTCGCCGAGCTGCTTCTCGCAGGCGATGTTCGTGACGGTGAGAATGTCGAAGTCACGGCGGGCGACGGGACGCTCGTCATCAACGGCACCTCCGTCGAGATGCCGGACCTGTCAGGCTTCGGCCCAGGTCTCGCCAGCCGTGGAGATGATGCCAACGCGGCGAACAAGACGCTGCATTAGGTGAAACCAGACAAAGCGGCAGGCGCGCGTGTGCCTGCCGCAGGACTCTCTCGGTACCCTAGTCGGCCAGCAAATTTGTCTCCGCAAATGCCGCGACCTCGCGGGCGACATCCTTCCGGTTTGCGAGCGAGAGTTTCGAGACAATCACATCGAGTTTGAAGTCGGCGACGCCGCGCTGGCGCGCAAGGGTGTGCCACTTCGCGGCAAGAACCCGGGACTGCTCGACGCCGACTCCGACGGCGTAGAGCCGCGCCAGCCGGTTTTGTGCAACGGGATTGCCTCGAGCGGCTGCCGACCGGAAAAACCAGGCGGCGCGTTTTTCATCCTTCGCGACGCCCCGTCCCTTGAAGAGCATGATCGCATAGTCGAGTTGAGCATCGACGATGCCGGCCCGCGCCGCTTTGCCGGTCCACTCCGCGGCTGCGCGATCATTCTGCGCCACCCCGGTCCCCGACGCGTATAGTGTCCCGAGGTCGTACTGCGCGCGATGATTTCCGGCCTTGGCTGCAACGCGCATGAGGCGTGCGCCACCAGCCTCGTCGGTCGGCCGGCCCGTACCGGTCAGAAATGCGATCGCGAGGTTGTACGTTGCTCCGATGTGGCCTTGTCGCGACGCGTTGGCGAACAGGTCTGCCGCGCGCACATGGTCCTTCGCGATGCCATCTCCACGGGCTGTGAGCACGCCGAGCGCGAAAGCCGCATTTTCATCCCCGAGCTCCATCCCCCTTGCGTACCAAGCTGCGGCGGTCTTCGGATCGCGCGGCACACCGCGGCCCTCGGCAACGATCCGCCCAACGAGCGTATGGGCCGCCGCGTCACCCTTTTCGGCTGCCGCTTTCGCGCGCTCGAGTGCTGTCAGGAAATGCGACGAGCGAAATGCTTCGAACGCGCCGGCAACACCCTCGCCTCCAGGAACCGGCGCTTTATTCTCCGCTGAAGCCGCCGCCTGCTTGGTCTTGACCCGTCGCTTCTTGGTCGTCGCACGGCGTGCCGGTCGGCTTTGCAGCTTTCCCGATGCGCTCGCACGCGGAGCCGCGCCTTCGACGCTGAGATCACGGCTCCACGAACTGGTCTCGGCGAAGCTCACGGGTGGTAGCGCGATGATAACGCCCCCTGCCGCACCTATTGCGAGAGAAAACACCGCGAGACGGGAGCGGATGGCGTTCAATGCGATCCTCATGCTGACACCTCCGCGAAAGGAGCGGCGGCCAGCACGGTTTCAACGGCTGCGACCTGCGCTGCGTCTGGCGGGATGGCGAAAAACTCGACGCCGGCTTCAGCGAGCGGGCGACATGCCTGCGCCTGCATCAGGCCCACGGCGACGACGGGAACCTCGAACACGCGCGCCCACCAGCTGACGATTTCTGCATCAAGTGCCGCGTCGAGTGCGATGTAATCGGCGCCTGCCTCCGCGAGCGACATCGCGGCATGGCGATCGACCCCGCAGAAGGCACCCACGATCCGCTCCGCACCCAGCGTCTGGCGCGCTTCCGCGAGCCTCGCGAGGCCTAATTCGCTCGCTTCCATATCGGTGGTCAGGTGCACCCCATCAGCGCCCGTCGCCTCGGCGCGCGTCGGATCGTCGGCGATCAGAGCTGCCGCGCCGGTCCCTTGTACGAGGCCGACGAGTTCCGCGCTGGCTGACGTGTGGAGCCAGACGGATGCGACATCTCCAGCCGCAGCGAGTCCCGATATCGAGCGGCCGAGCAGCGCGGTCGCTTCCTCGGAAGTGGCGTCGACAATCAGCCGGGCGCGGTTCATCGCAATGCTCATGTCAGATTTTCGGCAGACTTCCGGCGGACGTATCACGCATGGCGCTGCGCTTTGCGCCCGCCGCGGCCGCGCTCCGTACCAGGATCGCGGCTTGCGCCTGCATTCCGGCGTTGCGTCGTGCGGCTCGCCCGCCATACTGCGCCCGATTCCGGCGATCAAGTGGCCGGCGTGCAGCATACCGTTCGTCACGCCGGCGGGCGGAAGGAGAGACCGATGGCCAAGATCGTGATGGTCTTTTTCGCAGGCATTGCCTTGATCCAGGTTATCCGCCCGCTCGGCTGGCCGGGTCTGGAGCGCCGTCAGGATGCCTGGAAACTCGCGGTCGCCGGCGCCGTGATCGGTGTCGCCATGGTCATGCTGGCAACCGGGTTGCGCGATGCGTGACCGAATTTGGCCGCAGCCACCCCGATCCTGAGCGGAGCACACGATGGAGATCTTCAAGAACGGAAGCCGCCCGACGCGGCGTCCGGACCCTGCGTACTTTACCGGTGATGTCTGGATGGACCCGATCGTCGAGGCGCCGGCGCCAGCGCGCGTGCGTGCGCTTCGTGTGTCGTTCCAGCCCGGCGCCCGAACCAACTGGCACACTCATCCTCTTGGCCAGACGCTCTATGTCTTGAGCGGTACGGGGCGCTATCAGACGGACGGCGAACCGGTCCGCACGCTCGCCGCAGGCGACACGGTGTGGATACCGCCGGGAGAAAAACACTGGCACGGCGCCGCGCCCGATACCGCGATGGTACACGTCGCAATTCAAGAAGCAGACGAGAGCGGCAACGTGACGTGGCTGGAGCCCGTGAGCGAAGAAGACTATTCGCGCCCGCCGCAGGACCCGGCCTGAACCTCGGATGGACGGCATGAGCGACATTATTCTCCATCACTATCCGCAATCACCGGTTGCCGAGAAGGTTCGCGCCGCGCTGGGGCTGAAGCGCGCGAGCTACGCATCGGTCGAGATCCCGCGCATCCCGCCGAAGCCGGATTTGATGCCGCTTACCGGAGGGTATCGCCGAACGCCGGTGATGCAGATCGGCGCTGATATCTACTGCGACAGCGCCTGTATCTGCGATGAACTCGAGCAGCGCCTGCCGGAACCGAGTTTGCACCCGGCGGGCAACCGCGGGCTCACCGAACTGCTCGAGCAGATGATTTCCGGCGAGGTGTTCCTGAATGCCGTACGGATCGCGCTCGGCGCCAACCTCGCATCGCTTCCACCGGAACTGGCCGCCGACCGCGGTCGCCTTTACTTCGGCCCGGACCACGATCTGGCGCGCGAGGCAGCGCAGCTCCCGAACGTCATTGCGCAGACCCGCGCAACGCTCGCATCCATTGATCGCCAGCTCGCCGACGGCGGACCATTCCTGTTCGGCGAGCTACCGGGGCTTGCGGACGTGCTTGTCCATCAGATCGTCTGGTTCATCGAAGGGCGCTACGCCGACGGACCGGCGCTCATTGCGGCGTTCCCCGCACTCGCTGCGTGGTGGGAGCGCTTCCGCAGCATCGGCCACGGCACCGCGCATGATCTCTCGAGCACCGAAGCGCTCGATATCGCGCGCGACACCAAGCCGGCCACCCCGGCACACGTGGAGGAAAACGATCCGCAGGCGCTCACACTCAGCGGCCGGGTCGCGATCCAGCCGAATGGGGACGGCGGTGACCCGCCGGTAAAAGGCGCGGTGCAGTTCGCCTCCATCTCGCGGATCGCCATTCTGCGTGACGATCCGCGCGTCGGTGAGATTTGCATCCACTTTCCGCGCGCCGGCTATCGCGTGGATGTACTTGACGGCTGATGCAGACACCGTCGTGCGGCACGCGCGGTTATGAGGTCCAAGCCCTGCACGCATAACCACGCGACGACGCGCGCCTACTGCAAGGCCCGGCCGCTGCGGAGTGTCTCGAGCCTCGCAATCGCGCGGGTTTCACCCCGTTGGGCGGCCATCGTGTACCATCGCAGGGCCATATCGCGGTTTGCCGGCAGGCTTCCGGGGCTGTTCTCGAACAGCCACTCCGCATCGTAGGCCTGCGCCAGCATCAGCGCACCCTGCGCGCTGCCAGCCTCGGCCAGATGGCGCAGAACCAGCCGCGCCGCAGCGACATCGCCGCGGTCGAGAAGCTCACGCCCGCGCGCGATCAGTTTTTCCTCCCGCGCCAGCACAGCCGGATCGCGGCGCTCGGGCATCGCATCCTCCGCTGGCTCTGTTCGATCTTGTGGCGCCGCAGTTGTCGGCGATCCGGGCGCCAGTGGTGACACGGTGACACGCGCCGGACGATCTCCGTCCGCCGTCGCGGTGGTGCGCGCTTCAAGTTCGGCCGGGGTCAGATCGTCGTCGTCCGCGCCGGGAGCCGCTTCTGCAACGGGTTCGTTCTTATCGGGCACAGCGAGCGAGATCGGATCGAGCGTCGCCGTGCGTTCGCGGGTCAACTGATCCACGCGCTGCCGCAGCGAATCTGGAGAAAAAAGGCTACCGGATGCCTGGACCGGCCCATCTTCGAAAGCGGCATCGTCGCCAGAGTGCGTCGAGAGCGTCATGTTGACGAACTGCGCCCCGCCGTAGCCGGCGAGGATCGAGAGCGCCATCACCGCAAGACACAGCGTCAGAACCGATCCGCGACGCGCGTCCGGTACCTCGTCTTCTGACCGGGTCAGCCAGTGCGCGAGCGGCTCGGCGTCTTCGTCCGTTGGCGCCGCGAGCAAACCAACCGGCATGGCGGCGACCGGCGGAGCGTAATTCCCCGTTTGCACATGAGATGCCTGCGCCGGAGGCGACTGAGGAGAAGACGCCTGCGGATACGGCACTTGTGGCAGCTGCGCTTGACCCGCCTCAAACATGCCCGGCTGCAGGGCGCTTGTTGGGTCCGGATACCCGCCGTCCGTCATCTCTGCGGTATACATGTGCGCGGGCCGACCGGTGGGCTCCTCACCCGTGACCGGCTGGGTGAAGACGCCCGAAGCGGGCTGCGTCGTCGGCTCGCCGACCCGGGAGTGAAATTGCGCCAGCGCCGGGGGCGTCGCTCCCGATGTTGTCTGTCCGGTCGGCGGAGCAAACGTGGCGGGCGCGCCTATTCCGCCCGGATCGTTGGTCGGAGCGGCGAGCTGCTGCGCGCGCGGAGCCGCGGTCCCATTGAGCGACGGGTCGATCATCATCGACTGAATACGCCCGCTCAGATCAGACATGATGTCCTCGCGCGATGGCTCGGGCGGTTCAGGATGGCCGGCATCGGCGACGGTCTGCAATCGATCGCTGAGCCGGGTCGTATGCAGCACGGTCTGTGCGCGTCGCGCCGGTGAGGGGTCGTGGGTCATGGAAGCTGCTCACGCATTACGAGGAGAGAAAATCAGTCAGCCTGCGGTGATGAGTGCTGACGGGTGCGCGTCATTGCGCACGCCGCGGCGCCGCGGGCTGAGACTGTCTCCATTTGAGAAATTGCTGGAACAGCACATCCCGATCAGCGCCTGCGCGCACAGCACCCGATGCGCCGTCGCCGGACGTCTGATCGAGGAAGGATCCGAAGCTCACCCGCAGCCGATTACGACCTTCGAGCGGGTTTCGCGCGAGCCAGTCCGCAGCGGCGGAAAACCGCGTCCACCCCGGCAGGTCGGCGGCGAGGTTCACTTCCTGCCACTTCGGATGCCGTGGCTTTTTCCGAAACTCTGCGATGGACCTGAAAAACGCCTCGACAAACCGTGAGACGCGCGCATGACGATCCGTGTCAGATGGCCAGTTGTAGACCGCCATCACCGCGCCGACCGCGATCGAGTTCACACGCTTTCCGTTCCGAACGAGTGCCGGGTAATCCTCGGCTGAAAACGTGGCAGGCAGGTAGGCGTCCTGGAGCGCGGCGGCATATGGCACCTCGAGCAGACGCAGCCCGAACGTCGGGTCGAGCTCACTAAGCGCGGTCGTTGGCTTGCCTGCGACGAACACGGTCGCTGCAATTTCACCCCGGCGGATTTGCTCAAGCGCAAGCGGCTGATCCACGCTGACCGGCCTCACCTTGATGCCAAGCTGGCGAAAGACCGTGGTCGCCGTCATGTATGTGCCTGATCCCTTGACGCCGAAGTTGACAGACTTCCCTTCGAGATCGGTGATGGAGGAAAATTCGCGCCCACCTACGAGGTGGAACTCCTCGTTGTACAGCTTGGTGATGTAGTGGATGCGCCGGTCGATATTGCGGTGCAGCTTCTGCGCGCGGATGTACGCGAGGACGTCAGACTGGACAATGCCGACATCCACCCCTTTGAGGTAGAGGATGTCGGTGATGTTTTGCACGGAGCCCTGCCCTGCGATCGGCAGGATACGCAGGTCGTCCCGCTTGTTGAGCACAGCGGCGAGATCGCTGGCGATCCGAATGTACGTGCCGCTGATGCCGCCCGAGATGAGACCGACCCGTCCGGCGTTCACCCGCGTCGCAGTGACGGAGAGCTTGCGTGTGCCGCGGCGTTTGGAGGACCGCGCCGAGGTGCTGCTCGTCGGTTTGATCCGGGCGGGCCGCACCGCCCGCGTCTTGGGTGCGGCCCGCTTGTTGGCGCGACGCGGCGCACTTGTCGTCCGGGATTTCTTGGGTTGCCGCGTCGTGGCGCGGGGGCGTTTCGCGCGTAGACCCGAAGCGCCGGCGCGGGGCGTTGGTG